>DVMU01000162.1 GCA_018714825.1 Candidatus Pullichristensenella excrementigallinarum
GAAAGGAGAACGTCCATGAAGCCGGAAGCCCTATTGGAAAAAATCCGGGAAATTCCTTTTGTCGATCCTCATACGCATGTAGACAGCGCGCATCTTGGCGCGCGCGGATTGGATGATATTTTGCTCTACCATATGGTAGTCTCCGATCTGTATAACGCCGGTTGCCCAGATGGAAGCCGTCTTTCGGAAGCGCCTTCTCCCGAAGAGGCGCAAAGCCGCCTGGAACGCGCGATTCCCTATCTTCCCAAGATCGTCAATACGAGCTGCTATTGGGGCGCGCGCATGATTCTGGAGGACCTCTACGGCGTCCATGAACCGGTGACCATGGATAACTGGCGCTACATACACGATATGATCGCTGAAAGAAAGGACGATCGCGCGTGGCATCGGGAAATTCTTCGCCGCGCGGGAATTGCCAAGGTGGTCACGGAATACGGCCGCCGCGGAGATCGTTCCAACGACGACATTTTGGAATACTCCCAGGAATGGGCGTTTTTCACCCGAGCGCAGTGGGGCAAATTCGACGCCGCGCTTCTGGAACTGGAGTATGCATGGAACCACGAAGAATCCTGTTCTCCCCTGCCTGTGACCACAAAGGCTGAAGATCTGCTCTTTAATAAGAAGATTCGTTCGCTGGAAGACGTATACGCCGCGATCCGGCATTATTGCGAGAAAACCCCTGAAGACGTTTGCACCAACTCGGCTTCGCATCTTTCCACGGACATTCATTACCGCAACGTCAGCGTGGAAGAAATGGAAGCGGCCCTGAAAAACCGCGACAGGGCGGGCGAACGCGAGCGGGATATCTATGCCAATTTTATTCAGCAGGAATACATGCGCGAGTTGGATCGCCGCAATTCCCCCCTGATTCTTCAATTCTCCGTGGGCGCGGAGCCGCTTCCCTATGAAACCTGTTCGTATCTCCATTCGGGCACGGCGTACCAGTTCGCGGAAGTCATCGCCCGGTATCCCAAGCGGTTGTTCACCTTCTCTCTGTCTTCCGCCGCCCACAACCAGCAATTCTGCACAATTGCGCGCGAACTTCCCAACGTCGTGATGGTCGGCTATTGGTGGCACAACTTCTTCCCCACGATCATTCGCCAGGTCATCTCCGAACGGCTGGATATGCTCTCCCTGGAAAAGCAAATCGGCTATTTCTCGGACGCCTACTGCCTCGAATGGGTCTATGCCAAGAGCCAGATCATTCGCCGCCAATTCGCCCAGGTGCTCTCGCAGAGAATCGACGCCGGACAGTACGACGAAAAGACGGCCCTGGATATTGTGAAAGCCATTTGCCTGGAAACTCCGCAAAAGGTTTTTGGAATCACTCCCAACCCCGCTCTTTTAAAGCGGTAAGCACGGTTTGATTTTCAACGGGTTCCCATAAGGGCCCGTGAAAAAAAGAAGGAGGAATCTAAATGAAGAAACTGGTATGCACCTTGTTGGCGCTGCTGATGCTTCTGACGTGCGCAAGCGCGCTTGCAGAACGCAGCGACCTGACGACGATGGGCTTCAAAGTCGCCTCTTTGAACGCCACCAACGCGCACGGCTGGCGCTCGGTCTATGATGCGCAGCTGCGCGAGGTCGCCGAGGAGTACATGGAATTGGGCATCATTTCCGAATATCAGGAGTTCTGCCCGCAGAATGACTCCGCGACCGAAGTGCAGATGTTCGAAACCTGCATCAACGAAGGCTATGACATCATCCTGATCAATGCCATCGGTTCTTCCGGATTGGACGCCTGCTTTGAGGCGGCCGAGGAAGCCGGCATCCTGGTCGTCCCGGTGGACAACCTCTATCCGTGGGAAGGCTCCATCGGCGTGCAGACCAACCAGTATGTCTGGGCCGGCAACGCCTGCCGTTACCTGTGCGAAGCGTTGGGCGGCAAGGGCAAGATCCTGCAGTTCAACGGCCAGGTCGCTACCAGCGGTTCCAGCGTGCGTTCGGATACCTGGGCGGAAGTGCTCGCGGAGTACCCGGACATCGAAGTTGTCTACTACGGCGCGCACAACTGGTCTCAGACCGAATCCAAGGTCGTCATGGCTGAGGTTCTTGCCTCCGGCATCGAGTATGACGGCATTCTGACCGAGGAAGCCTGCGTGGGCATCCTGGAAGCCATCGAGGAAGCCGGCGCTGCGTATCCGAAGGCCATGACCTCGGACGAGGAAATCGGCTACCTGCGTATGCTGGAGCGGATCAACGCCGACGAGACGAAGATCGACTTCTACATCATTGAGAACCCTCCGGGAATCGGCGCGACCGCTCTGAAGCTGGCTGTGCGCATGAAGGCCGGTTGGGAATGGAACGACGGCGTGCTGGCCGACGGTACGGACGGCAACCTCGTGTACTACTATGAGCCCACCCTGATCGTGACCCAGGACGGCAGCGAGGGAATCTCCCTGGCCGAAGCGCTTGAAATGACCAAGGATATGGAGGATACCGATCAGGTTTCCGCCTATATCACCGACGAGGTCGCCGACGCCTGCTTCGCCGAATAACGGCCTTGGCCGAAAATTCGGTTGAAACTCCGAGACCTGTGCGAAAATCGCACAGGTCTCGTGGAATTGTCGCCAGCCCATTGGCAAGGAGTTGAGACAAATTGCTGGAACTACGGAATATCAACAAGGCATACGGAGAGGTCGTCGCCCTCAAAGACGCAAACTTCTCCATTGAACGGGGTGAGATCGTGGCTTTGCTGGGAGCGAACGGCTCCGGAAAATCGACCATGGTCAAAATCCTCGGCGGAAGCGTCAAGAGCGATTCCGGAACAATCCTGATTGACGGTCGCGAGGTAAAAATCTCCTCCAGCGGCGCCTCGCGCGCGTTGAAAATCGCCGTCGCGTATCAGGAGCTGAGCCTCCTTTCGCGCATGACCGTCTGGGAAAACGTGATGCTGGGGCATTACATCCGAGGGAAATTCGGCCTGGTCGATCAAGACGCGAACCGGGAATATGTAAAGGCGCTGATCGCGCAATTCAAAATAGATTGTGGGCCGGAGGATTATCCGCAGGACCTCTCCCCCTCCACCCTCAGCCTGATTGAGATCATTAAGGCGGTTTCCTGGAAGCCGGACGTGCTCCTTTTGGATGAGGTTACCGCTACGTTGCACCACAACGAGGTCGAAACCCTGTTTGAAAATCTGCGTCGGTTGGCAAAAGAGGGAATGCGCATCGTCACGGTCACGCACCGTTTGGAAGAAGTCTTCCGAATCGCTTCCCGCGCGGTAATCCTGCGCAATGGCGTCTCCGTTGCCGATGTGGATCTGAAGAAGACCGATGTAGATACCCTCGTCTATCACATGACGGGAAAAATGCCCGAGGCCGTTGAACGTCACAGCGACGCAGACGATACCGGCAATGCGGGCGACATTGTTTTGAATGTTGAAAACGTACAGGTTGGCAATTCCGTCAAAGGCGTCAGCATGAAAATTCGAAAAGGCGAGATCGTCGGCTTGGGCGGTCTCGAAGGCCAGGGACAGAGCGTCTTTCTCCGCTCTCTCTACGGCGTGCATCCGCTTCGCTCCGGATCTGTGCAGCTTGGCGGAAAACCACTGTCTCTGAATAGTCCCGCGGACGCAGTCAAGGCGGGTATCGGATTTATTTCCGGCGACCGCAACCGCGAATCCGTCTTTTCGCAGCGTTCTATCGGAGAAAACATCTTCTGTGCGAAACTCTCCGAGGGAAGCGCGTTCAGCTTCGTAACCTCCAAGAAGATCAACCATGAAGCCATGGGGATCGTGGAGAGCCACGGCATAAAGATTGGAAAAATTACCGATCCCATCAGTTCCCTGTCCGGCGGCAACCAACAGAAAGTCGTCTTTGGCCGCTGGATCTACGAATCTCCCAACGTTCTTTTGCTGGACGACCCGACCAAGGGCGTCGATGTGGCAGCCCGCGCCGAACTGCACGATTTTTTGCGGCAGGCAGCGGAGAACGGCATGACCATCATCATGGTTTCCAGCGACAATGTGGAACTGTTGGATGTATCGGATCGCATCTTTGTCTTTTATGAAGGTCAAATACACGCGACGCTCACCGGGGAAGACCGCACAGAGGAAAAACTCGTGTCGGCCATGATGGGCATGTCGGCAAAGGAGGCGTAAGCGATGAAGAACGGCGGCTTCAAAGCGGGTTACGAGAACTTCAAGCGCAAGCCTGAATTCATGGGGACTGTGCTGCTGGTGGTCATCGTACTGCTGAATATGATCATGCAAGGGTCGGCGTTTTTCCGGGCCTCAACCTTCCAAACCCTCTTTTCCACCAATACGCCGCTGATCATACTGACGATGGCGCAATGCGTGGTTCTGATGACGGGAAATATTGATCTTTCCACGGGCATGACCATGACCATGGTCAACTGCTTTATCGTGATGATGCCCACGCTCAATCCCGGTTTTCCTGTATGGCTTGCCTATGCGCTGGGATTCTGCCTGGCCGTAGCGGTGGGCGTGATCAACGGCTTTATCGTCGGATATTTCCGTATCCCGCCGATGCTTGCGACCTACGGAATGAATTACATCATCACCGGCGCGAGCCTGTTGATCTGCGATAAACCGCAGGGCAGGGTCGCCAAGGAACTCTGGAAGATCTACAAGGGCGATATTGTCGGAATTCCCAATTCCGTCTTTCTCATTCTGGTTCTCATTCTCATTTGGTTATACATCCGCAATCGCCCGGGGATGAAGGAGATTTATGCCTTGGGCGGAGACGAGCGCAATACCTATTTGACCGGCGTCTCCACCTTCAGGACCACCGTGCGCGCCTATACGATCAGCGGCTGCTTTGTCGGCGTGGCGGGCATTTGCTGGACGCTGATGTTGGCCGCGGCCAACCCAACTTCCGGCGATGTCAAGACCCTGCAATCCATCGCGGCGGCGCTCCTGGGCGGCACGCTGATTTCCGGCGGCTGGGGCAGCATGATTTGCGGCGTGCTTGGCGCGACATTCCTGGGATTTGTCACCAATGCCGTAACCTACATGTTTACCAAGTTCATTCCTTCCCTGATTCCGGGTTTCTCCGTCAATACCTATTATCAGGATTTGGTTTCGCAATTGATTATCCTGCTGGGCATCACGCTTTCGGTGCTGGTCAGCAATCGTGCGAGGACGACAGTGAAACGC
This sequence comes from Candidatus Pullichristensenella excrementigallinarum, assembly GCA_018714825.1. Taxonomy (GTDB): domain Bacteria; phylum Bacillota; class Clostridia; order Christensenellales; family Aristaeellaceae; genus Pullichristensenella; species Pullichristensenella excrementigallinarum. The sequence continues at coordinate 5,120 of DVMU01000162.1, forward strand.
GTCGCACGACTGGATCAATTGAAGCCCACCGGAAAGGAGGAGGAGCGGCAATGAAGCGTACCCGCGTTCAAAAGCTTTTGAACAATACGGCGTTGATGGCGCTGGCTCTTTCGATTCTGTTGTTTGTCATCATGGTTTGCTTCCGGCCGACCGCGTTTAATCTGAACACGATCGCCTCGATCCTCTCGTTCTCCTCGATGCTGCTGTTCGTATGCGCAGGACAGATGATTGTCATCACCTCCGGCGACGGCATCGATCTGGCGGCCGGCGCGATCATGTCCACGACCGCGTGCATTACCGTCGAATTCATGCGCGGCGAAAACGCCCGCCTCATTCCGGCGCTGCTGATCTGCATGGTCGTTGGATTCGGCTTCGGCCTGTTCAGCGGTTTGGGCGTCGCGTATCTGCGGATTCCCGCGCTGATCATGACCATGTGCATGTCCAACGTCTTGGGAAAATTGCAGTTGGTCATCTCTAATGGCGCGCCGAGAGGAACGGTTTCCGATCAATTGACCGCAGCTTTGACCACTCGGTATTTGGGTTTTATTCCCGGAATTCTGCTCTTTGCCGCGGTGTTTTACGCAATCGTGGTTTTGTTTATGAAGTGTACCCGTTTCGGCCATCGGCTGCATCTGGTCGGCACCAATTTTGAGGCCTCCCGCCTCAGCGGCATTCGCGCGAGGCGTATGCGGATGTTTGCCTACGCCATCGCCGGAATGCTCACGGGGATCGGCGGACTGATCGGTGCCGGATACTATCGGCAGATGCAGGTGGCGACTTTCGACAACTATACCATGCAGTCCATTTCGGCAGTTGTCATCGGCGGAACGCTGTTGGCGGGCGGCAGCGCGAATTACGCGGGCACCATCACCGGCACATTGCTTCTGATCGTTTTGAGCCAATTTCTCTCTGCGATCAACACTTCCGTGGCCATGCGCGATATCATCATGGGCGGAATGCTGATTCTCCTGTTGATCGCCTACAACCGCAAGCCCTCCGTGCGGCAGTAAGCCGCGAATTCGAGCGAAAGGACGTGACTTTATGCGAGATCTTACCCTGGCAACCGGGCAGTGGGGCGATCTGCCTCTTCCCGATTTGTGCGCCATTGCGCAAGACGCAGGTCTGGACGGACTGGAACTGACCGCTTCCAAGAACCATTTCGATTTGGACCGTGCGTATTCCCAGAGTTCATATCGAGAGGAACTCTTAGAAACGCTTGCAAAATACGGCCTGAAATGCTTTGCCGTGGGCGGCGCGCTGATGGGCCAGTGCGTGGGCGACGAATATGATCCTCGCCTGGACAACTTCGCGCCCAACAAGTACGCGGGCAAGCCCGAAGAAATCCGCAAATGGGCGATCGATTCCATGATGAAGCTTCCCTCTGCATGCAAGGCTTGCGGCATCTCCATCGTCACCGGATTCCTAGGATCGCCGATTTGGAAGATGTGGTACTCCTTCCCGCAGACGACGCCGGAAATGATCGAAGAAGGCTATGCCACCATTGTCAAGCGCTGGATTCCGATCCTCGACGAGTTCTCCAAACAGGGCGTGAAATTTGCCTTTGAAGTGCACCCCACCGAAATCGCCTTCGACTATTATTCCACGCAGACGCTGCTGGAGAAGCTCAATTACCATCCCGCGTTCGGATTGAATTTCGATCCGAGCCACCTGCTCTGGCAGGGCGTGAATCCCGCAGTGTTTTTGCAGGACTTCTCCCGATATGTGTTCCATGTACACCTGAAGGACGCCAGCGTCAACTTTGACGGGCGGCGCGGCATCCTTGGCTCGCATCTGCCCTTCGGCAGCACGCGCCGGGCGTGGAATTTCCGCTCTCTCGGGCACGGGGACGTCAACTTCGAGGAGATCATCCGCATTCTCAACGAAATCGGCTATTCCGGCCCGCTCTCCATCGAGTGGGAGGACAACGGCATGGATCGGATCTATGGCTTGAAGGAAGCCGTCCAGTTCGCGCGCAAACTCGATTTTGAGCCTTCGAAAATAGAATTTGACGCAGCGATAAAAAACGAGTAAAATAGAAGTGGATAGATCTGGAAGAAATTGGTTTCTCACAACCGATACCATTTCAAGAATCCGGCCGGACTTTTGCGGCATCGCAAAGCAACGCCGTCAAATGTCCGCGCTCGCGGAAAAACCGGAAGGGAGAGGCTGTCATGTTTCAATCCGAAGAGATTCGTCGCCTGTATGAACAGCGCCATGCGCGCTATTTGACCGCGATGAACGGCGGCACCCCCGATCGCATTCCCATTCGCTTTCTTCTGCAGGAGGCGGCGGCGCGCTTTTGCGGGGTGAGCAATCAGGAGGTTGCGGTCGATTACAACCAGGCCTTTGAATGCACGCGCAAGGCCGGAGAAGCGTTGGGGTGCGATGCGGTGATGCTCAACGCCATCTGGAGCAATTACGGCGTCGCCAAAGCTGCCAGTTGGAAATACCTGCATGTGCCCGGCGTGGACACCGATCTTGGCGGGGTTCAGCAATTCTCCGAGCCCCAGACGGAAGAGGACGAGTTTTTGCAGGCCGACGAATATGAGGAATTGATCGACGACCCCACCGCGTTTCTCGTCAACAAGTGGTTCGCCCGCGCGACGACGCGTCTCTCCCCCACCGGCGGAAAAGTCACCTTTGATCACAACGTGGCCTTGATGTCCGGTGCGCTGGCCTACGCCAATTACATGAACGCCTTTGGCCCCGCGGCCGCTCGCCTCAAATATGAATCCGGCCTGGTTGCCGCCAATTCAGGCATGATCAAGGCGCCGCTGGATATCCTGATGGACAAATTCCGCGGCTATGTCAACTGCGCAATCGATACCCTGGAAAACCCCGATATTGTGTTGCGCGCCTGCGAGGCGTTGATTCCGCACATCGTCGCCAACGCCCTGGGCGGAGCTGACCCGCAGAAGGAAGTCCCCATTACCATTTGGGCGCATCGCGGATGCGTGCCCTTCATCAGCCACGAGACGTTTGACCGGATCTGCTGGCCCACCCTTCGCGCGGTATTTGAAGAGATCATCTCCAAGGGATACCAGATTCTCTTCTACGGCGAGGGCAATTGGGAAGCGCATTACGACACGCTGCGCACGCTTCCGGCCGGCAGTATCATCTATCATCTGGACAAGGGTTCGCCCGAAACGGCCGCCCGCAAGCTCAAGGATCGCTTCGCCGTCAGCGGCGGACTGGATTACAACGTGCTCGCGCGCGGCTCCGCAGAGGATGTCCGCAAGCACATGAAGGACCTGTTCGGCTGGCTTAAGCCCGGCGGAGCCTATATCCTCGACGCGACCGCGCTGATGCTGAGCGATGTCAAGCCGGAAAATCTCCGCGTGGCAGTGGATTATACGCTCGAACACGGCGTGTACAGCCAGTCCTCCCCCGCGCGCCTCAGGGAGACCTGCCCCTCGGTAAACATGGATTTGGGCAAACGTGCGCCCAACACCGTGCGCCCCTGGGAGGTCGAAAGCAAGGATTACCGCGCCCTCGCGGGAAATGTGGATGCGGTGCGCAAAGCCTGGGAATCGGTGGATGCGTCGCTGTACAATTATCTCTGGACAACCGTGCTCTGGTAAAATTTTCCCGGACGTTCTTATGTACCCTCTTGTTCGCGGGCCGCAGAGAAAACTTTGCGGCCCGCGATCTTTATGGAAAGCGCGCTTGGGAAAATCGCCCTTCCGGAGTCAGTCCTCATGCGGTTGCGGAAAAATTTTTGAAAAGCCCCATTAAAGCTGTGCAATTGGGAGGTTTTGTGGTATCCTAAAGGTAGATTGCATAAAGGAGGATTTCATCATGGCAAACCGCATTGTGCTCAATCA
>DVMU01000163.1 GCA_018714825.1 Candidatus Pullichristensenella excrementigallinarum
GCACCGCGATGATCAGCACGATGGAGACAAGAATTAAAATGATATCAATAATGACAGACAAAGCGTTCATGGAAATCCTCCTATTTCGGATAGTGCCTAAGTATTATAGCACGATTTTTGCCTAAAGGCAACCACATTTCTCATTTTTTACTGAAATTCACAATGCTTGCGCAGCAAAAAAGAACCATTCGGGGGAGAACGTCATCCATCGTCCCGCTCCAGGAATCGCTTGACGGCAATTTTGGCGCGATAGACTTCGTTTCGAGCCGTTCCTCGCGCGCCGACAATTTCCGCAGCCTCTTCCAGAGAGCGGCCGGCGAGCATCTGTTCCAGAATCTGCGCCGGGGCGCTTGCGGCCGGCTGCGCGGGAACGGGCGCGGGCAGGGGAGAGAAATCCACGACGAGGCAGTATTCGCCCTTTTCGACATTGGGATTCGCGCGCAGCGCCTGCAGGACGTCTTCAGGCTTGCCGCGCAAAATCCATTCAAATTTTTTGCTCAGATCCGCGCAGACGCACACGAGCGCTTCGGGCCACAGGCTGCCGACGCACTCGACCAACGCGCAGATGCGATGCGGGGATTCGTAAAACACGGCCACGGGGATCCCGGTTTCCCGCGCGGCCGTGAGCGCCTCGCAAAGCGCCTTCTTTTCCCGGGGAGGGAAACCGAAGAAGGCGAAGGAGCGCGCATCGAAACCCGCGCAGGAAAGCGCAGTCGCGACGGCGGAAGGGCCGCAGATCGGCGTCACGGAAATGCCGGCTTCCCAGGCGGCCCGCACCAGCAGATGCCCCGGATCGGAAATCGCGGGCGTGCCCGCGTCGCAGGTAAGCGCCACGGTCAAATCCTCTTCCAGCATTCGCGCGATCAATTGCGGCGCGCGAAAATCCTCATTGTGCCGGTGACAGGAGATCAGGGGCTTCTTCAAATCGAAATGGCTGAGCAGCTTTTGCGTCACGCGCGTGTCCTCGGCCGCGACCAGGTCGCAGGATTCCAAGGCCTCGCGCATCCGCGGGGTCAGATCGTTCAGATTGCCGATGGGGGTGGCAACCACCAACAGCCGCGCCATGGCACATCCTCCTAACGCCGAAGAATATAAATCAGTTCGCTTCCCTCGACAAAACGCGCTTCCAGCGAATAGCTTTCCGGCATCCTTTGCGCGAACCACTGCGCATAGTGTTCCTCCATGCCGATTGTCCGGCCGGAGAGCGTGCGCGTGGGAAAGCTCACCGCCACCCATTGCGAGGAGATAGCTTCAAGCATCCTTCGCGCGGCCCCAGGGCTTTGGCGCTCCAGAACCGGGAGCAGCTTCATGGCCAACGTCAGGTCGAATTCGCCCTCCGGCGGCGGAGAAATTGTCAAATCACGGGGTAAAATCCGGACGGGAAGGGCGTTTTTCTCCGCCCAACGCCGGATTGCCTGCCCGGCGTCTACCTGAATGTCTACCCCGAGAACCCGCAGGGAATGCGCGCCCAAATAGATGGGATTGAAGCCGCAGGCCAGATCGAGAATGCTTTCGGGCCGACCCGTGCAGGAAAAAATCCTATCATAGACCGCGTCCATGGCGCAAAGCGGCAAGCGCTCGCGCGTGGAGGCGTGCAGGGCCAAAATCTTTTGCAGCAATTCCTCATCTCCGCGCGTCCAGCGATTGAGTAGATCTTCCGCCCGTCGCAATTCCTCGGGAGAAAGAAATGCGCCGGTAATGCCGTGCAGGCGTTCGCGAGCGGCCTTTTCCGCATCTTTGGGCTTCTTGTAGCGCCGGAAGGCATTCTTTAACGCGTTTTCCAGCGTTTCCGGGCACAGGAAAGCGTATTTTTTGGAAGCTTTGAGGCGATCCAACGCCTCCTGATACGGATCATGCGTCATCGCGCAACAGCTCCATCAGGCGGCCGTAAAAGCGCAGATTGTGCGCGGTTAAAAGCCGCATTGCGCCGGGATCGCCTGATTTGACCAGGTGCTGCAGATATGCGCGCGAATGTTGACGGCACAGGATGCAATCGCAGCCTTCCTCCACCGGGCGGGAATCGCGCACATACTTTTCATCGAGCACATAGTGGTGGCGGTAGAAGCCGCCCGCGCGCACGCCCTCGCGCGTGGCCATGCCCGGAAGGAAGGCATAGAGCCGGTTGTGACGCGCCTCTCGGGTGGGGATCACGCAATCAAACAGCCGGTATCCCATTCCGACCAATTCCACGATCTCTTCCGGCTTACCCAGGCCCATGGCGTATTTGAGTTTGCTCGCAGGCATGGCGTCCGCAGCCATTTGCAAAACGTCGCGCCGTAGGTTTCCCTGCGCGTCCAGCGGCCAGCCGCCGAAACCATATCCGTCAAAGCCGATTTCCTCCAGCCGTTCGGCGCATTCCCGCCGAAGCGCGGGATCGGCCCCGCCCTGCACAATGCCGAAAAGAAGCGGGCGCGACGCGCGTCCCCGGGAAAGCTTTTCAAATTCGGCCTTGCAGCGGGCGTGCCATTTGATCGTTAATTCCACGCTGCGGCGCTGCACCTCTTCCGGATCATCGGGCGCGGTGCAGAGATCCAGCGCCATGAGGATGTCCGAACCCAATTGGAACTGCGCCTGGATACATTTTTCCGGCGTATAGACCATCTTTTCCCGGCGATCGGGTCGAAAGACGATTTCATTTTCGCGGATTTCGCCGTATTCCGGATTCTCCCGGATCAGCGAATAGAGCTGAAAACCGCCCGAATCGGTCAAAATCGCGCCCTGATACCCGGTAAAGCCGCGCAGACCGCCCAAAGCCTTGATCAGTTTGGCTCCAGGCTTGGTCATCAGATGATAGGTATTCATTTCCAGGCCGAGCAGTCCCGAACGGTATACATCCTCAAACGAGGCCGCGCGCACCGCGCCATAGGTGGCGTCCGGAAAGAATGCGGGCAGGGGAATGGGACCGACGGAAGTGATCAATTCCTTCATGGCAATTTCTCCCCGATGCGAAGCGTCGCGCTGCGCGCGCGCGGATTGCGCGCCAATTCCTCTTCGGAGGCGGTGACGGGCTTGCGCGTGATGATCTTCAGAGAGGGCTTTTTGCCGCACACACACACGGGCAAATCCTTCGGGCAGGTGCAGGGATCGGCCAATTCGCGGAAGGTATTTTTGACAATGCGGTCTTCCAGCGAATGAAAGGCGATGATACACAGTCGCCCGCCGGGGGAAAGCAGATCGCAGAGCATCCGGATCGCCGCTTGCAGGGGGGCCAATTCGTCGTTGACGGCGATGCGCAGCGCCTGAAAGACGCGGCGGGCGGGATGCGAGCCGTCCCTGGCGCGGAATTTCTTGGGAATGGCCGCGTCGATGGCGGAAACCAGCTGCAGGGTCGTCTCCAGCGGGCGGCGATCGAGGAGGACGCGCGCGATTTGCCGCGCCCATTTCTCTTCGCCATACTCGCGGAAGATGCGCGTCAATTCGTCCTCGGAAAAGGTATTGACGATCGTCTTGGCGCTCAGAGGCTGCGAGGCGTCCATGCGCATGTCCAGCGGCGCATCCTCATGATAGGAAAAGCCGCGCGCGGGGTTGTCCAATTGATAAGAACTGACGCCCAGATCCGCAAGGATGCCGTCGAACTTCTGCCCGGCGACCAATTCCGCCGCATTGTGAAAATTTCCGTGCAGCGCGCGGAAATTGGGGGAAGAGAGGCGCGTGGTCGCGGCCCGGATGGCGTCGGCATCGCGGTCAATGCCCGTGACACGGCCGCCCAGGCGCAAAATTTCCTCAGAATGTCCGCCTCCTCCGAGGGTGCAGTCCAGATACTCCTTGCCTGGAGAGACTTGCAATCCCTCCATGCATTCGCTTAAGAGCACCGGCAGGTGATGGAATTCCATTCCGCCCCCTCCTTTAACAGCGAGCGTATCGCGCCGACCAAATAGAGCGATCCCGCCACCACCACGCGCCCCTTGGCGAGGGCAAGCGCCTGTTCGGGCGTGGGCGCGGCGACGGCCGGAATTCCGCGATCCCGATAGAGCTGCGCCAAAGCCTCGGGCTCCATGGCGCGGGGTTCGGAAACGCTGGTGGCAATCACCCGGCAAAACGCGCCCGAGAGCACCTCGGCGCAGGCCTCGGGTTGCTTATCGCGCATCATACCGGTCAAAAGCGTGAGGGGCTGACCGGAAAAGTGCTCGTCCAAATAGGCGCGCAGCATACGCGCGCCCTGCGGATTGTGCGCGCCGTCGAGCAGGAAATTTCCCATCCATTCCAAACGACCCGGCCAGGCGGCCTCGCGCATTCCCCGCCGAAGGGCTGCCGGGTCCAACGCGAATCCAGAAGCGCGCAGGCCGTTGAGCGCCAAAGAAGCGTTCATCAATTGGTGCCGGCCGGGAAGCCGGATTTCGAACTCTCCGAATTCGGGCAGCGAAAAGCGGCTGGAATAGGGCGTGATTTCCAGCGGCAGGGGAGGCTCGGCGACAGACAGGGGGGCGCCTTTTTCCAGAGCCGCGCGCGCAAACACGGCATGAAGCTCCTCCGATTGCCGCGCGACCACCGCCGGAACATGGGGCTTGAAGATCCCCGCCTTTTCCCAGGCGATTTTTTCGAGCGTATCGCCCAGATACAGCATGTGATCCATCCCGATCGCCGCGATCAGGGACACGACGGGGGTGAGAACGTTGGTGCAATCGCAGCGGCCGCCCAAGCCGCATTCCACGACCGCCGCCGTAACGCCCGCTTCGCGAAAGTACCAAAACGCAAGCGCCGTCCCGATTTCAAAGGTAGTCGGGCGATTTTGCAGATGCCGACAGGCGGCCTGGATCGCCTCTACGCCTTCGATAAGCGCCTTTTCCGGAATCAGGTTTCCATTGACGCGGATGCGCTCCTGATACTTTTCCAGATAGGGGGAGGTGTAGAGTCCGGTCTTATAGCCGCACGTACGCAAACAAGACTCGACCATGGCCGCGGTCGAGCCCTTGCCGTTGGTTCCGGCGATATGGACGGACGGATAGGCCCTTTCCGGATTCCCCAGCGCCTTCAAAAGCGCGCGCGTGTTTTCCAAACCGTTTTTATGACCGGTGTAGCGCTGGGCATGAATCCACTGAACGGCTTCCTCGCAATTCATAGCTCAAGGGGCGCGAGACCGACTTTTTTACGCACCTTGCGCATGGTGCGCCGGGCGATGGCGTCCGCTCGCTCCGCGCCGGAGGTCAGGACCTTTTGGAGATATTCCTTATCCGCGGAAATTTCCGCATACCGCTTCTGGATCGGTTCGAGCGCGGAGATGACCGCGTCCGCCACCGCGTCCTTGAACGCGCCGTATCCCGTGTTAGCAAAATCCGCCTGAATCGCCTCCATGCTCTTGCCGGAAAGCGCGCTGAGAATGCTCATCAGATTGGAAACGCCGGGCTTGTTTTCCGGATCAAAGCGCACTTCGCTTTCGGAATCCGTGATCGCGCGGCGCAGCTTTTTGCGGATGATGTCGGGATTGTCGAGAATGGCGATATAGGTGTCTTCCGGATCGGATTTGGACATTTTCCGGGTCGGCTCCTGCAAGCTCATCACCCGCGCGCCGACCTTGGGGAAATATCCCTCCGGAACGACAAAGACGTCGCCATAGATCTTGTTAAAGCGATCCGCGACATTGCGCGCCAATTCCAGATGCTGCTTCTGATCCGCGCCGATGGGAACGAGATCGGTTTGATAGAGCAAAATATCCGCGGCCATGAGCACCGGATAGGTGAAAAGGCCTGCGTTGATATTGTCCGCGTGCTTTTGGGATTTGTCCTTGAACTGGGTCATGCGGGAGAGCTCGCCCATATAGGTAAAGCAATTGAGAATCCAGCTCAATTCGGCGTGCTGATGCACATGCGATTGAAAATAGATGATGTTCTTTTCGGGGTCAAGACCACTGGCGAGGAAGATCGCCAGCGTCCGCAGGCAGGCCTTGCGCAATTCCGCCGGGTTTTGCCGCACGGTGATCGCGTGTAAATCCACGATGGAATACAGACAGTCATACTCATCCTGCAAAAGACTGAAATTTCTCAATGCGCCGATGTAATTGCCCAAGGTAAGGTTGCCGGTGGGCTGTATGCCGGAAAAGATGCGCTTTTTGGCTTCCATGTGCGTGCCTCCGTCCCAATGCGTTGCAAAATATTCCGAAATTATGATAGCACGGAGTCAAATTTTCGTCAAGGTTGGCTTGAAAAATTCGGCGGTTTCTGCTACACTAAAAAAGAATGCATAATAGGGGGACTGTGGATTGAACGGATATGTAATCGCCGTAGACGCCATGGGAGGAGACAACGCGCCACGGGCGATCATCGAGGGCTGTCGGCGCGCCGTGCGGAAATTTCCGGACGTTTCGATCTTGCTGTGCGGGCCAAAGGCGATGATCCTTCCGATGCTCGGGCAGGAAGAGCGCATTGAGATTCTCGAAGCGCCGGACGTGATCGGGATGCACGAGCATCCGATGTTGGCTGTGCGCAAGAAGACGGAATCCTCCCTGGTCAAGGCCATGTTGGCCGTGCGCGAAGGAAGGGCTGGGGCCGTGGTTTCGGCAGGGTCCACCGGAGCGATATTGGCGGGTGGAATTTTGCGCGTCGGGCGCATTCCCGGCATCGAAAGACCGGCGCTCGCGCCGATCATTCCGGGCGCGAACAAGCCGTTTCTGCTGATCGATTGCGGGGCGAACGTGGATTGCCAGGCAAAGTATCTCCTGCAATTCGGGCTGATGGGATCGGTTTACATGCAGAGCGTGATGGGCGTGCAGGTTCCGCAGGTGGGACTTTGCAATATCGGAACCGAGGCCGAAAAGGGCGATCGCCTGACCAAGGAGGCATACGGCCTTTTTTCGGAACAGAAGATCTTTTCCTTCGCGGGAAACGCCGAGGTGCGCGATGTGCCGACGGGCGATTTCGATGTGGTGGTGTGCGATGGGTTTGTGGGCAATGTGCTTCTCAAAACCATTGAGGGCACCGCGAAATTGATGATGGGGAATTTGCGAACCTATGTGCGATCTTCCCTTAGAACCAAAATCGGCGCGCTGCTGCTCAAGCCCGCGCTCTACCGCCTCAAGGCGGATTTGGATTACAAGCGCCACGGGGGCGCTCCTCTGCTGGGCGTGAATGGCGCGGTGGTTAAGGCGCACGGAAGTTCGGATGGAGAGGCCATAGAAAACGCCATTCGTCAGGCGAGACTGATGCTCGAGGGGCGCGTGGTGGAGAAAATACGGGAAGGCTTGAAGGAGGACGAGGAACATGTACTTTGAAAAGGTTGTGGAGTATATCACCCAGCAGCTGCCGGTGAAGGCGCAGAATGTAAAGATGGAATCTCGCCTGGTGGAGGATTTGGGAGCGGACAGCGCCAATTTGATGATGCTGATTATGGATCTTGAGGCAGAGTTTGACATTACCGTGGACGACGAGGTGCTCTCCAAGATCAAGACCGTGGGGGATATCGTCAATTATTTGGAGGCGCACGCATAAGGTGGAAGATCTTCAAACCCGGCTTCAATATCGCTTTGTCAACCCGCGGCTTCTGACCGTCGCGCTCACGCATCCTTCCTTTGGAGGGGATTATCATGTGGAGCATTATCAGCGGTTGGAATTTTTGGGGGATGCGGTATTGGAGCTTTCGGTCAGCAATTATCTCTATCACGAATTGCCGCAGGTACCGGAGGGAACGCTCACGCGCGTGCGCGCCAAATTGGTGCGGGAGGAAACGCTCTCGCAGGTCGCCCGGCGATTGGGAATCGGGAAGCTGATTCGCCTTTCGGTGGGGGAGGAGCGATCTGGCGGCCGGGACAAGCCCTCCATTCTCGCAGATGTGATGGAGGCGGTGTTTGCCGCCGTGTATTTGGATGGGGGAATTTCGGAGGCCGAGCGGGTCATCCGCCTCGCGCTTGCGGAGGAATTGCATTCCGATACGCTGACCGATTGCCTGGACGCCAAGTCCAGGCTGCAGGAATATCTGCAAAAGCGCGGCGAAATGCCGAAGTATGAATTTGTATCTGTCGAGGGTCCGCAGCACGCGCCGACGTTCCATTATCGCGTGCTCAATGGCGGCGCGGTCATCGGGGAGGGCGCAGGCCTGAGCAAGCAGGCTGCGCAGCTTCAGGCTGCCCAAAATGCCCTGGACAGGATGGGAGCCAAACATTGCGACTGAAGAAACTGACCATTCACGGCTTCAAATCCTTTGCCGACAAGGTGGAAATCCAGTTTGATCACGGGGTCACCGGCATCGTCGGGCCGAATGGATGCGGCAAGAGCAACATTGCCGACGCGGTGCGCTGGGTGCTGGGAGAGCAGAGCGCCAAGACCCTTCGCGGCTCCAAGATGGAGGACGTGATCTTTAACGGCACCGAAAAGCGCCGCCGCCTTGCCTATTGCGAGGTTACGCTGACCTTTGACAATGAAGATAAGGCGCTGCCGATTGATTTTGCCGAAGTTGCCGTTTCCCGCCGCGTGTATCGCGATGGGGAAGCCGAATATCAGCTAAACGGAACCTCCTGCCGCCTGAGGGACATCGTGGATCTGTTTCGCGATACGGGCGTGGGCAAGGAGGGCTATTCGCTGATTGGGCAGGGCCGCATCGATGAGATCCTTTCCAATCGATCAGAAGATCGCCGCAAGGTCTTTGAGGAAGCCGCGGGCATTGTCAAGTACAAGTCGCGCAAGATCGACGCGCAGCGCCGCATGGAGAATACGCAGAAAAACCTCACCCGCGTGCAGGATATTCTGGCGGAATTGGAGGATCGCGTGGAACCGCTTCGCGAACAGAGCGAGACGGCGCGCGAGTATCTGCAATTGCGCGACGAGCTCAAGGGCCTGGAAATCAATGCGTTTCTGGTGCGCACGGAGCGCTATAATACCCGCATTGCAGAACTCCAGGAGGCGCAGAAGGCCCTGGAGATTTCTGAGAAGGAGAACGGGGAAGCGCTTGAGAGCGCCGCGCAGGAACGCGAGGCGGGCCTTGCATCCCTGGAGGAATTGGAGCGCGAGGCGGCTGCGCAGCGCGAAAACGTGCAGCATTGGATTCGCGAGGTCGAGGCGTGCGAGGGCGCGGTTTCGGTCATGCGCGAACGCATTCGAGCCGATGAGAAGGAGCGCGACCGGTTGCTTTCGGAACGAGACGCGGCCAAGGATGGCGGCGGCGGAGTGCGGCGGCATGTCGCAGAATTGGAAGAAAAAATTTCTCGGGAAAGCCGGGAATTGGAAGCGCTCAACGCGCAGCAAGAGGCGCGGGAAAAGGAGCTTTGCGCGGCCGAAAGCGATTTGGCGGAACTGGAAGAGCGCGCAGAGAGCGAAAAGCAGCAGATCATCCAATCCATGAACCGGCTGGGAGACGTCCGAAACCAGCGGGCGCGCTTGGAGACCATGCGCGCCGCGCTCGAGGCGCAAATCGAATCCATGGGCGAGGACGAGCGCCGCTCCGAGGCGGGCGCCGAATCGCTGCGGGAACAGGTGGAATCGGCGCAATCGCTCCTGGAATCGGAAAAACGGCGCAAGGAAGAACTGGATCAGGCGGTACAGGATTCGGTGGAACATGTGCGCGTTTCCAATGAAGAGAGCCGCGCGTTTTCCGACCGGGTCAACGCCCTGATGGCCGAGCGCCAGAAGGCGGACAGCCGATTGAAGCTGCTTGTCGAGATGCAGCGGGATTACGAGGGATATCAGCATTCGGTCAAGCAGGTGCTTTTGCACGCCAAGAAGAGCGGAAATACGGGCGTGCACGGCGTGGTGGCGGAATTGATCGAAGTGCCGGAGAAGCTCGAGAGGGCTCTGGACATGGTCTTGGGCGGAGCATTGCAGAATATCGTCGTCGAGCGGGACGAGGATGCCAAGCGCATGATCGAATACCTGCGCAACAACCGGTTTGGCCGGGCGACGTTTTTGCCCATCGGCTCGGTGCGGCCGCGCGTGCTGGACGCGCGCGAGCGCGAGGTCTTGAAACTGCCGGGCTGCTTGGGCGTGGCCTCGGAATTGATCAAATTTGAGGAAAAGTATCGCGCGGTGATGGACAATTTGCTCGGCCGCACCGTGGTGGCGGAAAACCTGGAAGCGGGAATTCGCATCCAGCGCGCCGGGAAATACGCCTTCCGGCTGGTCACGCTGGAGGGCGACGTCATGCACTCCGGTGGCTCCATGACGGGCGGAAGCGTGCAGTCGCGCGTGACGAATTTGCTTTCCCGGGGACGGGAGATCGATCAGCTCAAGACGGATTTGGCGCGCATGGAGGATGAGTTAATCCGCGTGCGCAACGAACTTGCAAGGCAGGAGGAGAAGCGCGCGCAACTCAAGCAGGAACGCGCGGAGCTCTACGACGAACTCCACCGGCAGGAAGTCATCTTGGCGCGCGCGGAGGCGCACCTCAAGGCCGTGGCCGACGAACAGGCTTCGCATGAAAAGAATTTTGCCAGACTGCGCGCGGAGCGCGAGCGGCTGAATATGCAGCTGGAGGATGTAAAACAATCGCTCCAGGCGCTGGATAAAAGCCAGGTTTCTGCGGAGGAGAACACCGCTGAACGACAGGAGCAGGCCCGCCGTTTGATGGAGGAAGTCTATCAAAAGCGCCAAGATACCGAGGCGCTGCGCAATCAGACGCAGGATCAGCGGGTTGCGCTCGCCACGCGCAATCGCGGCCTGGAGGCGGCGATCGCCGATCGCGATCGCCTGATTCAGCAGGCGGACAACCTGGAAAAGATGATCGAAGATGCGCAGAGAATGTTGGAAGAATGTCTCAAGCGATTGGAGGCAAGCGCCCGGACTCTCGAGGAGGACAATACCCGCCTGGTCTCTGCGCGAGAGGAGCTCGATCGCTTCCGCACGCTCTTTGAGGCAACCGACGCGCGCCGAACCGAGGCGCAGAGGATTACGCAGGAGCTCAACGCGCGCATGGAAGAACTGCGCAAGCGTTCGGAGGAATGGAGCGAGAAGCGCCATCGCATGGAATTGCAGCGCACGCGCGTGGAGGCGGAATTCAAACAGGTGCAGGATCGCATCTGGGAGGATTATGAGCTGACATACGCGGGCGCGGAGGAATTCCGTGTGGAGGGCTTTAAAATTACGGAATCGGAGAGGCGGATTGCCGCCATACGCGCGCGGATTCGGGAAATGGGCGTGGTCAACGTCTCCGCGTTGGACGAATATCGGCAGACGACCGAGCGATTGGAGGAGCTCACCAACCAGCGCGACGATTTGCAGAAGGCCGAACAGGATCTGCAAAACATCGTCGAGGAACTCGAACGCAAGATGGAGGCGCAGTTCAAACGCGAGTTCGCCGTCCTCAACCAGAATTTCCAGCGCACCTTTGTCAAGCTCTTCGGCGGAGGCAAGGCGGAATTGCTGCTTTCGGATCCTTCGGACGCGCTCAATTGCGAAATCGAGGTCGTGGCGCAGCCGCCGGGAAAGAAATTGCAGATGCTGACCTTGCTCTCGGGCGGAGAGCGGGCTTTGACGGCGATTGCGATTCTCTTCGCCATGCTCGATCTCAAGCCGACGCCGTTCTGCGTTCTGGACGAGATCGAGGCCGCGTTGGACGATGCAAATATCGATAATTACGCCGAATACCTCAAATCCTATTCCCAGGACACGCAGTTTGTGGTCATCACGCACAGAAAAGGAACCATGGAGCGATGCGACGCGCTGTACGGTGTGGTGATGGAGGAAAAAGGCGTGAGCAAGATGGTTTCCGTGGAACTCAACGACGCAGTATAACGGGAGGCGACACGATGGGACTGTTCGACCGCATTAAATCCGGCCTGAAGAAGACGCGAGACGTGTTCTCCGGGCGCATGGAGCAGTTGGTAGAGAGCTATAAGGCGCTGGATGACGATTTTTTTGAGGATCTGACCGACATCCTCATCATGGCGGATGTGGGCGTAAAGACCACGGAATTGGCCGTTACGCGCCTTCGGGAAAAATGCAAGGCCGAAAAGATCGGCGATCCGGAAAAGGCGCGGCAGGCGCTCAAGGGAATTTTGGCCGACATCATGCGCACCGAGCCGTTCCAGCTCGAATCTCCGATGATCCTGATGATTATCGGCGTCAACGGCGTGGGGAAGACCACTTCCATCGGCAAATTGGCCACGCGCTTTAAGATGGTCGGCCGGCGGGTGATCATCTGCGCGGCGGACACGTTCCGTGCGGCGGCGGCCGAGCAGCTGACGGTCTGGGCCGAACGCGCGGACGCGCCCATTATCAAGCAAAAAGAGGGCGCGGATCCGGCCGCCGTGGTGTACGACGGCATTCAGGCCGCTAAGGGCAGACATGCGGATATCCTGATCGTGGATACCGCGGGACGCCTGCACAACAAGACGCACCTGATGGAGGAATTGAAAAAAATCGGGCGTGTGGCGGAACGCGAGTATCCCGAAGCCAAGCGCAAGGCGCTCCTCGTGATCGACGCGACGACCGGGCAGAACGGCTTGCAGCAGGCGCAGGTGTTTAAGGATGTCGCCGATATTGAAGGCATCATCCTCACCAAGCTGGATGGAACCGCCAAGGGCGGCATCGCCATTGCGATTCGGCACGAATTGGGCCTGCCGGTGTACTACATCGGCTTTGGCGAACAGTTGGACGACATGCAGCCCTTTGACGCGGATGCGTTTGTGGATGCGCTGTTCGGATAAAGGAGCAGAAATGAACAGGGCCCGGGAGAAACGTCTCTCCTGGGCCCTCAGACGGTCAAAAAAGCCCTATGGGAAAGAATCTTTCCAATCGAGCGCGACGGCGTGTACGTCGCGCTCGGTTTTTCCGGAGCATAAGCGGAGGGAAAACAATTCCGCCCGTCAGGAAATCGCCCGGAAAATCGAGAGATTTTCAGATTTCCGCAGTCCTCTTCCCCTTCCATGAAAATCCGCAGATTTTCATGGAGCGTGTCAAAATCCTTTTTGACACGCAGCAGGGCCCGGGAGGAACGTCTCTCCCGGGCCCCGATTCTTTACAGGTTACCGGCTGCCCTTGTCGTAGGGAATTCCCTCGGACTTGGGCGCGCGGGATTTCTTGGAAGTCAGG
Source organism: Candidatus Pullichristensenella excrementigallinarum (assembly GCA_018714825.1). Classification (GTDB taxonomy): domain Bacteria; phylum Bacillota; class Clostridia; order Christensenellales; family Aristaeellaceae; genus Pullichristensenella; species Pullichristensenella excrementigallinarum. The sequence goes on from DVMU01000163.1 coordinate 12,951, forward strand.
ATCAGCACGATCATCGTGACCACATAGGGGAGCATGAGATAGATGTACTCGCTGGATTTGATATTCTCAAAGCGCGGCAGAAAGGGAATGGACGCACTGTAAGAACTGAGAATTTTGAAAAACGCGAAAAACAGCGAGGCGCCCAGGATGTTCCAGGGCTTCCAGTTGCCGAAGATCATTACCGCCAATGCCAAAAAGCCGTATCCCAGAACCGAGGAAGAAAATCCTGAACCCGCCGCAACGGTGTACGCCAGGCCTCCGATTCCGGCCAGGAATCCGGAAATTGCGACGCCCGTATAGCGCATCTTGTACACATTCACGCCCACCGAGGCGGCCGCCTGGGGATGTTCGCCGCAGGCGCGCAGCCGAAGCCCAAGGCGCGTGCGGTAGAGCACAACGACGGACACCAGCAAAAGCAGAATGGCGATGGGGGTGGTGATGTAGAAATACTTGAAGATCAGCCGGGAGAAAAAGCCCTCGCCTGCCTGCAGGCCGAAATTTGCTTCGGTGATGCGCACCCAGGTGGGGATGACGATGGTGCTCTGCCCCTGGCCCTGTACGGCCCAGGTCAGAACGATTGCAAATGCCGGGGCGAGCATGTTCAGCGCGGTTCCGCCGATGGTCTGATCAGCCTTTAAGTGAATCGAGGCAAAGGCCAACAGCATCGAGAAGATCACGCCCGCCACCGCGGCGATTCCCACTGCCAGCAGACAGGCGAGGATCGGATGCGCGGGACCAAAGCCGTTCTTGTCCAGAAAGGAGAGAAACAGGCAGCTGAACAGCGCGCCGATGACCATGATGCCCTCCAGCGCGATATTGATTACGCCGCTGCGCTCGGAAAACATGCCGCCCAACGCCACCAGCAAAAGCGGGATGGCAAAGAGAATGGTGGAACTCAAAATATCCGCGAGCTTTAGCATGGGGTATTTCCTCCCTTCTTTCCGGCCGGGGAGAGCTTCTTTTCTTCGCTTTCCAGGGAGCGCCGGGTCACCAGTTTCCCGATCCAACCGCGGATGAGCAGCGCGAAGGCGCTCAGGTAGATGATCACCGCGATGATAATGTCGATAATTTCCTTGACGTATTCGGGCTGCAAGGCCTCGCCGCCGACCTGAATATAGCTGACAAACAGCGCCGAGAAAATGGTTCCTACGGGATTGGAGGAAGCCAGCAGCGCCACGGGAATACCGTTAAAGCCCATGGCGGGCAGCGCGGTTTTGAGAATTTCGTACTGCGCGGTGCCGCTGAGATAGTACAGAGCGCCGCCGATTCCGGAAAGCGCGCCCGCGATAGTCATGGAAAGCACGATATTGCGCCGGGCATTGATGCCCGCGTATTCGCTCGCGTGGCGGTTAAAGCCGCAGGCCTTCAGTTCGTATCCGAACGTGGTCTTATTGAGAATGACCCACATGACAACCGCGATGAGGATTGCCAGGAAGATGGAGATATTTATGTATTCCGATTGCATCCATTCATTCATCCCCATCTTGGGGAGGATTGCTTCCGGATTGGCGAGCTTGAGAGAGACGGTCAGCGGAGTATTGGGCGCCTGCGGCACATAATAGTTGGTGAACATGGCCGGGGAATTTAAGAGGATGAGGTTGACCGTGTACAGCCCGATCCAGTTGAACATGATGGAAGTGATGACCTCGTTTACATTGAAAAACGCCTTGCAGATGCCGGGGATCGAGCCCCAGATTGCTCCGCCGAGCATGGCGAGCAGAATGCACGCATACCAGGGCAATTGCCATTGGACCGCGCCGTAAATCGCCATGAACGCGCCCACCACATATTGTCCCGACGCGCCGATGTTGAAAAGCCCGGTCTTGAATGCGAAGGCGACGGAAAGGCCGGTCATCATCAGGGGGGTTGCCATGTAGAAGACCTTGGCCAGTTTGTCGGAATTGGCGATGCCGTTGGTGGTCATGTTGACCAGCCCCGACAACGCGTGCGAGGGATTAAACGCGATCAGCAAAAGGAATCCGAACAGGATGCCCGCGAGAATGGATAGCAGGGAAGCCATGCAGCTGACCGCGCCGGGTTTTTTGAGAAATTTCATGCTAGCGCCTCCTTCCGCGTATCGCGCTTCGCGCCGGCCATATATAACCCCAACTCCTGCGCGGTCGTCTTTTTCGGATCAAATTCGCCCACGATCTCGCCCTCATACATCACGAGGATGCGATCGGCAATGTTCATGACCTCGTCCAATTCCAAAGAGACCAACAGAACCGCCTTTCCCATATCCCGCTGGGCGATGATTTGCTGATGAATGTACTCGATCGCGCCCACGTCCAGGCCGCGCGTGGGTTGCACGGCAATCAACAGCGGCGCGTTTTTATCAATTTCTCTGGCGACAATCGCCTTTTGCTGGTTGCCGCCGGACATGCTGCGGACGATGGTAAACGAACCCTGTCCGCTGCGCACGTCAAATTGCCGAATGAGGCGATCCGCATACTCGTGCATCTTTTTCTTTCGGATAAAGCCGTGATTTTGGAATTCGCTTTGCCAATAGCGTTGCAGCACAAAATTCTCTCCCAGGGAATAGTCCAGCACCAGGCCGTGCTTATGGCGATCCTCAGGGATATGGCTCATGCCGATTTTGCTGCGCTCGCGGATCGAGGCGCGGGTGATATCCCTGCCCAGGAGAACGATTCGTCCCGAATGGATCGGCTCCAATCCGGTGATCGCGGAAACCAATTCGGTTTGTCCGTTTCCCTCGATGCCCGCGAGGCACACGATTTCTCCGGCGCGAACCTCGAAGGAGACGTTGCGCACCGCGTCTTTCTTGTGAAGGCGCGAAGGCACCGTCACACCGCTTACCTGCAAAACAGTATCCCCGAGATGCTCTTCGCCCTTGGGCGTGACAAAACTTACGTCTCTGCCCACCATCATGCGCGAGAGCTCTTCCACGGAAGTAGAGGAGACATCCACCGTGCCGATATATTTGCCCTTGCGCAGCACAGTGCAGCGATCCGCCACGGCCATGATTTCGTTCAATTTGTGCGTAATAAAGAGGATGGATTTTCCTTCCGCCGCGAAGCCGCGCATGATATCGAGCAATTCCACGATTTCCTGCGGAGTCAAAACAGCGGTGGGTTCGTCAAAGATCAGGATCTCGTTATCCCGATAGAGCATCTTGAGAATTTCCACCCGCTGCTGCATTCCTACGGAAATATCTTCGACCAGCGCGTCGGGATCGACTTTCAGCCCGTAGCGCTCGCTCAATTCCAGGACTTTTTTGCGGGCTTCCCGCTTGCTCAGCAGCCCATAGCGCGTGTCCTCCGCGCCGAGAATGATATTGTCCAGAACGGAAAAGACTTCGACCAGTTTAAAGTGCTGATGCACCATGCCGATATTTAAGGCCGTGGCGTCATTGGGATTTTTGATGTGCACGACCCGGCCATTTTTTTTGATAATCCCTTTTTCGGGCTGATAGAGGCCGAAAAGCACGCTCATCAAGGTGGACTTGCCCGCGCCGTTTTCCCCTAGGAGCGCGTGAATTTCTCCCTTTTTCAGCTGCAAGGTAACATCATCATTGGCCTTGATGCCGGGAAATTCCTTGGTGATGTTCAGCATCTCGATTACATATTCGCTCATTCCGGCTAGCCCCCTCGAGAAGGATACTGGAAAGGGGTCAGATCAGAGCCTGACCCCTCGAAAATGGAAAGAAAACGCTGATTTTGTCAACGTTTCGGGGTTGAAATCCCATGGATTCCAACCCCCGAAAAGGCATTATTCCTGATAATCCACAACCGCGTTGGTGACGGTGGGCGGCGTAGAAGTATCGTTGGATACGACGATTTCGCCGGACTTAACGGCTTCAAACAAGGTGTTGTACTCCTCAACGGTAAACGTGTTAAAGCGCCAGGAGGTCTCAACCGTGGGCAGGCCGACGCAGTCCTGCGCAGCGCCGAGCGTGCTGGTGGTTCCGGACAAGCCCTCCGGCCAGGTGCCGCCGTTGTTGTACAGATCGGTCAGCGCCAGGACGACCGAGTGGGTCAGGCCCTTCATGGCGGAGGTGATGATCACTTCGGACTCATTGGCCTGGTCGACGTCCACGCCGACAACCTTGGCATCCGCTGCGACCGCCGCCGCGACTGCGGACTGATAGACCTTGCCGCCGCAGGCGAACACGACTTCGGTTCCCTCGGTATACCAGCCGTCCATCTTGGTCTTGATATCGTCAGAGGGATCAAACCCACCCGAATACCAATACTTGATTTCGACTTCAATGCCCAGTTCCTTGGCCGCAGCGTCCGCGCCCTGCACAAAGCCGTAGCCGAAGCGAATGACCGCGGGAACGGACATGCCGCCCAGGAAGCCGAGCTTGGTATAGCCGTCCTTGACGACGGCATACCCCGCGAAGTAACCGGCCTGCTCTTCCTGATAGAGGATGTTGTGGGTGTTGGCCGCGGTTTCATACACGCTGTAATCCGCAGTGTGCGGTTCGCCGTCCAGGAGCAGGAAGCTCACGTCCGGATAGGCGGCCTGCATCTCATAGATCGCGTCCTCAAACAGATATCCCGGGCAGACGACGACCTTCGCGCCCTTTTCAATGGCCGCCTTGATGGATTCAATGCGGGCCTCGGTAGAGTTTTCGGTGGGACGATAATAGTTGTAGGTAATTTCGTTGGCAGTGGCGAATTCCACAACGCCGTTCCAGGCGCCCTCGTTAAAAGATTTGTCGTCGATGTTTCCCACGTCAGTGACCAGGGCAATTTCGTAGCCTTCTTCCTCGGCCAACACGGAAGCGCCCATCAGCAGCATGGAAAGAACCAACAAAACGGAAAGCAGCTTCTTCATTCGTATCTTCCCCTTTCTCTATTTGTGCGGATTTTGTACCACACTCTATATTATAACAGAATTCGACACATTTGCCTAGCCCCTATAGGCTGGCAATTACCTGGAAATTGTGCTAAAATACGCACTGAAAACACAAGAAAGTCATAAAGAGGCGGAATGTATGAAGATTTGGAAAGAATTTAAGGAATTTGCATTTAAAGGAAACGCGATGGATTTGGCGGTGGGCGTCATGATCGGCGGCGCGTTCAGCACGATTGTGCAGTCGATAGTCAACGATCTGTTTACGCCCCTTTTCAACGCGATTGTGGGCAAGGTCAACCTCGCGGCCTTTTCCCTTCGGCTGGGGAAGGGAGCGAACGCGCCGGTCATTGCGTACGGTTCGTTTTTGCAGGCGGTGGTCAATTTTCTCCTGGTGTCGCTATGTATCTTCCTGTTTGTCCGATTTGTCAACAAACTGCGCCTGTTCCGTTCAGAAGAGCAGCCTCAAAAGATCCCGGCGCGCCTGTGTCCGTACTGCTATTGCGAGATTCACGAAAAGGCCACGCGCTGCCCGCACTGTACGGCAAAGCTGAAAGAATGATTCGGCGGCGCGCAATCTTCCGCGCGCCGCCGACAAGCGGGATATTTTACCGACGCATTTCCTCGCGCACGGCAATAAAGCAGTCCACCACAAAATCGAGATCCTCGATCGTGTGCGCGGCGGAAACCTGCGTGCGAATGCGCGCCTTGCCCTTGGGCACAACCGGATAGGAGAATGCCACGACATACGCGCCCTTTTCCTGCATCCGCGCGGCCGTTTCGGCGGCGAGGCGCTCATCGTAGAACATGATGGGCACGATGGGATGTTCTCCGGGCAATACGTCGAATCCCGCGTCTGCAAGCCGTTTGCGGTAGTGCGCGGTCAGATTGCGCAGATGATCGATCAGGGAAGAATCTTCCTCGAGCAGATCCAGCGCCGCAAGGCTGGCGCGGGCAATGGCCGGGGCAAGCGTATTGGAGAACAGATAGGGACGGCTCCTCTGGCGGAGGAGATCGATAATGGGCTTTTTCGCGAGAATATATCCGCCGCTTGCACCCCCCAGCGCCTTGCCCAATGTGCCGGTAAGGATGTCCACGCGTCCTTCGACTCCGCAATGCTCCGCAGTTCCGCGCCCCGTCGGTCCCACAAAGCCTGCGGCATGGCTGTCGTCCACCATCACCAGGGCGCCGAATTCGTCTGCCAGGTCGCAGATTCCCTGCAAGTTGGCGATGTATCCGTCCATGGAGAACACGCCGTCGGTGGCGATGAGTTTGATGCGCGCGCCATCGCGCTCCGCCTCCATGAGCTTTTCACGCAGATCGACCATATCGTTGTTCTGATAGCGATAACGGCGGGCCTTGCACAGGCGGATGCCGTCGATGATGCTTGCGTGGTTGAGGGCGTCGCTGATGACCGCGTCCTGATCGGTCAACAGGGTTTCAAAGAGGCCGCCGTTGGCGTCAAAGCAGGAAGAATAGAGGATGGCGTCCTCCATCCGGAAAAAGCGGCTCAGGCGGTTCTCCAATTGCTTGTGCAAATCTTGAGTTCCGCAGATAAAGCGCACGGAAGCCAGGCCGAAGCCCCGTTCGTCGTAAGCTTGCTTCGCGGCGGCAATGAGGCGGGGGTGGTTTCCCAATCCCAGGTAATTGTTTGCGCAGAGGTTCACCAATTCGCGTCCGTCTTCCAGGCGTACGCGGGCTCCCTGGGGGGAAGCGATGGGATTTTCCCCCTTCCAGAGTCCTCCGGCGCGAATTTGTTCAAGTTCTTTTTGGTAAATGGAAAGAATTTCCTGCTTCTTCATACGATCCCTCCTAAATCGCGCCTTCGTGCAAATGCCGCCAATCGAGAATGACTTTTCCGCTCATGCCGCTGTTCATTGCGGCGAAGCCGGATTCGTACTTTTCCATGGGGAAGCGATGGGTGATCACCGGGGTGATATCCAGCCCGCTTTGCAGCATGGTGGTCATCTTGTACCAGCTCTCCCACATCTCGCGCCCGTAGATGCCCTTGATCGTCAGCCCGCCAAAGATCACCTTGCCCCAGTCGATGCGCGCGTCCGCGTGCTGCAGCCCCAACAGGGCGATCTTGCCGCCGTTTTTCATGTGATCGACCATGCTGCGGAAGCCCGCTTCGCTGCCGGACATCTCCAGCCCCACATCAAAGCCCTCTTTCATGTGCAGCTCGTGCATCAAATCGCCCAGACGCTCGCGCTGGATATTGACCACGCGGGTCGCGCCCATGCGTGAAGCCAGATCCAGGCGATAATCGTTTATATCCGTGACGACGATATGCCGCGCGCCCACATGGCGGCTGATGGCGGAAGCCATAATGCCGATGGGACCCGCGCCGGTGATCAGAACGTCTTCGCCGATCATGGGGAAGGAGAGCGCTGTGTGCACGGCATTCCCCAGCGGGTCAAAGCAGGAATACAATTCCTCAGGGATGCTCGGATCGCAGTGCCAGGCATTGGAAGCGGGGATTACCAGGTATTCGGCGAACGCGCCGTCGCGATTTACGCCCACGCCCTGCGTGTTGCGGCAGAGGTGCGGAAGCCCGGCCAGGCAATTGCGGCATTTGCCGCAGACGATGTGCCCTTCGCCCGAGACCAGATCGCCCGGCACAAAGCCCTCCACGTTTTCGCCCACCTCGACGATTTCGCCCACGAACTCATGCCCCGCGGTCTGCCCCACGCGGATGGTTTTCTGGGCCCACTCGTTCCAGTTGAAGATATGTACGTCGGTCCCGCAAATGGAGGTATAGCGGATGCGGATTTTCACATCGTTCTTTCCGATGGGGGGAATGGGAACGCGCTCCATCCACAGGCCGGGTTCCGGCCGGGATTTGACGAGCGCCAGCATGGTATCCATAGGCGCCTCCTTTTCGTCGTTGAGAACAGGGATTCAGACGGTACGCATTTCTCCTCTAAGATTTATTCTATCCGCTCTTGCAGAAAAAGTCAATGGGATTGTTAAGAATTTGCGCAAAAATGTTCGCCAGAGAAGAACAAAAGGCGCAAAAAAACCGGGTTTTTCGGAAAGAATATCCTCTAACCCGGATAAAGTGTATTTGTATGACGGACATGTTGCGCTTGTGCAAAGACAGATCGCTCAGCGCGGAATCCTCCTGAAGGCCTCCGGCGGCAGGGAAGAAACCAGGGGAATAAGCACCATGCCTCCCACCACCAGGGCAATTCCCTGTACAAGATTTCCAAAGAAGGAGCCAATGGCAGCCTCCATGCCGAAAAGAAGCGCGTCCGTGAGAAAATAGGCGCCCACCATCCAAACGGCGTTGAGGATGAGCGTCAGGAGATTGCGCAGGGAAAAGCGCTGCCGGACGATGCGCTTTCCCATCCAGAATCCCATCAGGGCCTTGATAGCCAGGGTAAAGGGAGCATAGAGCGGATAGGTCGCCAGCACGTCGGCCAGGGCCGATCCCGCGGCGGCGGGAACTGCACAGAACGGGCCCAACAACATCGAACAGAACAGAATGCCCAGATCCCCTAGATGGGCGTAACCCTTTAGCATGGGGGCGGGCAAGCGGACAAAGGCCGTCAACAGTGCGATTAGCGCGGCGCACAGTCCGCCATAGGCCAAGAGAATCGTCCGCTTTCTGCGCATGGTTTTTCACTCCTTTCCGCCATTGTATAAGAAATTTGTTTAGAATGCGCGCGCAAACGGGAAAAGATATTGCGCAAATTGCCGCCTGAGTGCTATAATAGAGCCACAAAAACGGTGTCGGGGGAAACCATGAAGAGGGCTCTGAGGGAGCGGATAGACATCTCCAAAATATCCAAATATTCCATTGCCGCCAACGCCATGCAGATTCTGTTTGCCTTTGGGATTTTTTTGTATGCGCTTTTTGGCAGGGAGTTCAACCTGACAGGGCGGGCGGAGCAGGTTTTGGTGGGCGCGATGGCGCTGATTGTGATCTGGGGAGCGGGGCTGGATATTCGCGACGCCTTTAACGCGCGCAAAATCGCGCGGCAAAGCGAAATGCTGGAAGAAGCCTACGGCCAATTGGAAGATCTCAATGCTACGCTGCGCGCGCAGAGACATGATTTCAAGAATCATCTGCAAGTCGTTTTCGGGCTGATCGAACTCAGGGAATATCAAGAGGCGCAGGAATATATCGAGCGTGTCTACGGAGATGTTGAACTGGTGGGGCGTTCGCTCAAGACGGCGATTCCCGCAGTCAACGCGCTCTTTGCCGCGAAGATGGCCGATTGCGAAGAAAAGGGAATTCAGATGGACGTGCAGATCC
>DVMU01000164.1 GCA_018714825.1 Candidatus Pullichristensenella excrementigallinarum
GCGCTCATTGCCACGGCGGCGGTGCTGTTTGTGTTTATCATGATCATCAACCTGTCGTTTTCAGCGATGAAGAGGAGGTCGGAGAAATGAATCGGATGCCCTCTTCTGAGAAAGGAAGGCGCAAGATCCGGCGCGATTGGCTTTCGCCCTTTTTGCGGAGCATTGCATGGGCGGCCGCGGGAATTACGGCATTTGTATTCTTTTCCCTGGTCGGCTACATTCTGATTCGGGGAATTCCCAACCTGCGCCCGGAACTGTTTGCATGGGAATATACTTCGGAAAACCTTTCGATGACTCCGGCGATCGTCAATACCGTGCTGATGACGGTTCTGGCGCTGCTGGTATCCGCGCCGCTGGGGATCTTTTCCGCAATTTATCTGGTGGAATACGCCAAGCGCGGGAGCAGGCTCGTCAAGGCCGTGCGGCTGACTTCGGAGACGCTTTCGGGGATTCCCTCCATCGTGTATGGCCTGTTCGGCTACCTGTTTTTCCTGGTACGGCTGAAATGGGACTATTCGCTTCTGGCGGGCGCCATGACGCTGGCGATTATGATTTTGCCCCTGATCATGCGCACCACGGAGGAAGCGATGATCGCGGTGCCGGATGGATTCCGCGAGGGGAGCTTCGCGCTGGGCGCGGGCAGGCTGCGCACGATCTTCCGCATCGTTTTGCCCAGCGCAGTGCCGGGCATCCTGGCGGGAATCATCCTCGCGGTGGGCCGCATCGTGGGAGAAACCGCGGCGCTGATTTATACGGCGGGCACTGTGGCAAAATTGCCCACCAGCCTGTTTTCCTCGGTACGCACGCTCTCGGTGCACATGTATGTGCTCTCCAGCGAGGGGCTGCATGTCGATCAGGCATATGCCACCGCCGCCGTGCTGTTGATCGTGGTGGTGGGAATCAACGCGCTTTCCGCGTATTTGGCAAGGCGCGTTATGCGCGCGAAGGGAGGAGCATAATCATGATCAAATTCGACATCCAAAATCTGGAGTTGTACTACGGGGCGTTTCACGCGCTCAAGAACGTGTGCCTTCAAGTCCCCGATCGGGCGATCACGGCGCTGATCGGACCGTCCGGATGCGGAAAATCCACGCTTCTGAAGACATTGAACCGCATGAATGATCTTGTAGAAGGCATAAAAATTACGGGGAACGTGCGCCTGGATGGAGAGGACATCTTTGGCGGGATGGATGTCAATGTCCTGCGCAAGCGCGTGGGCATGGTCTTCCAAAAGCCCAATCCGTTTCCGATGAGCGTATACGACAACATCGCCTACGGCCCGCGCACGCACGGCGTGCGCGCTCGCGCACGGCTGGACGAGATTGTGGAAAAATCCCTGCGCGACGCCGCGATCTGGGACGAACTCAAAGATCGCCTGAAAAAGAGCGCGCTGGGGCTTTCCGGCGGCCAGCAACAGAGGTTGTGCATTGCCCGCGCCCTGGCCGTGGAGCCGGAAGTGCTTCTCATGGATGAACCGACTTCCGCGCTGGACCCCATTTCCACTTCCAAGATTGAGGAATTGGCGCTGGAACTGAAAAAGCAATATACCATTGTCATTGTGACGCACAACATGCAGCAGGCGGTGCGCATTTCGGATCGCACGGCGTTTTTCCTCCTGGGCGAAGCGGTTGAGGTCAACGATACCGAACAGCTCTTTTCCACGCCGCAGGACAAGCGCACGGAAGATTATATCACAGGGAGGTTCGGATAATGCGAAGCAGACTGGACGCGCAGCTTTCCATGCTCAACGCGGAATTGATCGATATGGGAACCCTCATCGAATACGCCATCGAAAACGGCTCCGCCGCGCTCTACCGGCAGGACGCGCAATTGGCCCGGAAGGTCATTGAATTTGATCGCGAGATCGATCAGAAAGAGCGGGATATCGAGGCGATTTGCCTGAAAGTACTTTTGCAGCAACAGCCGGTGGCAAAGGACTTGCGCTTTATCTCCGCTGCGCTTAAAATGATAACGGATATGGAGCGCATCGGCGACCATGCCGCGGACATCTCGGAAATCGTGACCATGATTTCCGGCGAGGAGAAGCTCGATCGCCTCGATCAGATCCCGGCCATGGCCAAGGAGACGATCAAGATGGTCCGGGACGCGATCGACGCCTTTGTGCATCGGGACGAGGCCGCGGCCCGCCGGGTGATCCTGCACGACGATGTGGTGGACGATTTGTTTGATCGCGTGCGCGAGGATTTGACCCAGCGCATTGTGGAAGATCCGTCCAAGGCGGGCGCGCAGGCTGCCTTGGATCTATTGATGATCGCCAAGTATTTTGAGCGCATCGGCGATCATGCCGTGAACATCGCCGAATGGGTGGTGTTCGCGATCAGCGGCATTCACAAGGAGGATCTATGATCTACTATGTGGAGGACAGCGAGGGAATTCGCAACCTCGTGATCTACACGCTTACCGCCACAGGATACGAGGCGCGCGGCTTTGCCGAAGCAGCGGCCTTTTGGCGGGGAATGGAGGAGCAGCTTCCGGAAATGATCCTTCTGGACATCATGCTTCCGGACGAAAGCGGCGTCCAACTGTTGGAAAAGCTGCGCGACGATCCCAGGACGGTGGGCATCCCCGTGATCATGATCACCGCGAGGGGTGAGGAAGAGGACAAGGTCGAGAGCTTTGAAATCGGCGCCGACGACTATGTGACCAAGCCCTTCGGCATGATGGAACTTCTCGCGCGCGTCAAGGCGGTGCTTCGGCGTTGCCGGTCGGAAAAGGCTCTGCCTGGCTTGACGGTGGGCGGCATCTCGATGGATCGGGAACGCCATACCGTTCAGGCAAACGGCCGGAATGTGTATCTGACGTTTCGCGAATTTGAACTGTTGCGCTTTCTGATGGAACACGAGGGCCGCGCCTTTGATCGGGATAAGTTGCTGGACGCGGTATGGGGCGTGGACTATGTCGGCGGGGCGCGCACGGTGGATATGCATATCCAGACCCTGCGCAAAAAGCTCGGCCCCTGCGCAAACCAGATTGAGACCATCTATGGCCTGGGATACAAGATCGGAGGCGGAGAGGATTGAAAAGCAGGATCTGGCGCGCCATGGGCGCGATTGTACTCATCGCGATACTGCTCTTTGGCGCAATGACCATGGGAATGCTCTATCCATTCTTCACGGAACAGATTGAGGGCGCGCTGGACGACGAATTGCGCACCATCGCGGCCGCCCTGGAACAAAGCGGCGAAGAAATCCTTCCGAGCCTTGGAGAGGCCAACGCGGATTCGCGCCTGACCTGGATTTCGGAAGATGGCGAGGTGCTTTTCGACAGCCGATCCGACGCGCAGAGCATGGAAAACCACCTGCATCGCCCGGAAGTGGAGCAAGCCCTGCAGAAAGGGGTGGGCGGCAGCATTCGCCGTTCGGACACCCTGGGCGTGCGCACGATCTACCGCGCGCTGCGCATGGGGGACGGTTCGGTTCTTCGAATTTCGGAGGATCAGAGCAGCATCGCCGGACTGTTGCTGCGGCTTTTGCCCTTTTTCGCAGTCATGCTGTGCCTGACGTTTTTCCTCATCGCGCTGGTTTCCAAAAGGGTGACCCAACGCATCGTTCAGCCGATCAACGCGCTGGATCTCAACGCTCCGGCAGACAATGTGACCTATCCGGAATTGACCCCGCTTCTCAAGCGCATGGCCGAACAGATGCGCAGCATCGATCGCTATATCGCCGAATTGACCGCGCAGAAGACCGAGTTCGCGGCAATTACCCAAAATATGCGCGAGGCGCTTCTGCTGCTCAATGCGCGGGGAGAGATTGTGTTTCTCAATCACAGTGCCACGGAGATGTTTGGGTTGGAACGCGAAAAGTGCGAAGGCCAGTACCTTCTCGCGCTCAGCCGAAACATGCGCCTTTCGGAAGCGTTGGAAGCGGCAAAGCGCGGAGAGAGTTTTTCCGAGGTCATGGAGCGAAACGGACGCCAGTACCAATTGATTGCCAGCCCCGTCCAAAAGGACGGCGAGGTCACGGGCGTGGTGTTGCTGTTGCCGGACATTTCCGCGCGCGTGGCGGCGGAAAAATCCCGCCGCGAATTTACCGCGAACGTCTCGCATGAACTGAAGACGCCTCTGACCATCATCCTCGGCTATGCGGAGATCATGGAAAACGGCATCGCCGGGGAAGATAAACTGCGCGAGTTTGCCGGGCGCGTCCATCAGGAGGCCGAAAGGATGCTCGCGATGATCGAGGACATCCTCAAACTCTCGCGCCTGGATGAAGGCCGGCTCCCGGATATTCCCAGGCCGGTTGCGCTCAAGGCGCTGTGCGAGCGGGTAGCGCGCCGCTTTGAGGAACCCGCGAAGGCTGCCGATCTGACGATCCGGGTCGAAGGAGAGGAGGCCGAGGTGCAGGGGCAGGAAACCATGCTCGAGGAGGTCGTGACCAACCTGGTGGACAACGCCGTAAAGTACAATCGCCCCGGAGGATCGGTGGAAATCACGATTGCGCGTTCGACCGACGGCGTGCGCCTTTGCGTGCGCGACAGCGGCGTGGGCATTCCCAAGGAGTACCAGCAACGCGTCTTTGAGCGATTCTTCCGGGTGGATCAGAGCCATTCCGATTCCGTGAAGGGCACGGGACTCGGCCTTTCGATCGTCAAACATGCCGCTGCGCTGCATCGCGCGGAGGTGACGCTTGAAAGCCAGGTGGGGAAAGGCACGGCGATTTCCCTGCGATTTCCCCTGCCCGATCAATTATAAAAAAGCCCGATATTTTTAGAAGGAACTTCCGCATCCCCCATCGAATATTTCCCTCATAAGCCTGGGAAAGAAAGGTGGAATATTGGATGCGGATTTCTTTTATCGGCGTGGGCGTGATGGGAAACGGCATGGTCGCCAACCTCCTCAAGCGCGGTTTTCCCGTAGCGATCTATACGCGCACCAAGTCCAAGGCGCTTCCGGCAATCGAGGCGGGCGCCGTTTGGCGGGATGGCGTGGCCGAATGCGTCCGCGATGCGGATATGGTGATCAGCATTGTGGGCTTTCCCAAGGATGTGGAGGAGATTTATTTCGGGCCAAAGGGAATCCTGGAGAATGTGCGTCCGGGCACGGTAGTCGCGGATATGACCACTTCCAGCCCCGAATTGGCGCAGAGAATTTATCGGGAAGCCGCGAAAAAGGGCGTCTTTGCGCTGGACGCGCCGGTTTCCGGGGGAGACACGGGGGCGCGCGAAGGCACGCTTTCGATCATGGTGGGCGGCGACCGCCAGGCGTTTGAAACCTGCCTGCCGGTATTTGAGGCCATGGGCCGCAACGTGCGCTTTGAGGGACCGGCGGGTTTTGGCCAGCACACCAAGATGGCCAACCAGATCGCCATCGCGGGCACGCTCGCAGGTGTGACGGAGGCCGTGGCCTATGCCAGGCGCGCGGGATTGGATTGCTGGGAAATGCTCGATACCATTCGGGCGGGCGCGGCGGGGTCCTGGCAGATGACCTATAACGCGCCCAAGATGCTTTCGGAGGATTATTCCCCGGGATTTTATATCAAGCATTTTGTCAAGGATATGGTCATTGCCTCCCAGGAATCGCAGGCGCGCGGCGAGAAGCTGCCCGTCCTGGAACAGGTGCTTTCCATGTTTAAGACCCTGTGGACGGATGGTTACAGCGAAGAGGGAACCCAGGCCCTCATCCGCGCATATGCGGCGGAAAAGAAG
>DVMU01000165.1 GCA_018714825.1 Candidatus Pullichristensenella excrementigallinarum
GCACTTCTCTCCTTCCAGGGAACGCAATCAGGGCATAAATTGCCCCACTACTATTCCTATTCTATACTAGAAGACGCAGGAATTCAACCGATTTAAAAATTTCTGCACAAACTCGACAAATTTCGGCAATAATTGCATGTGTTTACGAAAACATATCGTGACCTAATACATGATTTTGTAATATATGGCCGGCGCGTTTACATTTTGTGGCAATTGGGAAACGACGCTTTACAGCGTGGGGTGGGAAATGCTATAATCGGATATTGCGAAGGTTTGGAATTTTTGGGAGGAATTATGGGAGGTTTACTGCTTCTTGCGGCATTTCTGGCCGCAGGGCTTCTTCTTGCGGACGTATTGTTTCGCAAAATATCGGGCGCGGCGCGGCTGTGGCTGGGGCTGACGACGGGAATGCTGCTGATGATGTGGCTTCCCTCGCTGTATGCCTATGCCTTGCGCTTTTCCCTGGCTGCGCAATTTGCGGCGCTGGGAACGGCACTTGCGGGAGCGATTGGGGCGCAGATTGCGTTGAAGGGATGTCTGGTCGATTGCTGGCTGCGTGTGGCGGACAGGCTCGGAGAGAGAATTCCGCTTTTCCGGCGTGCGGCGGATCAACCATGCCGATCGCTGCAGCCGCGCGCGGGCACGGAGAAATTCTGGGGAGACATGCCCTGGTGGCTGCCCGCCGCGTTGGTTTTGCCGTTGCTCGCGCTTTCGATCTATCTGCAATACACGCATATTCTGCGGGAGGTGGATGGGGCCCTGCATGTGGGACAATCCACCTACGGAGATCTTTCCCTCCATCTGGGGATCGCGACGGGGTTGGTGGACGCCAAGTACCCGGCGACCTATACCCTGATCCAGGATACGCTTTTGGGTTATCCCTTTTTGACGGATGCGCTCTCGGCGTCCATGCTGGTGGCGGGATGCGATCTGGCGCTTTCGATGACCATTCCCGGAAGCCTGATGATGGGACTTGTGTATCTGGGATTTGTCCTGCTGGCCTGGGAAATGACCCGGAGGCCGTTGGCGGTCGTGCTTTCGTTCCTGCTGCTGTTTTTCAACGGGGGCTTTGGGTTCTGCTATGTGTTGGACACGGCCTGGAAAGATCCTTCGGCGCTTAAAAATGTATTTACGGGATTTTATGGCGCGCCGGCCAATATGGTGGAACACAATATCCGCTGGGTGAACGTGGTCTGCGACATGCTGATCCCCCAGCGCACGTTCCTGGGCGGTTGGACGATGCTGATCCCGGCGCTGTACATGTTGGTGCGCTATTTGCGGCGGAAGGAGCGGGAGTGGATTCCCATTTTAGGCGTTTGGGCGGGCGCGATGCCCATGATTCATACGCATTCGTTCCTCGCGCTTGCGCTCATTTCTGGGGGAACACTCTTTTACAGCCTGTTTTCCGAACGCGATAAGGTAGGCGTGCTGCGCGATTTCGGAATCTACGCGTTGATTGCTGCGGTCTTGGCGATTCCGCAGCTTCTGACATGGTCGGTTCCGCAGACCGTGGACGGAGGGTCCCTGGCGTTGCGCTTTAACTGGGTAAACTTCGATCCCTCCACGGGACGGCTCATCGACGGGTACTTTTGGTTCTGGATTAAGAATGTGGGATTGGTTTACCTGCTGATGGTTCCGGCGGCGCTTTCGCAAAAGAAGACCGGGCGCGCGCTGGCCTTGGGCGCGCTGCTGGTGTACTGCATTGCGGAATTGATACAGTTCCAGCCCAATGAGTACGACAACAACAAGCTGTTTTACGCCGCGTTTTTGCTGATGCTGCCCATGGTGGGGAGCTATTTGGCCTGCATTTGGGATAAGCTCAGGGGACTGCGGGGAAGAACTGTGTTGGCGGGTGCGTTTTTAACGGTTTCCCTGCTTTCGGGCACGCTTTCTTTGGCGCGGGAGACGGTTTCGGATTATACGCTGTTTTCGGCCGAAGAAGCCGGCTGCGCGGAATTTCTCCAGGAAAACACCGCGCGGGATGCGGTATTTCTCACCGGCGATCAGCACAACAACGCCGTAAATGCCCTGGCGGGAAGGCAAATCGTCTGCGGCACGGGAAGTTATCTCTATTATCATGGGATCGATTATACCGACGCGTATTACGCTGCGCGCAACATGCTGGAAAATCCCGCGGAGAATGCGGCGCTGTTTGAGGAATACGGGGTCGATTATGTGTATATCTCCAATACGGAGAGGAGCAATTACCAGGTCGATGAACAATACTTTGCGGAGAACTGCGAGATCGTCTACAACGGATTTGCCATTCGCGTCTACAAGTGGGAAGGATAAAAATAATCTGTGCGCATCTTGTGTTTCCCACAAAATTGCACTACAATAAAAGAGGATGAAGAAATTTCGCGGTCAGGAGGGAGAGAGATGGAAAAAGATCGCGTTCCGGTTCGGCAGGAGCACAGTCTCATGGAGCCGGAGAACGCCCAGGCGTTGGAAAAAATGTACGACATGCTCTTTTGCGCATGGCCGCTGATGCGCCGGAAGCTGCTCCCGACAACCGCCCTGCAGAATTGCGTGGGGATGCCGTTTTCACACATCCAGGTGTTGGCCCTGGTCGATCATTATGGCTCGCTTTCGATTACGCAGATTTCCAACCTGTTCGGCATGGCAAAATCCAATATCACCCCCTTGATCGATCGGATGATTGAGCACGGCCTGGTCCGGCGGGAACGCATGATGTCGGACAAGCGCATTGTCAGCGTGGTGATCTGCGAAGAGGGCAAAAAGCGCCTGGAGGAAGTCAATCGGCTGCTCTACGACCATCTGTTTGCCGTGGTGCGCGATTTGGGCAAGGAGGATTTGCACAAATTTACCCGGGCGCTGGAAGATATTGTAAGCATTTTGACCAAAGAGGACTGAACCTTTGGGACGAGAGATGCGTCTAAACACAAAAGGGATGGAGGAACTTGGAACTATGCGAAACAGAGCCGCCCTGTTTTTTCTTGCCGCGAGCCTGATGCTGCTTGCGGTTGTTCTTGGCGGATGCAGTTCCCAGGAGGATTCCGCGCAATTCCAGCCGGATCTTTCCGTGGACATCTTCGTGCCCTATGCCACGGCTACGCCGGAACCGGAAAAGGAAGAGGAGGTTGTCTCCAACAACAGCCCCTTTTCGATCAATTCTGAGGGCGATGTCACAATCCTCGATCCCAATTGGGTAAGCTCCGGATTTACTTCGGTGGACGGAGAGAATAACGAAAGCCAGTATACTCAGCTTAAGCTGGGAGACAGCGGGCAGGAAGTGCAGAATTTGCAGGCGCGGCTCAAGGAACTGGGGTATTACGAAGCTGAGGTGTCCGGCGTGTTCGACACGCAGACGGAAAGCGCCGTCAAGTTGTTTGAACTGACGTACGGAAACATGCAGACCGGAACCGCTACGGCAAAGCTCCAGATGCTTCTGTTCGCCTCGAACGCCCCGGCCTATGGCAGCGCCGAATATGAGGCTGCCCGTTCGCAGCATTATACGACCCTGCAGCGCGGCGATGTGGGAAGCTCGGTGCTGCTGTTGCAGTACCGCTTAATGGAATTGGGCTATCCCTGCACGCCGACGGGAACATTTGACGAGCAGACGGCGCGGGCCGTTGGGTTGTTCTATGTGGAATATGGCGTGAATGCGTATGAGATCGCCAGCGTGCAATTCCAGGAGGAGCTTTTCTCCGAGACCGCCAAGGTCTATTCGAAGGCCGATCCGGGGGATATTACCGCCGATGTTCCGACGACGGAAGAAAATGAGGTCACTACGTTGCGCGCGGGCAACATCGGAACTCATGTAATTTCCCTGCAGACTCGCCTGATCGAATTGGGTTATCTGCAAGGAGAGGCAAACGGAACCTTTGACGAGGCGACGGCAGAGGCCGTGCGCGCCTTCCAGAGGCAGTTGGGAATGGCTGAAACCGGAGAGGCTGATTTGGAATTGCAGGAGAAAATTCTCTCCGCAGACGCGCCCGTCTTCGGCGCCGAGCCCACGCAAAAACCGGAGGGATACGAACTTTTGCAGATCGGTTCCCAGGGGGACAGCGTGAGCAACCTGCAGGCCAGATTGATCGAGTTGGGCTATGCCAAGGGATCGCCCACGGGAAATTACGACGATCATACCGCCACGGCGATTCGCAAATTCCAGGAATTGGCGGGATTGGAGCAGACGGGAGTCGCGACGGCGGATTTGCAGGAACTGCTCTATTCCGACCAGGCGCCTCGGAATGCCACGCAGGAGAGTACCACGAGCCGCTATCCATCCGGTTTGGAGATGGAAGAACTCGCGCAGGGTTCCTCGGGCGATCCGGTAAAGTATTTGCAGACCCGCTTGAAGGCGCTGGGATACTTTGAGGGCGAAGTGGATGGAGAATACGGGAACCGCACCGAGGAAGCCGTCAAGGATTTGCAGCAGAATATCGGCGTGGAGGAAGACGGCGTTGCGGATATTTGCTTCCAGCAGTATATCTATTCGGACGCGGTGCCCAAATCCACCGTGGAGTTCTTTACCCGTACGCAGGAGTTCCGAGATCTCGCGCTGGGAGACAGCGGCGAGGATGTCGAGCAGATGCAAAAGCAGCTCAACGCGCTGGGGTACCTCGAAGCAGATGCCGTGAGCGACAGCGTCGGTACGATGAACGAGGCGACCGTCGAGGCCGTGAACGCCGCCCAGACCGCCATGCATTATCTCTCGACCGATTCCATCGCCAGCGCAGAATTCCAGTGTTTCCTCTTCTCCCGCTACGCGCAACTGATTCAGGTGGAATAAAAATTGGCGGAGGGAGCATTAAAGGCGGGAAGGAAATTTTCCTTCCCGCTTCTGCGTGTCAAAAAAGGATTTTGACACGCTCCATGAAAAT
>DVMU01000166.1 GCA_018714825.1 Candidatus Pullichristensenella excrementigallinarum
AAGATCTTGACAGTGGGAAGTTGCAGATTTATTATAAAAAAATATGTAAAATTACCAAAAGGAGCTGCAGAAGATGGATAAAATCGAACGCGCGGGCCTGAATTCGCGCCCGCCGTATCACATCGCGATTGATATTGGGGCAGGCAGCGGTCGCCTGTTTGTGGGATATCGGGAAAACGGCCGTCTCAGGCTCGACGAGCTGCACCGCTTCCGCACCGACGATTTGGTGCTGAAGGATCAACATGTGCGCAATATCTATCGCTGGCAGGAGGAAGTGCTCGAAGGCCTCAAGCGGTTTGTGAAAAAATACGGGGACCGTCTGGAAAGCCTGGGGGCGGATTCCTTTGGATCGGATCTCGTGTTTTTGGACGCGCAGGGGAATATCCCCAAGATGCCCGTTGCGTACCGCTATGCCCAGCCCTCCGAAAAGGCGCTGGAAATTCTCAACAGTTTCGGCGCAGAGCGCATGTACGCGATCTGCGGCAATCACACCATGAAGAACGATTCCGTTTTGCAGATTATCGAAGAGGGTCTTCGGGAAAACAGCGTGCTGGGACACGCGCGCGGTCTTCTGTTTTTCGGGGATATTTTTCAGTATTTCCTTTGCGGAAACGCCTGCAATGAACTGTCCATGGCCAGCTATTCCAAAATGGTCAATCAGAAAACCTGGCAATGGGAGGAGGAAATCTTCCGATTCTTCGGGATCCATGCGTCCCTGAAGATGCCCATTGTACGGAGCGGCGACAAATTGGGCAAGGTCTTTGCGGAGATTTGCGAATTTGTGGGATTGAAAAATCAACCGGAGGTGGTTACTCCCGCGATCCACGATACCTCCGACGCCGCCTTCGCCATGCCCGATCGCAGACCCGGGACGTATTTCAATAGCAGTGGGTCCTGGTCGCTGCTGGGAACGGTGCTGGATCAGCCGGTGCTGACGCGCGAGGCATGGGAGTTCAACGCTTCCAATTCCAATATGCCCATTGACCGGCATATGTTCAAAAAGAACGTGGCGGGGCTTTGGGTCATGCAGCGCTGCCAAAAAGAATGGGAAAAGTATTCCTTTGCGGAAATCGCAAAGATGGCGGAGGAAGTCCGGGACAACCGTTATTATTTTGATCCGGACGAGGAACGCTTTTTTAACCCGCATTCCATGTCCGAAGAAATCGCCAAATCCGTGGCAGAGCGCTACGGCGCGGCGGTGGATCCCGAGGATGCGGCGAGAGTTTCCCGGATTGCCTTTGAAAGCCTGGCCCTAAAATATCGCTACACGCTGGAGCGCCTAGGCGCAATCTGCGGCGTTCCCGCCCAAAGGCTTTTCATCGTCGGCGGAGGGTGCCAAAACAGATTGCTCAACCGCCTGGCGGCCAATGCCTGCGGCATCGCAGTGTACGCGGGGATTCCCGAGGCGTCGGTGGCGGGCAACATCCTCTGCCAGATGTACGGCATGGGGGAAATCTCCGGTGAGGAGGAAGCGCACGAATTGATGCGCAACAGCTTCCCCATAGAAGAATACCTGCCGGAAGAGCAGGCGCTCTGGGAAGAAAAATACGCCGCTTTTCTGAAAATGCTCCCGTAAGGGAAAAAGAGGGGGCTGTTGCAAAATCGGGTTTTGCAACAGCTCCCTCAGACTGTCGAAAAAGCCTGTGGACAGGCTCCCTCCCAATCGAGCGCGGCGGCGTGTACGTCGCGCTCGGTTTTTCCGGAGCACAAGCGGAGGAAAAACAATTCCTTCGGTCAGGAAATCGCCCGGAAAATCCAGAGATTTTCAGATTTCCGCAGTCCTTTTCTCCTTCCATGAAAATCCGCAGATTTTCATGGAGCGTGTCAAAATCCTTTTTTGACACGCAGAGGGGGCTGTTGCAAAATCGGGTTTTGCAACAGCCCCCCTGTTTTCCCGCCGAAAGGGATTATGCCTTTTTGCGGGCGATCGTCTTTTCGCACGCCTGGGCGATGTCCTCGGCAGTCATGTGGAACGCCTGAATCAAATAGTCAAACTCGCCGACCTCGCCCACGCGATCCTGCGCGCCGATGCGCGCCATGGGGGCGGGGACGGTTTCCGCCAGCGCTTCCGCCACAGCCGAACCGAGGCCGCCGATCACATTGTGGTTTTCCGCGGTGACGATACAGCCGGTCTTCTCCGCGCAATCGCGCACGAGATCGAGATCGATGGGCTTGATCGTAAACATATCCACCACCCGCGCGGAGATGCCCTTGGCTTCCAAAATCTTGGCCGCGCGCAAGGCCTCTACGACCAGGACGCCGCTCGCGATGATGGAAACGTCGGTTCCTTCGCGGAGGATCTTGCCCTTGCCGATTTCGAAGGTATTGTCCTCGGCATAATAGGGAATGGCGCCCGGGCGACGCATCCGCAGATACATCATCCCCTGCGTGTCGCGCATCATATGCAGCGCGCTGCGAAGGAGCACCGGATCGGCCACGTCCAGAATGGTCATGCCCGCCATGCAGCGGGTGATGCCGACATCTTCAAAGGCCATGTGCGTTCCGCCGTTGGTTTCGGCGCAAATTCCCGGATCCGTGCCGATCAACTTGGCGTTTGCGCCCGCGTAGCAGCCGGACATGAAGATCTGGTCCGCGGCGCGGCGGGTAATGAAGCTGGTAAAGGAATGCACAAAGGGGATGTGGCCGTTGACGGACATGCCGCAACCCAAGCCGACCTCATGGCCCTCCATGATGCCGCAGTTAAAATACCGATCCGGGAATTTCTGCCCGATCACCTGCGAACCCATTGCGCCGGCAAGATCCGCCTCGATCTGCACGATGCGGGGATCTTCCTCCATCATCTGCAGAAGGGTTTGGCAATAGACGTCGTGAAGCGCCACGGGGCGAGCGTTTTCAATCAGCTTTGCGAGCATCGCTATTTTCCCTCCTTTTCCAGATTCCTGCCGATTTCTTCAAGATGCGCCACGCTGGAAGCGAGTTGTTCCGCGGAAACGCCGATATAATGGCAGGCGGGATCTCCCTCGTAGATCGGCAAATCTTTGCCTTTAATAGTATTTAGGAGGACGCACACAGGACGATCAAAGCCCTTTTTTGCCTCCTCCAAAGCGTTCCAAACCTGCGCGACGTCATTGCCGTCTTCTACATTGATCACTTTCAGGCCGAAGGATTCGAATTTGGCAGCCAGGTCGCCCATGTCGCATACGTCCTTGCAGAAGCCGTCCACCTGCGCCTTGTTGGAATCGACCATGACGATGAGATTGGTCAGATGATGGCTGGAAGCGTACATCATGGCCTCCCAGACCTGGCCCTCGTTGATCTCGCCGTCGCCCAGGATCAAAAACACATGCGTGTCCTTTTGCAGAATTTTCTCCGATTGTGCCAGCCCGCAAGCCGTGGAAGAACCCTGCCCGAGCGAGCCGGTCGTCATGTCCACGCCGGGGGTCTTAAGTCGGTCGGTATGGCTGGGCAATTTCGTCCCGGGCAGGTTGAGCGTTTCCAGCCAGTCCATGGGGAAAAAGCCCTTCTTCGCGAGCGCTGCGTACATGATGGGGCCGGCGTGGCCCTTTGAGACGACGATCTTGTCCCGATCCGGCCATTTGGGATCCTCCGGACGGACGCGCATCATGCCGTTGTACAGAACGGACATCGTTTCCGCCAGGGACATGCATCCGCCCACATGACCGGCTCCACGCGCGCCGATCATTTTTATGGCAAGAATGCGAATGTCATTGGCGAACTTTTTCATTTCGAGGATATGCTGCTCATTCGTCACTTTTTTCCTCTCCTTCTGAAAAGCTTCATTAATAGAGCGCGGTGTGCGAAAAAAGGAACGCGAGGAACGCGCCCTCGGCGCACATTTATACATTTTTAGTATAGCACAGGTTAATTTTGAAGTCAACCGCGAAATCCCTTTGCGGGGCTGAAAACCGGAAGCGGAACCCCAAAGGCGAAAAAATCCCGAAACGGAGAAAAAGTGCCGGAAATCCATAAAAAGGGGGTTGTAAATTTTTTATCTATGCTTTACAATATTGGTGTATAACTACACCATTTTTTTGCGGGGAGGAAACACACATGATTAAAGGATTGCATCATATCAGCGTTTATGCCAAGGATACGGAAAAATCTTTGGACTTTTATCTCAACACATTGGGATTTGAGTTGATCGACCGCGAAGATGACTGCACATTCGGCGGCTTTTGCCTGATCCGCCTGGGCAATTGCACCATTGAATTGATCACGCCGCCCGAAGGCGCGGATTATGTGAGTTGGGAAATCCCCGAAAAGGAACCGGTGCTTTCGCATTTTGGAATGGATGTAGAAAACGTCGAGGAATTATACAATACGCTGCTCGCCAAGGGGGTTCAAATTCGATCCAACGGCATCGACGTGCTCCCCAAACCCCTGGATGGAGGCCGCGCATTCAGCATTTACGGTCCGTG
>DVMU01000167.1 GCA_018714825.1 Candidatus Pullichristensenella excrementigallinarum
TGCGCCATGATCCGCACGGAGATCGATTCCATGCCTCAGGAAATGGACGATATCGCGCGTGAGATCATCGAAAAGGAAATCGAGGAAGCCGCGCTTTCCAAGGATACGGAAGCCCGCTCCAAGGAAAAACTGCGCAAAGTGCAGGAGGATTTGGCCAACCTGCGCGATCGCTTCAAGGAAATGAAGGCGCGCTGGGAAATCGAAAAGCAGGACATCAACAAGGTGCAAAAACTGCGCGAGGAAATCGAAAAGGTCAATGCCGACATCGAATTGGCGCAGCGCGAATACGACCTGAACAAGGCCGCGGAATTGCAATACGGACGCCTTCCGCAATTGCAGAAGGAATTGGAGGCCGAGGAGAAAAAGGCCGAAGCGGCGCAGGGAAGCAACAAGCTGCTGCGCGACAAGGTGACCGACGAGGAGATCGCCCGCATCGTCTCCCGCTGGACGGGGATTCCGGTTTCCAAATTGGTGGAAGGCGAGCGCGAAAAGCTGTTGCGGCTGGATTCGATCTTGCATGAGCGCGTCGTCGGCCAGGACGAAGCGGTTCAAAAGGTCTCCGAAGCTATCCTGCGTTCGCGCGCGGGCATTCAGGACCCCAACCGCCCGATCGGTTCGTTTCTCTTCCTGGGCCCCACGGGCGTGGGCAAGACCGAACTTGCCAAGACGCTCGCACAGGCGCTGTTTGACGACGAGAAGAACCTGATCCGCATCGACATGACCGAGTATATGGAGAAGCACTCCGTCTCGCGCCTGGTCGGAGCGCCTCCGGGATATGTGGGCTACGAGGAAGGCGGCCAATTGACCGAGGCCGTGCGCCGCAAGCCGTACAGCGTCATCCTCTTCGATGAGGTCGAGAAGGCGCACCCGGATGTATTCAATATCCTCCTGCAGGTCCTCGACGACGGCCGCATCACCGATTCGCAGGGCCGCACCGTGGATTTTAAGAACACGGTCATCATCCTGACTTCGAACCTGGGCAGCAATCTGATCCTGGACGGCATCGACGCTTCCGGGGAACTGCGCAAGGACGCGCGCGAAGAAGTGCAGCAGCTTCTCAGGCGGCAATTCCGTCCGGAATTCCTGAACCGCCTGGACGAGATCGTGTTCTACACGCCGCTGACCCGCGATCAGATCGAAAAGATCATGGATCTGTTGCTTCGCTCGCTCAACCAGCGACTGGCCGATCGCAACATCACCGTGCGCCTTACGAAGGAAGCCAAGGATTTCGTGATCGAAAACGGCTACGATCCGGTCTATGGCGCCCGTCCGCTCAAGCGCTTTATCCAGCGAGCGGTGGAAACGCCGGTGGCAAGGCTGCTGATCGAACGCGACCTGCCCGAAGGCAGCGTGCTGGAAGTCTATCCGGAAAATGACAATTTGTGCGTTCGCACAACAAACTAAACGAACAGTTTTCCTCTTTGCGATGTTACAAGTTAAGGCTTGTAACATCGTTTTTTGTGGTGCGGTTAATTTTGTAATACCATATGAATATAACCGTTTTGCCGCTGATTAAGACTTGACTTTTGGTTCGCCAAGCGATATATTTTCTATAGTATCTTTCAAAAAAGATCGGATTTTTTGGAACGGGAGTGTTTGTATTGATTCGGAAGATGCAGGCGGACGGGCGGCACCGCGCCGGCATCCCATATCTGAATCAGGAAATGACCAATATCTTGAGTGCGGTCGAACAAGAAACGGGGGATCCAGCGCTTGCGCAAAGTATTTATTTCGGCCCCACCGCGCTCACGCATATTAAGCGCCTGATCGATATGGGAGGCTCGATTATCACCGACACCACGCTGGTGGCAAACGACATCAGCGCGGAGCTGCTCGGAAACAAAGGAGCCAAAGTACTCTGTTTTATCGACGATCCCCAGGTAGTTATGTTGGCTGAACAGCGCCGCGTAACGCGCGCCGAAATTGCCGTGGACTATGGTCTTAGTCTACCTGGGCCGAAACTGATGGTCATCGGCAGCGCACCGAGCGCCATCATGCGGCTGATCCAGCGCAGGCAACGCGAACCGATGTCGGACGTGTGCGTGCTGGCAGCCCCCAACGGCTTTGCCAGCGCGGTGCAAATCAAAGAGCGCCTGCTCGACAGCGATCTGGCCACCATCATCGCCCGCGGCAAAAAGGGCGGTATCTCTGCGACGGTCACGCTCGTCAACGCCATTCTGCGCGAAATTCACAATAGCGCAAATTCTTAAACCGCTTCAGTATTTTTGGGGATGCGCCCTTCAAAGCGCGTCCCCTTTTCATCGGAAAAGAGACGAATGTCCCCGCCGTTTTCGCGCAGAATTTCCCGCACAATGGAAAGTCCCAGGCCGCGCCCGGAACTTTTTGTGGTAAATCCGCGTTCGAAAATTCTTTCGCGCAAATCCTCCGGAATTTCCGGCCCGGTGTTCTCCACGCGAAAGGTAAAATCCTGCAATCTTTCCCCGATCTCAACCGTCAAAATCTTTTGCGGACTCTTCCCCGAGAGGATCGCGTCCATGGCGTTATCGATCAGATTTCCCAGAATTCTGCACATTTCCCATCCTGCAATCGGCAT
>DVMU01000168.1 GCA_018714825.1 Candidatus Pullichristensenella excrementigallinarum
AGCAACTGGCACAGAAAATCGTGGAAAAGGCGATCAAGACCGCCAAGGTGCGCGAGGCTGTGCGCAAGGCGCGCGACGTAGCGCGCCAGAAAAACGCCATTGAGGCCGCGCCGTTGGTCGGAAAGCTCTCCAGCTGTACCGGGCGGAACTGGAAGGAAAACGAATTGTTCATTGTCGAGGGCGATTCGGCCGGAGGGAGCGCCAAGCAGGGGCGCGATCGCCGCTTTCAGGCAATTTTGCCCCTGCGGGGGAAGCCCCTCAACGCAGAAAAGAAGCGAATCGACCAAGTGCTTGCCAACGAGGAATTTCGATCGATTATCACTGCGCTGGGAACGGGCATCGGCGATGACTTTGATCTTTCGCATTTGAAATACAACCGCGTGATCATTCTGGCGGATGCGGATCAGGACGGAGCGCACATCCGCGCAATTTTGCTGACGTTCTTCTTCCGCTATATGCGGGAATTGGTGACGGAGGGGCATGTCTACATTGGAATGCCGCCGCTCTATTGCGCCAGGAAGGGCGAGAAGGCGATCTATTGTTATGACGACAGGGAACTGGAAAAGGCCGTCAGGCAGCTTGGCCGCGGCTATACGGTGCAGAGATACAAGGGGTTGGGCGAGATGAATCCCGAACAGCTCTGGGAAACTACCATGAATCCCGACGGGCGCAAGCTCATGCAGGTGACCATCGAGGATTTCGCGGAGGCGGAGCGCCGTGTGACGGTACTGATGGGGGACAAGGTCGAGCCGCGAAAGGAATATATCGCCGCATACGCCAATTTCAACCGCGTGGACAATTTCCAGCCCGTTCGGGAAGCGTAAGGAGGGAAGGCAATGGCGAAAAAGAGAGACGACAACACCATCCGCTTTTCCGAAGTCATCTTCCAAAAGCCCATGGAAGAGGTCATGCACGATTCCATGATCCCGTATTCGGAATATGTGATTTTGGAACGGGCGCTTCCGCGGGTTGAAGACGGACTCAAGCCCGTGCAGCGGCGCATCCTGTTCGCCATGCACGAACTGGGAAATACGGCCGATAAGCCGCATCGAAAATGCGCGCGTATCGTGGGCGAATGTCTGGGAAAATATCACCCCCACGGAGATACCAGCGTCTATGACGCGTTGGCGCGCATGGCGCAGCCGTTTGTGATGCGCGCTCCGTTGGTGGACGGCCACGGAAATTTCGGATCAATCGACGGGGACAGCCCGGCCGCCATGCGATACACCGAAGCGCGCATGACGGAGCTTGCCGAAGTGCTTTTACAGGATATCGACAAGGATACCGTGGGATTCCATCTCAATTTTGATGACACGCAGAAGGAACCCGATCTGTTGCCGGGCCGTTTTCCGAACCTGTTGGTCAACGGTTCCAGCGGCATTGCCGTGGGCCTGGCTACCAACATTCCCCCGCACAACCTGGGCGAAGCCATCGACGGCGCGATCGCCCTGATGCGCAATCCGGAGATTTCCACTGAAGAACTGATGCGATACATTCCTGCGCCGGATTTTCCGACCGGAGGCGTGCTTTCCGGAGACGGCGAGCTTCGTTCCGCATATGAGACCGGACGCGGCAAGTTGAGCTTGCGCTGCAAGGTGGAATTGGAAAAGGGGACGGCGGGCCGCACGCTGATCGTCATCCGCGAGGTGCCCTATCAGGTCAACAAGGCGGCGATGCTGGAAAAGATCCTGCGGCTCAGCGAGGAAAAAAAGGCGCTGCTGGGCGGAATCTATGATATTCGCGATGAATCTGACCGGCAGGGAATGCGCGCGGTGATCGAACTCAAGCGGGATGTGGATGCGCAGAAGGTTCTCAACGCGCTGTACAAATATTCCGACATGCAGGTGACCTTCGGCGTCAATATGGTGGCCATTGCCGACGGGAAGCCTCGGCTGATGGGGCTCAGGGAGATGCTCTCGCATTATATCCGCCATCAGAAGGACGTCGTGACGCGGCGCACGCGGCACGAATTGGAACAGGCAGAGGCACGCGCGCACATCCTCGAAGGACTGATCGTCGCCGTAGACAATTTGGACGAGGTCATCCGCCTGATCCGCGGATCCAAAAATCCCAAAGAGGCGCGCGAAAAGTTGGTCGCCCGATTTGCGCTGAGCGAAATACAGGCCCAGGCAATCCTCGACATGCGCTTGCAGCGTTTGACCAATTTGGAAATTCTGTCCTTGCGGCGGGAACATGAAGAGATTCAGAAGCTGATCAAGCGGCTCAAGGGAATCCTCGCGAGCGAAAAAAAGCTGATCGAGGTCATCGAGCGGGAATTGCTCGAAATCCGGGAGAAGTTTGCTGATTCCCGGCGGACCCAAATCGTCGATTCGTTTGAAAAGATCGTGATCGAGGAAGAGGCCCCGGTGGCGGATGAGGCAGTCGTGCAGGTGACCTCCGCAGGCTTTATCAAGCGCCTGCCCAAGCGCCTGTTTGAAAAGACGCAGGAGGAAAAAGAGGCGTGCCGCTGGACGATCGAGGCCATGACGGACGAAAAGATCTTGTTCTTTACCAATCTGGGGAACTGCTATCCGATCGCGCTTGCGCAAATCCCCGAATGCCGAATCAAGGATCGCGGTTTGCCTCCGGGAGGGCTGCTCGCGGGCCTGGAAAAGGAAGAACAGGTGGTTTCGGTGCTTCATCCCGGAAAGTGGGATGGCGAATGGGTCCTGTTTAGCGAACTGGGGCTGTGTAAGCGCGTGAAGGTACAGGATCTGATGGTGCGCAAGGCAAAATACGCGGCGATCGGCCTTCGGGAAGGCGATCGGCTGCTGACGGTGTTCGACGCGGCGCAATGTCCGAGCATCCTGTGCGTGAGCCGATCGGGCATGGCCATTCACTTCCCGGTGGAAGAAATTTCCGTGCTCGGGCGTACCGCTGCGGGCGTTAAGGCCATGCAGCTCAACCCTGGCGACCGCCTGATCGCCGCCTTCGCACACAACAGCGAGGGAGAAGTGCTTTTGGCCACGGATTTGGGGTATATGAAGCGGTGTCTCTTGATCGATTTTGATCGGCAGGCGCGCGGCGGGAAGGGCCTGAAGGCCATTTCTTTCCTGAAAAACGGCATGAACGGATCCGAGATTGCCTGCGCGTTGCCGGTAAAGGAACCGTTTGATTTCACTGCTTATCAGAGATCCGGCGCGTCTACGCGATGCAATACGGAGGATATCGACATTGAAACGCGCTCCGGCAAAGGGCAGCCCGTAATCCTGGTCGTGATGGATGATTTTGTGGAAAAATTGGTGTGACCGATCTTTTGGCCGTCGCGGCAATCGTCGCGACGGCTTTGTTTGAGAAAATTTCCACAAATGGATGGGAAAGGCTTGCAAAGGAAGGAAAATATTGTTATAATGTATCTACATTATGGAGGAAACCTGTACAACCGTTCATTTGCCGGGAAGGAGACAAGAAATGATCCAAACGGTTCTTGGCCGCGTCTTGCCGGAGACGCTCGGGCATTTTCAGCCCCATGAACATCTGTTCGTTCATCCCACGCCCGCTTCAAAAAAATCGCCCGCGCTGGAAATCAGTAGCGAGGAAAAGTCTCTGGCGGAGCTTTTAGAATATCGGCAAAAGGGCGGGGGAGCGATCGCAGACGCGCAGCCGCTTGGCGCGGGGCGGGACGCGGGCGTCCTCCAAGAGCTGAGCCGGAAAAGCGGCGTTTCGATTGTGGCGGTCACGGGTTATCATGTGGATATGTTTTATCGGGAAGGGGATCCTCTGCCGTCTCTGGGGGAGGAAGCGCTCTACGAGCGATTTTCCCGGGAACTGCGCGAAGGTTGCGAGGAATGCGTCGAGGTTCTGCCCGGCGCGGTAAAGGCGGCGATCGGCCCTGCGGGCTCTCTGGACAAATTTCGAGCGCGCCTGCGCGCCGCCGCGCGCGCGGCGGCCGATGCGGGCACGGCGCTGATTTTGCATACCCAGGCGGGGGAGGACGCAGTGGATGCCGTGCGGATCTGCGGGGATTGCGCGCTTGCGCCGGAGAGAATTCTGGTGTGCCATGTGGATCGCCAGGCGGAGGATTTTTCCGTGCACGAGGCCGTGGCGAAGACGGGCGCGTATCTCGAATACGATACCATCGGTCGCTTCAAATATCACGACGACCCAAGCGAAATCCGACTGATCCTTCACATGCTCGAACGCGGGCATGGGGACAAGCTGCTTCTCGCGCTGGATACCACGGCGGCCCGACTGCAAAGTTACGGCGGAGAGATCGGACTGACCTACCTTCTGGAACATTTTTTGCCGTCGCTTCGGCGGCAGGGCGTGTCCGAGGAGGAGATCGCGCAAATGACTCGGCGGAATCCCGCGAAAGCGCTGCGCCTGGAAACATAGCGTGCACGCGGCAAACTATTTTGATCATGGAAAAGGAGCGTTGAACATGGTGAATTTGCCCTCTAAGGCCGATCGTCCGACAATGTACTTCATCGGCGTGACCACCACCCAATCCTCGATCATGCGCCTGTTTCCCATCTGGGCCGAGGCGCTGGGGCTGAAAGACGCCTGTATCAAGGGAATCGATATTTCCATCCATGCCCCGGAGGAGGATTATCGCAGGACTGTCGAATTTATCAAGAACGATCCTCTGTCTCTGGGCGCGCTGGTGACCACGCACAAGATCGATCTGTACAATGCCTGCAAGGATCTATTCGATTATCTTGATCCGTATGCCGAAATGTTCGGGGAGCTTTCTTCCATTTCGAAGAAGGATGGAAAACTTTGCGGGCACGCAAAGGATCCCATCTCCAGCGGCCTGGCCATGGACGCGTTCATCCCGCAGGGACACTGGCAAAAGTATCCCGAGGCGGAAGTTTGCGTGTTGGGCGCAGGGGGAAGCGCGCTGGCCATCTCCGCGTACCTGGCCCATGAGAAGCATGGGGAGGATATCCCCGCGCGCATTCACTTAAACAACCGTTCCGCACCGCGCCTTGCCGAGGCGGTGTGCATCCTGCAAAACCTGCGGGTGCCGATGAGCTTCCATCTCTGCCCGCGCCCGGAAATGAACGATAAAATTGTGGAAAAGCTGCCCGAAGGGTCGTTTGTGGTCAACGCCACGGGACTGGGCAAGGATCGGCCCGGTTCTCCGCTGACGGATGCCTGTCGGTTCCCGAAAAACGGCCTGATTTGGGAATTGAACTATCGCGGCACGCTCGAATTCATGCATCAGGCCGAGCGGCAGAAGGAAGAAAAGAATCTCTGGGTGGAGGATGGCTGGACGTACTTTATTCACGGCTGGACGCAGGTAATTTCCGAGGTATTCCATATCGACATTACCGGGGAACGCCTGGCGATGTGCGACCGGTTGGCGCGCCGGTAGGAGGGATTTATGGAAAAAGTATTGGTAACTCCGCGCTCCTATGGAAAGGGGCATCCGGAACTGTTTGAAATGCTCGAAAAAGCGGGATTGGAAGTTGTCCGCAACGATACCGGCGGCATCCTCACAAAGGAACAGATGATGGAGAAAATTGCCGACTGTGCGGGCGTGATCGTGGGCGTGGACCCGATGGACGCGGACGTTCTGGCCGCCGCTTCGAACTTGCGCGCGATCGCCAAGTACGGAGTGGGCGTGGACAATATCGATTTGGATGCGGCAAAGGCAAGAAATATCAAGGTTTCGCGCACGGTGGGCGCAAATTCCGAAGCCGTGGCGGATTATGCGATGGCGCTGATGCTGGCGCTCTCGCGCAAGGTCTTGCCGATCGATAAAAAGTGCCGGGTGGGCGACTGGAGCAAGATTTCGACGATTGACGTAAGTCGTAAGACCGTTGGCATCTTCGGTTTGGGCGCAATCGGCAAAAACGTGGCGAAGCGCTGCCAGGGATTTTCCATGCGCGTATTGGCCTACGATGTCTATTGGGATGCGGAATACGCGAAGAACAACGACATTGCCTATGCCGAACCGGAAACGATTTTCCGAGAGGCGGACTTTATCAGCCTGCATTTGCCGCTTCTTCCGGAGACGAGAAACTTCGTGGGCAAGGAACAGATCGGCTGGATGAAGCCCACGGCGATTCTCGTCAATACCGCGCGCGGAGGGCTGATCGACGACGACGCGCTGCTCGACGCGCTGGCGGAGGGCCGCATCTACGGGGCCGGGCTGGACGCATTTTCGCAGGAGCCGCCCAAAGACGAGCGCTGGTATCAGTTGGACAATGTCGTGCTTGGTTCGCATTGCGCGGCCTCGACGGCCGGAGCCACGGAGAATATGGGCCGCATGGCCACGGAAAACCTGCTCCGGGATTTGGGAAAATTGTAAGTGAATCTCGAGCGCGGAAGCGCGTATGCCGCCCGGAAAATCGGGAGATTTTCAGATTTCCACAGGCTTCTTTCGTTTCCATGAAAATCCGCAGATTTTCATGGAGCGTGCCAAAATCCTTTTTGACACGCAATCGCGCCCGCGCCCCAATTGGGGAACGGGCGCTTGTGTTTTTGGGAAGGCCGCGCAGGTCAGTTCTCGCGACCGTTTGCGGCACAATTGCCGCACAGGCCGCCGTCTCGTTCCAAACAATCATCGCACAGCATCGCGCCGCAACAGGAACAACCCCTCAGAGAGCGCGAATCGGCAATTTTATGACACATGCAGCATTCCATGGTAGACATGGTTTTTTCACTCCCTTGCGATTTTGCCTCATGCAAAAAAAGTTTGATCCGCAAGGGAGCTTTTTATACCATTTTGAACGGTCAATCGCGTTTAACGCACACAACCAAATTTCCGCATTCGTCAATTTTTAAAATCACCGTTGCCCGCTCGCAGGAATTCCAGGGATTTACCACACAGATCGGCGGCGCGGCGGGCAGGGCAGGGGATTCGCAGGAAGGCGCGCAGGGGCGGCACGGTTCGCATTCGCAATTCGGAGCGCATGGATGCGGCGGCCTGGGAGGGCAGGGCCGCGGCGGCCTGGGAGGCCTGCCACAGTATTTCGCCGGAAAAAGGGGCAGGCGCATTTGTGTATCATGTCCGCAGGATGCGGAGCAACAGGCGTTGGATGGACGCATGGTTCATTCTCCTTTCCGACCGGATCACCGGTTCCGTACATCCTATGCGCGAGAAAAATTTGCGGTTTCTCAATTGAATAAATTCCGCTCTTATGTTAAAATATACATTGTGGGATTTTTGTTAGGGAGGAACAGGAATGAAACCGCGGCTTCGAGAGGAGTTTGGCAATGGGCTGAAA
>DVMU01000169.1 GCA_018714825.1 Candidatus Pullichristensenella excrementigallinarum
CGAATTGCCCAGCTCGTTCTGCTCGATCAATTCTTCCGAAGGAAGCTCGCCCTCCGCAGGCTCTTCCTGCTCCTGCTCGCCTTCCTCGCCTTCGACAGGCTCATCCGAATTGCCCAGCTCGTTCTGCTCGATCAGCTCTTCCGAAGGAAGCTCGCCCTCGACAGGCTCTTCCTCCCCTTCAGAGACTGAAGTCTCTTCCTGGGCATCCTCCTTGATCACGAGCTTGAATTCTCCATAGATCGAAGGATTGGAGCGAAGCGCCAAACGGATATACACTTCGCCGGCCTGATAGACCTCGAAGCGCGTCTGCGCGATCTCTTCCTCCGAATAATTCCCTTCGAGCTTTTCGCCGTTCTTGTCATAATCTACAAACGCGGCGATGCTGTCGTCCTCCGGCCCGTCGGCGCTTTTGCGCACCGTCCAAACTCCACTCTCGCGCACCGCGTTTTCCGGCGTAATCTCTATGACATTGATATTGACTTTGGAAAGATCCCGCCCCTCCGCATACTCGGAAAGCTGAATCTCCACCACGTCCTTGCGGAACGCAATCTTTTCAATCCGCACCGGCGCGATCTGCTCCGCTTCCGGCGCAGGCATTGTCTCCGGCACATTTGTCTGCTCCTCAGACGGCTTCGCCGTTTCCACCGCAGCCGGTTCCTCGGACGGCTTCGCCGTTTCCACCGCAGCCGGTTCCCCGGACGGCTTCGGCGTTTCAGCCGCAACCGTCTCCTCGGACGGCTTCGGCGTTTCAGCCGCGGCTGATTCCCCGGACGACTTCGGCGTTTCAGCCGCAACCATCTCCTCAGACACGACGGACTGCGTCTCAGGCGCAGCCGTTTCCGCCCAAGCGCCTGCAATCGGAACCATTTCGCCCGTGAGCATAACTATGCTCAACACAATGGCGAGCAACGCTTTTTTCCAATACCGCATTGCATTAACCCCCATAATCCATTCTAGGTACAGAATACCACTTCTGTCATGGTTTGTCAAACATTTTTCATAATTTTCATCATAAAAAAGCGCTCAAAATTCCCTGATTTTCTATAACCGACCGCATTCCGCAAAAAAGGGGCATGGATTCTCCATGCCCCTTTAAAACGCAATTTATTACAAAAGTATGACGTCATTGATTTCCAATCGAAAGCGCAATCCCAGATACTCCGCGGCCCTCCGACACAGGAGCATACGAGTCAAGAAAATCTCAAAATAATCCATCACCGCGCAGATGGAAGTATCGATGGTCAGCTTGAGCACAATACTGCGCCCATTGGCATCCAGTTCCAGTGCGGAGCTTTCCACGGCATAATTGACACGATCGTGAATATCCCCTTTTCTTTCGGCATTGGGACGCACGCGGCTGCGGCGCACATCTCCCTTATCCGAAAGAATCAGCGCCGCGGCCAATTCGTTGACCGGTGCACCGGTTCCCTCGTCGTGGTTTCCGATGGCTCCAACCACCATGGCGATTTCCTCCGGCGGCATTCCCAGCCGGTCGAGGATGCGGAAGGCCATCACCGCGCCGGAAATCGCGTGTTCATGCCGATTGACCGCATTGCCGATATCGTGCATATATCCGGCAATTTTTACAAGCTCCTGGGTGCGCTCGGGATATCCCAAATCTTTGAGAATTTGGGCGGAGGACTCTGCGGCGCGCGTAACGTGCGCAAACGAATGCTCGGTATAGCCGATCGCTTCCATCACCTTGTCCGCCGCCCGAATATAGGCGTTGATTTCCTCGTTGGAACGAATCTCTTCAAATGTAATCATGCGACAATTCCTCTTATATATTCAAATACCGCTTTGGCCGAACGCTGGGGAACCTCCAAAAAAACTTCTCTTTCCAGCATATCCTCCAAATAATGCGCGTCCGAGGAATGCAAAACCCTCCATCCGCCCGTATCCAACGGGCAGGGAAGCGCCCGCCAGGTTTCCAAAGCGTCCGCTCCCAGGCCAGGCGGCAAAAATCCCAACACGTTTAAAAGCCCGTTGTTTCCCCGGTTGATGTGCGCGGGCACCGCCGCACCTCCCTTCTGATGAATCCGTTCGACCAATTCTTCCAGCGAAAGCGCGAGCGCCGAAATCAGAAGCCGCGGCTCCGTGGCAATGATTTCATCCTCCTCGTCCAAGACGAGCTGCTCTCCAAAAATCTCCGGGCGGTTGTCAAAGGGCGGCAGATACGCGTAAATCTCCTCGGAAAACTCCATCGCTGCCTCAACGGTAGCGAAATATGCCAGCAGGTGCGCCTCCTCGGCGGTATTGAGCTCCATCGCCGGCAAAAGCTCCACCCCTACCTGTTCGCACACGCTTTGAACCGCAGGTAAATTCTTCGCCGAATTGTGATCCGCGACCGCAATCACATCCAAGCCCTTGAGCATGGCCATGCGCGCGATGTTGTTGGGCGTCATCAGCGCATCCCCGCAGGGCGACAGACAGGAATGGATGTGCAGATCGCAGTACACTTGCATCTTACAGCCTCCGTTCCAGCTTCACGCATTTTCCTAGGATCCCCATGCCGGCCAGGGGGATCGTCTCGGATGAAAATTCACTTTCAAAGCTCTGCAAAAGCACGCGGTTTCCATCGAGCTTGGTCGCCTTGCGCGCCACGCGGCGGCCTCGCAAGTCGAAGACCATGATCGCGCCGTCTTCCACCTTTTTTTCCGGAACCGTCAGAAGCAGATCGCCCGCGTGGATACGAAAGCCGCGCAGACTGTTGTCCGGGCAGCGATAGAAAAATACCTTGTCCGGCGACGCCCCTTCGATCTTCGACCCGATGGTGGGCACCAACACATGGTCGATCACCAATCCGCCTTCGTCCATCACGGGCACGCGCTTGACCACGCCGCCCAGCGCGTCCAGCCAGGCGTCGTTGCTTTCAAATTGTTCCCTTGTTTCCTCCTGCGTCTGTTCCACGGGCAGGATATAGGGGCGGGGTTTGGGACGCAATTTGACCTCCGGCTCCTGCGCTAC
The DNA here is from genome assembly GCA_018714825.1 of Candidatus Pullichristensenella excrementigallinarum. GTDB lineage: Bacteria > Bacillota > Clostridia > Christensenellales > Aristaeellaceae > Pullichristensenella > Pullichristensenella excrementigallinarum. The sequence continues at coordinate 2,968 of DVMU01000169.1, forward strand.
TTCCAGTTCCGCAGAAACCGGAGTCTGTACACCCAGGACCTTCAAAATCTGCTGTGTCTGCCGTTCCGAAGCGATGCGTCTGCCCGCTTCGATTTCCTTTATCACGCTCTCGGCCAATCCACATTTCTTGGCCAATGCCTTTTCCGTCATTTTTGCCTTCACGCGCGCCGCGCGGATGGTTTCGCCCAATCGGCTCATGGAATAAGTCCTTCCCTTCCGCTCATCTTCCCAGAGGATTATACCACATTTCCCGCGCGAATTACAACACGATTCCGCCCCGTTGCACCCGGTAATTGGCGACCCGCGGCACGCTTACGCTGCGATGCTCAATCAGATAATTGAGCAGAATTTCGCTGATCTCCATCTGAATTTCGCCCACGCGCTCGCATTGCGCCAGAACCGCATATCCCCCCACGCCGGTGGCGCGGTAGTTGTTGACGCACAGCTTGAATTCCTCCCTTACGTCGATGGGCTTTGCATTCCGCTCCATGCGCACAACCCGATCTCCCACGGGGCGGTCCAAATCGAACACATATTCCAATCCGTAGAAAAAATCGTAATTATAGTGTGCGATCTTGGGGCGGAGAAAATCCTCCGCAATTTCCAAGCGGCCATCCGAAAGCGGATGAAAATAGGCTGCCGAGCGTTCCAACGCCATTTTGAGTTGCGCGCCGGTCACGCGCAAGATCGCCAATGTATTGGGAAAGACATAGGTGGCGACCACATCGCGCACCGTCGCCTCCCTGTCAAAGCCGCGCACGTCGTTGGCCAGGCTTGTAGAAGAAATATCTGCCCCGCTTGCCTCCAATTGTACCTGATTGATCAAATTGGCGATTGGCGTGCCGTGCAGCGCCATATCCAGCTTCTCCTGCGGCCAGAGCGGGGCGTCGAAGCGGCAGACAGGACTGTCCAGCCATTGCTCGACCCGCCGACCAATGGCTTCCACGTTCGCAGGCGCATCCATGCACGGTTCTACCGGACAAATGCGCGAATGGATCGAACCGTCTTCCAGCCATTCGATCTCCACATATCCCGTGGCGTTGGCGGGCGCCTGCACAAGATGCGTCTGTTTCCATCTCGCACCCGAGAGCGGAATGTGCTGATGCCCCGTCAACAGCAAATCGAACGGCGCTTCCTCGCAAATCCGGCAGGCAATATTTTCTCCCGAATCGCTGAGGATTTCTCCGGTCTGCAAATCGCGCTCGATTCCCCCGTGATAGATGAGCACCGTGAAATCGGACTTGGCTTTTACTTCCTTATATGCGCGCTTTACCGATTCCAGCGTATCCTCCACCCGCACGTTCCGCAGATTTTCCGGGCGTTCCCAACGGCGGATCCAATCGGTCGCCGCGCCGACCAGGCCGATCCTCCAACCGTTTTCCAGCTCGTGCACCGCCCATGGCGCGACACGCAGCCTCCCGTCCGTTCCCTGAATGTTGCAGGAAAGGCAGTGCGCATTCAAATCCTCCAGATAGCTTGCGAGGTTGGCATAGCCATAATTTAAATCGTGATTTCCGATGGTCACATAATCCACCCGCATGGCGTTCAGAACCTCTGCCATGGGGCTCTTTTCTCCCTGCCGATGGCAAAAATAGGTAAGAGGTGAACCCTGGAGCGTGTCTCCCCCGTCGATAACCAGCGTATTTCTTCCCTTAGGAAGTCCGATCAGGCCCAGCGCGCCCATGGGGCGTAGAACGCGATCCCGATAATTTGTGGGAAAAACGTGTCCGTGCATATCGGATGTAAATCGGATCGTCAATCTTTTTTCCATGCTCTTCCTCCTGCCCGAACTGTCCCTATTGTAGCAGCAGTTTTTTTCGCTTGCAAGGAAATTTTTGCCTTCCGGCATGGTTGCGCCGGGGGCTCAATTGTGCTAGGATACAAAAAAACCTTCCCTGCGCATCGGCGTCGGTGCTCTTTTCGCGGGAAGGAACATAGAATTTCCCGATGGAGGTTGCAAATATGAAGGTTTTGATGTTCAACGGCAGCGCCCGGCCCCATGGCTGTACCTTTACCGCGCTTTCGGAAATCGGCCGCCAATTGGAAAAAGAGGGCATCGATTCGCAGATCATACAGATCGGAGGACAGCCGATTCGCGATTGCATCGGCTGCAAGGCGTGTTCCAATCTCAACGGACAGTGCGTCTTCAATGACGATCCAATCAACGAATGGATTCTCCTCGCCCGGGAGGCGGACGGCTTTGTCTTCGGCACCCCGGTCTACTACGCGCATCCCAGCGGCCGGCTTTTAAGCGTTCTGGACCGCATGTTTTATGCAGGCTCCTCCGCCTTCCGCCACAAGCCCGGCGCGGCCGTGGCCTCGGCCCGGAGAGCGGGAACCACCGCCTCTTTGGATGCGGTCAATAAATTCTTTGCCTTCGCGCAAATGCCCATGGTTCCCTCCAATTATTGGAACATGGTGCATGGCAACACCCCTGAAGAGGTCCTGCAGGATCTGGAAGGACTGCAAACCATGCGCAATCTGGCCCGAAACCTGGCCTGGATGCTGCGGCTGATCCGCCTGGGCCGGGAAAACGGCCTTGTGGCGCCCGAAGCGGAAACCGGTCAACGCACCAATTTTATCCGCTAATTTCGGCGAGTTGTCCAAAAAAGAAGCTGCCCGGAATTTCTCCGCGGGCAGCCTTTTTTCTATTTCCCTGTCGCCTGTTTTTGTTCGCTCTCGCGCCTGCGTTCTTCTTCCGGCGTCCATTCCAAAAGTTCCGGATTGAGCATGTAATGCTGTAAGGTACGCATTCCCTCGGCATAGCTCGCGCCGCCGCACACGCGCTCGTCGCACACAGCGCCCAGGGGAAGCATCAATTTGCGCACGGCTTTCCCATCGTTGGTGGCCGTGACCAGGCGTTCCGGGCGTCCCAGCGACAGGAAAATCGAGCACGTTCCGAAATTGTACAGATGGTGGTAGATCGTCGGCAAATTGATCGACATCATATTCGTCACAAACAGCGAGCAGTGAAACGGCGATACGTCAATGACCTTCCTGGGCATCAGGCCGAACCGATCCAGCATTTTCAAAAAGCCCACCGCCATTCCGGGCAAAAACGGAATCTTCAGAAATCTCCGCGCGAAATCCACGGTCCCGTTTTTGTTGGACGGCTGTCTGGCAACGCGCACTTGCTCGTTGAGGCGCCTTGCAATGCTCAAAATCGTATCATCCGGAGTGCACTTGAGCTTTACAACGGCCTCGTCCAATTCTCCGTTGTTGGTTTCGCGCAAGACGACATAGGAAATTACGATGTCCTTATGCATATATGCCCGCTTGCCTACCACAAAGCGATTCAATTGCGGATGCTTGCCCACCGCCCGCACATAGGCGGCGATGAGAATGGTCATGAAGCTGATCGGGACTTCGGCGTTGCGCTTGTTGCGAATATAATCGGCCATGGGCTTGTATTCGATGGGATAGGTCACAAAATTCTGCGCGTCATTGCGCGTGGTCATGATATATGGCGTAAACAGCACGATAGGATCCATGTGCTGTGGAATCGGGCATCCATCCGGACGATATCCAAACATCGTTGTTCCTCCTAAAAACTTAAAACCCCTCACCTCTTTTTACCACAAATTTGCCGCAATTACAAGCACCTATCCATAAAAGCCCATTAGAAATCGAAAATCATCCCATTTTTCCGCCAAATTGGCACCCGTTCTCCTTTGCGCAAATTGCCGCTTGACATGTTGTAAAAAACATACGATAATAGATGCGTGCATTGGAATCACGCCGCATTGAATGCGAAGGAGGTCGTTTCATGTTTAACATTCCCGAGGTCAAACTGGGCGTCGTGGCCGTCAGCCGCGATTGCTTCCCCATTTCTCTGAGCGAAACGCGCCGCAAGGCGTTGGTGCAGGCGCTCAACGCCAAGGGCATCGACATCTATGAGAGCAACGTCATCATCGAGGGCGGCATTGATGGAAACGTTGAAGATGCCTATGCGGATATCTGCAAGGCCGGGATCAACGCGCTGGTCGTGTTCCTGGGCAACTTCGGCCCGGAAGGCCCGGAAACCCTGATCGCCAAGAAGTTCGGCGGCCCGGTGATGTATGTCGCGGCTGCGGAAGAAAACATTTCCGTGCTTTCCTCGGATCGCGGAGATGCGTACTGCGGAATGCTCAACGCCAGCTACAACCTCAAGCTCATGGGCATCAACGCCTATATCCCCGAGTATCCGGTGGGCACCGCCGAGGAATGCGCGAATATGGTGGAGGAATTTATCCCCATCGCGCGCACGCTGCTGGCCCTGAAGGATCTGAAGATCATCACCTTCGGCCCGCGCCCGTTCGATTTCCTGGCCTGCAACGCGCCGATTGCCCCGCTTTTCAAATTGGGCATCAATGTGCAGGAGAATTCCGAATTGGATCTGCTCGCCTCCTATAAGGCGCACGCCGATGATCCGCGCATTCCCGCCAAGATCAGGGAAATGGAAGAGGAACTGGGCGAAGGCAACAAGATGCCCGGCATCCTGCCCCGCCTGGCGCAGTACGAACTGACGCTGCTGGATTGGGTGGAGGCCAACAAGGGATCGGCCAAGTATGTGGCCATGGCCAACAAGTGCTGGCCCGCCTTCCAGTCGCAGTTCGGCTTTGTTCCCTGCTATGTCAATTCCCGCCTGACCGCCATGGGCATCCCGGTGGGCTGCGAAGTGGACATCTACGGCGCGCTCTCCGAGTATATCGGCACCTGCGTGACCGGCGAAGCGGTAACGCTTCTGGATATCAACAATTCCGTCCCGGCGGATATGTACAAGGCCTCCATTGAGGGCAAGTACCCCTATCGCCACAATGAAACCTTCATGGGCTTCCATTGCGGCAATACCCCGATGTGCCGGCTGACCAAGGGCGAGATGAAGTATCAGCTGATCATGAATCGCGGCCTGGAAGGCGGCAAAGAGCCCGACATTACCCGCGGAACCCTCGAGGGCGATATTGTGCCCGGCCCGATCACCTTCTATCGCCTGCAGGCGAACAAGGACAGTGTCCTGACGGCCTATGTCGCGCAGGGCGAAGTGTTGCCGGTAGCGACCCAGTCCTTCGGCGGCATCGGCGTATTCGCGATTCCGGAAATGAACCGCTTCTATCGCCATGTGCTCATCGGCGGCGGCTATCCGCATCACGGCGCGGTGGCTTTCGGCCATCACGGCAAGGCGCTGTTCTCGATTTTCAAGATGCTGGGCGTCGAGTGGGTCGGCTACAATCAGCCCGCGAACCTGCCCTATCCCAACGAGAATCCCTTCTGCTGATTTTTCCCGAGAGGTTCTCTGTAAACCGACAACAAAAATCCGCTTTCGGCAAAAGCCGGAAGCGGATTTTCTCTGCCCCTGTGAACAGGCGCTTTCCAGGGCAGGCTCCTCCCCGCCTTCGCGGCGCTCGGCACGCGATACCTTCCCCTCTCGTTCAATCCATGCTGTCCGAAAGGCGGCAGAACTCCTCCAGTGTCAGCGCCTCGCCGCGCACGCGCGCATCCAGCCCCGCAGAAAGCAGCGCTTCCCTCGCCGCCTCTTTGGAAAGGCCGAAAGAAGCCGAGAGGTTATTGGCCAGGGTCTTTCTGCGCATGGCAAAGCCGGCGGAAAGCAGGCGAAGGAATTTCTGTTCTTCTCGGGGCCGTACCGGACGCTGCTCGTATAATTCCAATTCTAAAAACGCGCTCATGACGTGCGGTTGCGGCTCAAAGGCCTCCGGAGGCACTTCGGCAAGCAGGCGAACGCGTGCGTAATACTGCGCCAGCGCTGCCAGCAGGCACCATTGCTTTTCTCCCGGACGCGCCAACATCCTCTCGGCCGCCTCCTTCTGCACCATGATATGGACGCTCCGGATCGGATACCCCGAACCCAGGAACTTGCGCACCGCGTCGGCGGTAATATAGTACGGCAGATTTGCCACCACGCGAAACGGTTCGCCCATGATTTCGCCGAGATCTGCCTTCAGCGCGTCGGCAAACACGACCCGGACATTCTCTTTCCCCTCGAGCATTTCCCGAAGAATGGGTTCCAACCGCCGATCCAATTCCACGGCCACCACGCGCCGCGCACGATCGGCCAAAAGGCAGGTCATCACACCCGCGCCCGGACCGATTTCCAACACCGCATCTTCCGGACCGACCCCGGACAGATCCAATAACCCGGAAAGCAGCGCCTCGTCCAACAAAAAATTCTGCCCCAGCGCGTGCGCAGTATGGAAATCCTGCCGGTTAAGCAACAGGCGCGCGCGCAGGCCCGGAGAGATCCCGTCCATCGGACATTCTCCTTTCTGGATTTTCCGCGCGCAAGCGGTCTGCCACGCGCAATTTTTTTAAACATTCGCAGGAAAAAGGCATTCGCGCAAACCCGAAAGTTTGCGCGAAGCAAAGCATTGTGAAAGACGTTTTTCCCGAAAATCGGTTGTATACACAAACCCGATATTCCCGCGCAGGTTACGCCGCAACCCTCGCGCAGCGCCTGCTATTCTTCCTCATAGGAGCGCCGGGAAAGTCGAACCGAGATGCGCCGCACGTTTTCCGCCATGTCCAAAAAGACATTCATCATGGCGAGGAAAATCAGTCCGATCACTGCCGAAACGATCATCACGGTAATGCCCGGAACCCATCCTCCCTGCACCATAGAGACCATGCCGAGCGTCGATTGGTTCGACAGAGAAGGCGCTATCGTGCCGTAAGAGAGCAGATCCGTCTCATTCCCAAGTGCGATCAACCCGATCCCGATTCCAATTCCTCCGATCAACATTACCACAAACACA
>DVMU01000170.1 GCA_018714825.1 Candidatus Pullichristensenella excrementigallinarum
TGAAAATCCGCAGATTTTCATGGTGCGTGTCAAAATCCTTTTTGACACGTTGAAAAGGATTCCCGTCATTTTTTCTCTTTGACCGGGATGCGCGCCATATCCGTGACAAATATCTCCTCGTTTACATTTCGCTTCGCAATTCCAAAATAGAGGATCACGCCCGCCAGAAACAGGGGAATGCTCACCCATTGCGAGGTGGAGAGCGCAAGAAAATGCCCACGGATTTCGTCATACCGGAAAAATTCGAGCACAAAGCGGCACACCGCGTATGCCATCAAATAGATCCCCGCGCTCTTTCCCACCGGCCGGGCCTTGCGCGCATATCGCCACAGCGCAAAAAAGAGAATCGCATCGCACACAGCCTCCACAAGCTGCACGGGAAACAGCTTTTGTCCGCCCGCAATCTGTTCGGAAAGCGGGAAGCAAAAAAACCAATCGCAGGGGATCCCGTAACAGCAACCGGCAAACAGGCATCCCAGGCGCCCGAATCCGTGCGCCAGCGCAATGGCCGGCGCGCACAGATCCAGCACCGGCAAAAACCGCAATCCGCACAATTTGCAGCCCAATATGACTCCCAGGATGCCGCCGATCAGGCCCCCGTAGAACACCAATCCGCCGTTTTGCAAAAGCTGCTCCCAATCGCCCGCGCGAATCATGCGCAGCACGTTCCCCAGCCCCACCGAGGCCACGAGATACAGAAGATACGCTCCCAACAGCGCCAGGCCGAACGCGCAGCATTCGATCAAAATAGCGGCCTCAAAGCGAATTCCCCGCCGCCGCATTCCCAGGCTCAACACCAGATACGCCGCGAGCAGCGCCACGGCCATCATGATGCCGTACAGCCCCACCCGAAAGCCGAAGACCGTAAAATACGGAAACATCTTCCCTCCAAAACGCACAGCCGCCGCCGCTTTTCGCGACGGCGCGTCCTGTTCCCTTTTTCTGCATTAGAACATATTGCTCAAAGAAGAAATCTGCCCGCCATATCGGCAGATATCGCAGCCCGAGCAGGCAAAGCAGACAATGCTCATGATCAGGCCGATCACCGCGCAGCCAATCGCGATCATCGAAAGCATCCTTCGATCCGAATTCCCCTCGCGCATCATGCCCAACGCGCCCATCGCCGCACCGATAAGCGACAGAAGCAGCGGAACCACAAACAAATATCCCGTGCACGCATAGAACGCAAACGGAATCGACGTAATTCCCAGGACAATTGCAATGATGGAAATCATGTGCGCACCCCCCTATACTGTTGTTCCCAGTATAATACAGCGATGGGGTTCTGTCAATATATTCTTCCCCAGGCGCGCGCATTTCTTCACGATTTCCCGTTCTCATTTTTCCCAATTCTTAAATTCCTAGGCACTGTCGATTGCGCGAAAAAACTCCGCGCGCCGGGCCGAAATCCTCGGCCCGGCGCGCTCTGCGTGTCAAAAAAGGATTGTGACGCGCTCCATGAAAATCGGGTCAATATTGCATTGTTGAAGCCATGAGCGACTGCAAGCCGGGTACTTCTCCTAAAAGCTTCATAAACGCCTGCATCCACCACATTTGAGCTTCCTGGAAAAGCTCGTCGGTTTCCTTGCTGCCCATCGTCATGACATTGATCACGTTCTTATCCTCAAAGGACAGCTTCTGCGGATCCACCGGCGTATCCACAACGGCAACGTTCATGCGGATTTCGCCATTGACCCACGTTTCTCCTCCACCGAGCACCAGGGTACCGACAATATCCTCCCCGCCATAGGCGTTGGGGGTTCTGTTCGCGTCGTACTCATAATAGGCGTTGATTTCTCCGCCATAGCTGCTTGGCGCCAACACGGAGATCTCCATTGCGCTGTATTCGCGCTCGGCCTGTTCCCCGGCCTGGCGATAACTGCCCTCCATGCTGACGTATTCGCCCTCTGCAAGGAGGCGAAGCGCTCCTTCCCATTGATCGCAATCAGTCGTCTCATAATCCGCGGGAGTGTATTTGCCCTTCAGCGTAATTCCTCCGCGGTCTTCGGCGGAATCCATAAACAGATCGAAATAGAGTTCCGCGTCTTCCCGCCCTTCATAGCCCACGGGATAGAGATACGCGGCGCATTCCACTTCCACCGTACCCATGCCGAAATCTCCATCGATCTCCATTTCCACCTCAAAGAAATCCTGCTCCTCTATTCCGGAGCACTTCAGGCTTATGGTCAGATCCCCTTCCGCATGTATCGTCTGATCGGGCTGAAAGTTCAGCAGAAGCTCCACGGAAGTTTTCTCTCCATCGGGATAGACGCAGCATGCGAAATCGCCGTCGGTTCCGTAGGTTTCATCTCCCAGGAGGAAATTCGACGTTCCCTGCATATACTCTCCGCTCGCATCCCAGCCGAGGATCACGGGAATCTCTCTCCCGCCCAACTCCTCAACGATTTCTTCAGCCAGCGCTTCGGGATCTTCCGTCCCCCATTCCCCAGCGATTTCCTGAGACGCCATCGCTTTGCTCATGTAGAACTCCAGAGCGATTTTCCAGAACTCCTTCTGCATTTCGCTGGTGATGACAAGATCCTGCATTTGCAGGGTGACCGTCTCCCCGTTGGGGAAGGTGACTTCCTCTTCTCCCCTGCTCTGCATGGAAGCTCCCCAGCTTTTTACAAGTTCTATCAGCGCTTCCTGATATTCCTCTTCCCTCTGCAGGAACTGTTCCATGGACTCGCCGTTGATGCTGAGCAGCGGAAAAAATTCTTGTCCAATCAGCGCGAGCTGTTCCTCCACATCCATTCCCTGGGATTCCAGGAGTTTTTCCAGCGGAATTCCATAGGCATTGGAGATGCCTTCCATCTGCGCCGTGAGCCAACGGCCGTCGTATTCCACGACTGCCTCCACCGCGCTCTGATCTCCCCCGAGCACTTCCAGCAGACCGATCAGCGAGTCTCCTTGCTCCACGCCCGAGAGGCGCAGAGTCAATCCACTCAAATCCATGGCGGTGGCGCCGTTCATGGACGCGGTAATATCGCTGATCTCCAGCGAGCGCATCACGACCTGCTCCGCCGAGGCCAGACCCGGCAGCGCGAGCATCAAAATCGCCAGACATACAGCCACCAGCTTTTTCATCCCCTGTTTCACGATCAAATCCCCCTCTTTCCCTTTTCCATTTGCTTTGGTTTAAACATCCGAAACGACTTCACCCTTGGCAAGGATGATGTTGGCATAGGGCGCGGGTTCGGATGTGGCGATAATGGCATACGCGCCGCGCGCGCGATCGTAAAACGCCATTCTTTCTAGAAACCCCATCCCGACGCCTTCCTGCGCAGCATCGAGCATCCGGCGATAGGTCTTCCAGATTTCCGGATTTTCCCCTTTTCCGGGCGCCACGGCCATCAGCTTGACCGGTTCCTCGACATATGTATCGATCGGGAAAAATCGCAAGATCGCCTGCAACAGCTCCGGTATTCCGTGTCCATCCAACCGTATCAGTCGTTTGGCATTGCTCGCGGCCGGAAAGTTCCGATCCGCAAGGACGATTTCGTCTCCATGCCCCATTTCCATGAGAATTTTCATCAGTTCGGGGCTGAGGATCCCGGGAATTCCCTTGAGCATATTGGCCTCCTTTGCCCGCGCGCGTTCAAAACGCCCGCGCCGTCTTCGATTCTCAGTATACCAAATGCCTTCGCCGCGCGCAAGGATTTCCCTCCCAAACCCGCGCCGCCGCCGCTAAGCTGTCGGTTTCTCCATCTGAATCTTTTCCACGATCGCCCATTCCACGCGCCTTTCGCGGATTTCTTCCACGCTCACGCGCATTCCCAGGCATTCCACAACCGGCTTTTCCCCATCGGACGGAATTTCCGCAAGGCGGCTGAACACCAGCCCGCCCAGGGTTTCGCATTCCTCCTCGGTCTCTTCCGGGACCCCCACGATTTCCAAGAGCGCGTCCAATTCCACCGATCCGCTGACCCTCCAGCGATTTTCCCCCAGGGGGATGATTTCCTGCTCGACCTGAGGATCGAATTCGTCATAGATATTGCCCACGATCTCCTCGAGCAGATCCTCCAGCGTAATCAGGCCGCTGGTACCGCCGTATTCATCGAGCACGATGGCCATGTGCTGCTTGCGCTTCTGCATTTCGGAAAACAGCTTGTCCGCGCGCACGGACTCCGGAACGAAATACGCCGGACGGATCAGTTCCCGAAGCGCCTTGCCGCGCTCAAAGCAGGTATTGAGCAAATAATCGCGCGCGGTGAGAATGCCGACGATATTATCCATATCCTCTTCATAGACCGGAAAGCGCGAAAGGCCACTGTCCTGAATGGTTTTGAGAATTTCCTCTGCGGAATCCTCCACGTCGATAAAGGTAATATCCTTGCGGTGCACCATGCAGTCCTCGGCAGTC
>DVMU01000171.1 GCA_018714825.1 Candidatus Pullichristensenella excrementigallinarum
CCCCCACGTCCGGCCTTGAGATACCAGGCAATATCCGAAAGCAATTCTTCCGGCGTATGGACAAAAGTGCGCGGCTGTTCGGGAATCCCCGTGCAATGAATTTGCAACAATTCGCTCATTTTTTGCGGATCCCATCCCAACACCTGATCCAGATTGCTCGTAAAGCCGACAGAGAGCCATTTGCGCGCCTGTCCGGACGCTTTGGCGATATCTTCCACGACCTGACGATAGCGCTTTTCAAAGGATTCGCGCATGTTTTTCCCTCCAAAATGGGGCTGCCGAGCGGCAGCCCCTTCTTATCCGTACGATTTTGGTTTAGATGTAATCGAGCACGTTGTCCAGCGTGATCAGGACGAAGGGAATCATGTACTCTTTCTCCACTTCGTTGCCCTCGAGCACGTCCACGGCAACCTCGATCGCCTTGACGATCTGGCCCGCGCCATCCTGATAGACGGTGGCATCCAATTCGCCGGAAGCAACCATGGCCATGGGGCCGGCATTGCCGTCTACGCCGATGCACACAATGTCTTCGCGGCCTTCGGTGATGCAGTACGCCTTGACGGCGGAGGACATGTCATCGTTGTCGCAGATGATGGCGTTGAGCTGGTCGCCGTACATCTGGAGCCAGTCGCCAGTGAACTTCACGGCCTTTTCCGCCTGCCACTCTGCGCCCTGCTCGTCGAGCATGGTCCAGTTGGGATCCTCATCGAGGATGTTGTGGATGCCTTCGGTGCGCTGGATCTGCGCGGAATTGCCGATAATGCCCATCAGATGCGCATATCCGCCGCCCTCGGGGAGCTTCTCCTGCACGAACTGCGCCATCAGTTCGCCCGCGTACACATCGTCCGAGCCGACATACGCAGCCGCCAATTCATCGGTGTTGTTGGTCTTGGAGTTGACCACGACCACCGGAATGCCCGCCTCAACGCCGCGCTCGAGGATCGGATCGCAGCCCGCGGCCTCAGCCGGGAGCACGATGACCACGTCGCATTCCTCGTTGATCGCCATCTCCATCAGGTCGCATTGGGTCATGGGGTCGGTCTTGCCGTCGTAGAGGCGATAATCGTCGATCACGCCATCCGCCTTGAGCGCGTCGAGCTTTTCAATGGCGGCGGAGTTGATGGTGAGGTGGAAAGCATCGGTGGTATTCTTCTGGATCACGCCGATGATCTTCGCATCTCCCTCCGCAAATGCCGCGGCGGCGGTCAAAACAAGACACAGGGCCAGGACAAGAGTCAACAGTTTGCGCATTTGGATAGACCTCCTTTGATTTTCTCAATTCCCCCTCAGGGGATCATTGACATTACTTGCGGCGCTTATTGATTACCATATCGAGCATGACCGCGCCGATGATCAAAAGGCCCTTGGCAATGGTCTGCCAATAGGTGTTGATCTGCAAAAGGTTCATGCCGTTGTAAATCACGCCGATGATCAGAACGCCGATTACGGTTCCGGGAATGGTGGAAATACCGCCGGCAAAGCTTGTACCGCCGATGACGCAGGCGGCGATGGCGTCGGTCTCATATCCCGATCCGCTGTTGGGCTGTCCGGCGGAAATGCGGCTGGCCATGATCACGCCGGCCACGCCCGCGCAAAAGCCCATGATGATAAACGACCAAACCCGGATCCAGAACACGTTTACACCCGAAGCGATCGCCGCGTTCATATTTCCGCCGACCGCGTAGATATAGCGGCCGAATTTGGTATGATGCAGCAAAATATACGCGATGGCCGCCAGTACCGCAAGCACGATGATCGGATAGGGCAAGGCATTCAGCAGTTTCCCCTGGCCGATGGTGCGGAACGCCTTGGAACTCAAAGTCAGAGAATATCCGCCGGTGATGATGTACGCAAGGCCGCGAATGACCAATTGGGTCGAAAGCGTGACCACAAAGGGGAACATATTGAATTTCGCCACCAACACGCCGTTGAGCACACCGAAGAGCGTACAGGCCGCGATCGCCAAAAAGCAGGCCAGAACGATCGTCCCCATTGGGACTTCACCGATCGTCAGGGGCGTTCCCGCCACAACTTCCTGGGTTTCTTTGGTGGCCTTAAGCGCTTCAGCCGGGTCCACATACAGCATTGCGCCCACAATGGATCCCGCCAGGGCCAGCATCGAACCGATGGAAAGGTCGATTCCGCCCGCCGTAATGACAAAGACCATGCCAAGGGCGAGGATGCCGTTGATGGCGACCTGCAGCAGCACGCTGATGGTATTGGATACGGTGCGGAACACCGGAGAAGCGATCAACAAAACCAGCACCATCAACAGCAGCACGAAAATCACGCCGTACTTACGCATGAACCCGGACATTTCAAACTTCCTGCCAGTGCCGTAAAACGATTTGCTCATACCGCACTTCCTCCCTGTTTCGCAGTATTCTTCTCTCCAAAGGCCATGGCCAAGATGCTTTCCTGCGTGGCCGCGCCGGAAAGGATTTCTTCACGCAGCACTTCGCCGTTGATCCGCCCTTCGTGATAGACCAAAATCCTGTCGGACATGCCCATTACCTCGGGAAGTTCCGAAGAAATCAGCAGAATCGCCATGCCCTGTTGGGCAAAATGACACATCAGATTGTGAATTTCCGCCTTAGCGCCCACGTCCACGCCGCGCGTCGGCTCATCGAGAATGAGAACCTTCGGCTCGGTCATCAGCCATTTGCACAATACGACCTTCTGCTGGTTGCCGCCGGAAAGGGAGATCGCATCCGCATCCAGGCCCGATGCCTTGACCGTGAGATTTTTCGCCGTTTCCTGTACCTCCGCGCGCTCGCGCCTTCCTTGAATCAAAGGCTTGGGCTGGCGCATTTCCAAGCTGGCAAGCGAGATGTTTTCCAAAATCGGCCGGTTGAGCATAAGGCCAAACACCTTGCGATCCTCTGAAACCATGGAGATGCCCATCTTGATGGCCTTGCGAGGATTTTCCGGATGAATCTCCTTGCCCTCCAAATAGATCTTGCCGTTTTCCAATTTGTCCATTCCGAAAATCGCGCGCATGGTTTCGCTGCGTCCGGAACCGACCAAGCCGGAAAATCCCAGGATTTCTCCCTTGTGAACCGAAAAGCTGATGTCCTCAAATCCCTTTCCCGATAGACTTTCCACCCGGAAAATTTCCTCTCCAATGGGGACGTCTATTTTGGGGAAGATGTTGGTTACCTGTCGCCCGACCATCAACGAAATCAATTCGTCCTTGGTCACTTCCGAAATATTTTTCGT
>DVMU01000172.1 GCA_018714825.1 Candidatus Pullichristensenella excrementigallinarum
TTGCCGATATATACGAATTTCATACCGTCCTCTCCTTCCCATAAATGCTGATCGATCGACGATCATGATTATTAATTCTCTGTATCCTGTCCGGATTCCTGCCGAATTTCGCGTCTGTTTTAAAAAAGTTCACATATTTTCCCGCAAAAGTTGAAAAATAAGGAAGAATACATCGTCTGGAGGAAACCATGGCATTGTTTTTGACCATCCTGCAACTGGGTATCAGCCTGATTATCGGCGCGTATTTCTTCCGCCAACTGCGAAAGGAGCGCGTCCGGGAACAACGGCCTCAACGCCTGCCCTCCCCGGAGAGCGAAAAACTCCTGCGAATGCGGGCCATCCAGCTTTCCGAACCGTTGAACGAGCGCGTACGGCCCCGCAGTTTTGAAGAAATCGTGGGCCAGGAAGAAGGAATCCGCGCGCTGCGATCCGTACTGTGCGGCGAAAACCCCCAGCATGTGCTGATCTACGGCCCTCCGGGCGTGGGAAAAACGTGTGCCGCGCGGCTTGCGTTGGAAGCAGCCAAGCACTCTCCGGGAACCCCTTTTCGCCCCGATGCGCCCTTTATCGAAATGGACGCGACTTGCGTCCGTTTTGACGAGCGCGCCATTGCAGATCCACTGATCGGTTCCGTACACGATCCCATCTATCAGGGCGCAGGCCCCCTGGGGCAAAACGGCGTGCCGCAACCCAAGGAGGGCGCGGTCACGCGCGCGCACGGCGGCGTGTTGTTCCTGGATGAAATCGGCGAACTACATCCGATACAGATGAACAAGTTGCTCAAGGTTCTGGAAGACCGCAAGGTGCGCTTTGAGAGCGCCTATTACAATCCCAACGATCGCACCACGCCGCGCCATATCCATGATATCTTTCAAAACGGCCTTCCCGCAGATTTCCGCCTGATCGGCGCGACCACGCGCTCCCCGGAGGATCTCCCTCCCGCACTGCGCTCCCGGTGCATGGAAATCTACTTCCGCCCTTTGGATCGCGCGGCGCTTGCGCAGGTCGCCCAAAACGCCTCGGCACGGGCGGGCATACGGCTTTCCAGGGAAAACGCCCTGCTCATCGCCGGATATTCTGAAAGCGGTCGTGCAGCGGTAAACCTTGTCCAGCTCGCCTCTGCCGAGGCACACATGGACGATCGCAATGCGATCGAGCGTCAGGACATCGAATTTGTGGCAGAAACCGCCCGATACATCTTTCATCCCGAACCAACGCCCCCGGAAAGCGGCGTCCCCGGCCTGATTAACGCGCTGGCCGTGTTCGGCGGCGAACAGAGCGCCGTACTGCGCGCGGAGGCCTTCGCACGCCCGGGCAGCGGGGAACTGACCGTCACCGGCGTGATCGAATCCGAAGAAATGGGAAACGGCCGCGGCCACACGTTCCGCCGCCAGGGCATGGCCATGGATTCCGCCCGCGCGGCAAAAACCGCCTTGTCCGGGCTGGGCATGGAAATGGATCGATACGATCTCCATGTAAATTTCCCCGGAGGAGCGCCTGTTGACGGCCCGTCCGCGGGCCTGGCCATGGCCTGCGCCATGCATTCCGCCATCACCGGCATTCCCGCCGACGGACAAACCGCCATGACCGGGGAAATCTCCGTCAAGGGATATGTGCTCCCGGTAGGCGGCGTTCCGGCAAAGGTGCGTGCTGCAGAACGCATGGGACTTCGACGCGTATTGGTTCCCTTGGAAAACCTGCGCGACGTGCGCAATGCGAAAATTGAGATCGTGCCGGTTCGCACGCTCCGCGAAGCGCTCTCTCTGCTGCATACAGCCGCCCTTGCCCCCGTCGCTTCCGGAGAACGCCAGGAAGGCGTTCTGGCAGCCCGAGGCATATAGACCTGCTTGGGTTCCTGCGGCGTTACTCTTTCCTTCAAATGCAAAATCAGCAGCTTACCAGGGCAATCCCTCGCACAAGCGCGGGATTGCCGAATTCCGCATAGCGGTTGCCGAAAAGGCATATCCTATCTTCGGGTGATGATGGGTATGCACAAATCTGCATGGAAACTCTATGTGTTTTGGATTCTTTGCATAGAGGCGCTGGGCGCTCTTTCCGGATTTCTGAGCCGGGATGGAGTAAAAATTTACAATGCATCCATTGCAAAGCCTCTTCTGTCCCCTCCCAGCATCGTTTTCCCCATTGTCTGGGGAATCCTGTTTTTGTTGTTGGGCGTAAGCTGCGCGCGGATCTACCTTGCGCCCGCGTCCGGTGCCCGCGCCCGGAGCCTGCTTGCCTTTTCCATTCAGATGGCGCTCAATTTCTTCTGGAGCATTCTCTTCTTCAATCTGCAAAATTTCGGCTTCGCCTTTTTCTGGCTGCTGGCTCTGTGGGGATGTATTCTATGGATGATCCTTTCCTTCCGCAAGGTGGATCTCCCCGCCGCATGGATGCAGGCGCCGTATTTTCTGTGGGCGACCTTTGCGGGCTATCTGAACTTCGGCGTCTGGATGCTCAATTAACGCGAAAACCAAGCTTTCATTGTCCGTTCTCCCATATTTGAGAATTCTATTCACTGCTTCGAACATACGTTCTTCTTGAGGAATTCTCTTCTTCCTCCCGAGCCGCGCCCGATGATCCGAAGTTACTGGGCGCCACGGTGTTCATTCCCGGTGGCAGCGCATACTTCCGTGTGGACAATGGCGCGATATAACACACAATTCACATAGTTAACGTCGACGCTTCTTTTTGCCCCCGTCAATGCGACTCGCAGACGT
>DVMU01000173.1 GCA_018714825.1 Candidatus Pullichristensenella excrementigallinarum
CCCAGGGAATCCCCATGGCATACCTTATCAGCGGAGATTATCAATATGAGAATAATTTGCGCATGATTTTGGAGGCCAGAAGCGAAGTGGGAGGAAATTATCTGTGCGGAGTTGCCACCGACGAAGGGGACACGGCAACAGATATTCAGACATTGGCCACCGCGCTCACATTGGCGATAGAGAGGGGAATGCTGCGCCCCGCAAATTTCTATGGGGTGGGAGGAAGGAAGATTTTCCGAGATCTCATTTATGAGATGCAGGGGATGATGAAGGCGGATCACAAATTCTATAAAGCAAATGGGATCTATGATTTCCCGCAGAAACACAAAAAACGCATTTTGCAAATGAAACTGGTTGGGGCATTGCTTGCGGTTCCTTCAGTACAGAAAAAAATGAAGGGGAGAATGAGTCAATATATTGTGGGCCCGTACGAAAAAGTTGTGGAGCGTGCAAAGATGAAAAACGAGGGCTAAATGAGATTTGTTTTCGCTGCGCAAGCGCCGATAGGCATTAGGGGGCGTCTTTTCTAATAAGGAAGGACAGTTCGCAGGCGTTCTGGATGGAGGCTCCAAAGAAAGGGACTGGCGGTTGATTCTTCTGCCAGTCCCTTTCTGCACTTTGGATATTCCAACGCATTCACATGGAAAGAGGGCGCCTTAGAACATGGGTACGTTCCGATATAAAAGGCGTCTGGAACGCGGATACGGCGGTGGAGATCTTCAGCTTCCCGGATGGAATCCGCGCCTTGATCGGGTTAAGGAGGATTTGTCTGACACAGCGGTTCAAGCGTCAAAAAACCAAGAGCGGGGAATATCCCATGCGCGCGGCTCTATGGAAAAGCGTATCGCCCTGTTAAGTGGGTTCTGTTCACGCGATAGAGAAAGCCCCTGCCAGAATTGCCGTTCCGGCAGGGGCGCTATCTAGAGAAATGCGGTCTTTGTTCTATTGAGGATTATGCTCCGGGGCATTCTCTTCCAATCGCGAGGGCTGCCTTGGAACGGGACGGTATTTCCAGTATATATAAAAGGATAAAAGCACCGTGAGGCTGTCCGCCGCGGCCTGGGCCCAAACCAGTCCGAACATGCCCACCAACGCATTCAAGAGGAACAGCATCGGGATATTCAGCACCAGCCACCGGGTTACGCCTAAGAACAGGGCGATGCGCCCTTTCCCGAGGGCCTGGAACAAATACACCGTGAAGAAGCTCAAGAACATCAGCGGCGTGGCCAGCACGCGAATGCGCAGGAATTGGGAAGCAAGTTCCACCGTCTGGGGATCTGAAATAAACAGCTGCGCAAATTGAAGGGCAAACAGCTCGTACAGCACAATGCTGACACCCGCCACCACCAATCCCAACCAGCGCGAGAGGCGAATGGCCTGGTTCATCCGATCCCGGTTGCCTGCGGAATAATTGTACCCCACCAGGGGCATCATGCCCTGGCAAATACCCACGCCCACGTTCAGAGGGAAGCGTTCTATCTTCAAGACAATGCCTACTGCGGCCAGAGCCAGGTCGTGATAGGAAACCATCAGCTTGTCGATGACCACATAGTCCAAATCAAACAGCAGCGTCGTAATGGCCGAGGGAATGCCCACGCCAAATACGGCGATGACATTGCGTTTTTGGGGCAGCCCCACTCGGGGAGAAATGGTAATTGCCGCGCCGCGCCCCATCCGGGCCAGCACCACCAGAAAAAAGGTCAAAGCGATGCAGTTGGACAGGCACGTCGCCAGTCCCGCTCCCAACACCTCATAGCCGTCGGGCAGCAATACGAACATAAACAGCGGATCCAAGGCAATGTTCAAAAGCCCTCCCAGGATAATTCCCGTGCTGGCCTCCTTGGATCGGCCGATGCTTCGGATCAGGTTTGCCAATACGTTGGAGAGTACCGTGGGGATACCACCCGCCACGATGACGCACAGCGCGTACTGTCTGGCATAGGCATAGGTGTTCTCCCCCGCGCCCAAAAGCTTTAGGATAGGTTCCATGAACGCAGCCATTCCTCCGGCAAACAATGCCGAAATGGCCAGCCCCAGATACAGGGAGAAGGCGCTGACTCGTCGCGCCTCCTGCTGCTGATTCTGCCCCAGCAACCGCGAAACCAGGGAACCGCCTCCAATTCCGGCCAACCCCGCCAGGCACAGGGTAATATTGAATACCGGAAGAATCAGAGATGTGCTGGCAACCATATAGGGGTTGTTGGTCTGTCCCACAAAAAAAGTATCCGCCATGTTGTAGATCAGCACGATCAACTGGCTGATTACTGCCGGAAGGATCATCTTCCGCAAAGCGGAAGGAATGGGGAGGTTTTCAAACACGTCCTTTTGAAGGGCCTTTTCTTTTGCCTGCATTTTTACACCTGAGCTTTCTATCCTTCGGCCATTACGCAACGCTTGGCTTTTCCGGCGGTTCGTCTCCACTGATTGGCCTTTTATGATAGCACAGCAAAAGGAATTTCTCCATCCCCATTTGATAAATTGACGCTAGAAAATTGAAAAGATATAGGCTCTCTGAGAGAAGACTTGCCGCAACTGCTTTCAATGATTGCAAATGTTCGCTGTTTGTACCCTGGGATCAACGGCGCAACCAGGGAAACGAGCCTTGAAGAGTCCTCCGAAGAGGGATTGGCGAGGAAGGAAGAGGCACGCCCGTATTGATCGCGTTTGCAAAGGATGGAGGCACTTGCGTTTATGGAAGTTCCCTGGTTTCTGGGGCGTCGCGCTGCGCTCCGTCAGGCTCGCCTGCGCGCTCCATCAGCGCGCGCATATCGCCATAGCCCGCGATGTCCGGATTTTCAAGATCGTAATCGCAGCGGCGCACGGATTTGCCGCGATTGCCCTCGATGGTGTGGACTGCGGTTTCGGAAACGCGTTCCACGATTCCCACATGATAGATCTTCCCGTCTTCGTTCCGAAAAAAGATCAGATCGCCCGGCTCGGGCGCATAGCCTTCCTCCTGGCCCTTATAGGCGTCCAGCGAAGAAAGCGCCTCTCGCCACCTTTCGCAGTTGGCCGCGCGGGGAACCCAATCCTCCGGGATCTGCGCGTAGTGCAGGCAGAAGGAGACAAACATCGCGCACCATTCTCCATACGGCGCGCCGTACCAATGTCCGTAACGCGTATAGCCCTGAACAGAGCCGTTTTCCGCTATGACGAAATCGCGTGTGCTTTCCGCATATCCCAATTGCGTCCGCGCCACGGCGATGAAGTCTTCCCGCCAATCGCCGGTCAGATCCGCGCTCTGCACGCTGCGCTCCCATGCGGCGGGCGTTTCCCGTTCGAGCACGGCCACGGGGATGTCCGCCGAGGCCCGGGCGATTCCGCCGCTTGCATCCGTGACCGTAACGGAGACGGTATGGACGCCGAAGGCGGTAGGCATGTAGGAGATTTCCGCCGCGTTGGTTTCCAGACTGCTCGTCTGCTCATAGACGGGCTGCTTCCCCAATGCGATTTGGATTTGTACGGTATAGGGCGCGGTTCCTCCACCGATTTCGACCCGACATCCGATCGCCTTTTTATGGGCCACCGCATACGGTCTGCCGACGGAGAGGGAGGCGGACCATTCCCCTTCGGCGACGAGCACCGTGGAGGACGCGCTTGCGCTTTGCCCGCCCGCCTGCGCGACGAGGGTCAGCGTATACGAATCCGCGACGGCGGCCAGATAGGAGATCTTCCGTTCCGTGGTCAGGGATCCGCCCGCGACGCGGCCGCTCCGAACGCCGACAATTTCGTAGGAAAGGCTTTCCGCATTCCGGCAGGAAAACGTCCAGGAAAGGGTTTCGCCTGCAACGTAGCAATCTTTGGACGCCGCGAGATCTTCCAACAGAGATTCGCACGCGGTTGGGGACGGTTCGGGCGCGACCGAGGGTTCGGGTGAGGGAGACGCTTCCGGCAGCGATCCGCTTTCCGGGGAGGGATTCGCGGAAGGCGATGCCTCCGGGGAGAGGGAAGGACTCACGGGAGCGGGGGATTCCGAGGGAACGCCGGCTTCCGGAGCAGTGGAAGGGGCTGCGGAGGGGAGAGGCTTTTCGGAATCAGCGCCGGACGGAGGCGCGCTTTCCGATGCGGACGAGGTTGGCGCGCCGGAAGAGTTTCCCGCAGCCGGCGTGGAAATCGGCCCCGGCGCAGGGGTCGATTCTATCGGTTTTTCCGGTTTCGAATCGGAAGGAAGCGGAGTTTCCTCCGCAAGCGTGTATCCGGCGCGCAATCCGGGCGCGGACGGGAGCGCGGCGGTCAGGACAAACAGCGCCAGGGCGCAAAGAAAAGCGTTTTTCAAGTGCATTTAAGTTCCTCCAGAGATGGCGATTGCCGGGAATTGC
Organism: Candidatus Pullichristensenella excrementigallinarum; assembly: GCA_018714825.1. Classification (GTDB taxonomy): domain Bacteria; phylum Bacillota; class Clostridia; order Christensenellales; family Aristaeellaceae; genus Pullichristensenella; species Pullichristensenella excrementigallinarum. The sequence goes on from DVMU01000173.1 coordinate 4,320, forward strand.
GGGATTTGCAGCGCGTTCCGGCGTATTTTTTCGACGGATGGGTTGTTTGCGAGGCGGGCGCGCCGTCCGAACCGGCGCACCCGGGCGAATTTGCGTGGGGGAGTGATTACATGCCTTCCTTGAGCATCATCTGCAATTTGCCGTCAAGTTCGGAAATGAATTCGTCCGCGGAGATCATGCCCTGGAAGTACTGCTCTTTGAGGGTATCAAACTCCTGGGAATTTTCCCCGCCAAGGCCGAGGTTGCGGGGGATTGTGATCTTGTCGGCAAATGTGCGATAGAGCTGAATGCTCTGTTCGCTGGCATCCCACGCGCCGTATTCCATAAATTCGGCGCGATCGCGTTCGTATTGTTCGAGCAGGGCCTGATAGGCCTCTTTGTCTTCCGCATCCTCGGAAGAGGCGAGCTGCGCCTGGACGGTGGAGATCGTTTCATCATAGGATGCGAGGTTGCTTTCATAATACGGGCTGGGAATGGGATCGTTGTACTCGGGAGAGAAGTGAATTTTCGCGAGATCGTCCATGGCGTCCACGAGGGTTTCCAGAAACGCGACGGCCTCGTCCGGATTTTCCGAGAAGGGATTGATAAAGACCGCGTACAGATTGCCCAGCAAGAAGGGCTCCGCCTCCTCGGACAGTTGCAGGCCCAGCCACGTCTGATCGCTCTGGAGCGAATAACTGTTGGCGGAAAGATCGCAATAGGTCGAATAGACCACCCGGGAATCTGCGTCATCGCCTGCGCCGACGGCCCGAACCAGGACATCGCTCCCATCGATCCCCGCGCTGGGCAATCCCAGAGAATCCCAAGGCACGTTTTCAAACGCCTGGAGGAGATCGCGGAACATGGGCGTATCATAGGCAAAGGTGTTGCCCGGCTGCGAGATATAGGCGGTATATTCGTTAAAGATATTGTTGAAGATCGTATAGCGTATGCGCTCGGAGGTATTATAGACATCAAACAGGCTCATGCCCGGCTCCTGCGCGACTTTTTCGGCGATCGGTGCCAGGCTTTGCAGGAATTCCATCCAGGTTGCGGGAACGTCATCCTCCGTTAGGCCCAGACGTTCGAAGGCCTTGGGGTTATACGCACAGCCGCCGGAAAAGTAGACTTCTACGGGAAGCGCCACAATTTTGCCTTCCTGGGTGCAGATGCCCTGAACCCAGGGATAGCAGCTTTCCATAAAGGAAGAAATTTTTTCGCTTCCGGAGAGTTCGGCCATATAGCCCCGGGAAAACACCGCCGCATATTCGGGCGAGGACACGTCCAGACAATAGATATCCACGTCCGAAGAACGGTTCATCATCGCCGGGATGATGTCGTCTACCTGTTGGATCAGGATCACTTCCACATCGCCACGCTGATTGGAAAAGGCGGTATAGGCATTGGAGATGGAAGGAATGTACAAGTCCTGCACGGTCAGGCGCGTCTCGGCCCTCTGGGCGGGATCGGTATTGCGGCGCACGACGCTTTGATAATCGCAGGCGATGTACATTCCCTCCTCGGCGAGGATGGGGACGGCGATGGCGTCGTTGATGGGAATTGCCGCGACGGACTGGAGGGTATCGGGATCCATGCCGGTCATCGCAAAGATTTGGCCGCTCATGATATAGTAGACCGTGTCGGTTTCCTCAGAGTAGGCAAGGCCGGTGAGATAGGAAAAACCGGCCGGGGGAAGCTGCGTCAATTCCGTGATTTCCTCCTGCGCCAAATCGACGGAGTAGAGCTTGACGATATTTTCCTCGTCGCCCCATTCGATTGCCGCGCACAGGAGCCGTCCCTCCCGATATCCGCACACGGAGTTCAGATTGCCCGGCGCGAACAATTCGTCGGGATAAAAAATTTCGCAGGAGCCGTCCTCAAGGTCAGTAGCGACGAGGAGGCTGTTTCCCTGATCGTCGTAACTGAGGCAATAGAGCGTTTGATCTTCGGCAAAGGGCATACGCACACTGGAAAGATATTCGTATTCGTCGCTTTGCTGGCAGAGCGCAGACCAGTCCGGTTCGAGAATTTCTTCTCCGGGCACGACATTGCCTTCCTCGTCAAAGGCCAGTTCGAGGATCCGCACGGTCTCCACGGTGCGCGTCGTCTCGACGATGCCGTCCACGCCGTAGGATTCTTCGGTATTTTCAGAAGTGACCAAGCATATCCGGCCGTCATAGGAGAAAATCGCTTCCGCTTCCACAGAAACACGGACAGAGGGATCTTCTCCCGCCTCCGGGTCCAGCGCGAGCGCGTGACAGACGGGCGCGGCCTGCCCGGACTCCAGGGTGTAGAGGGAATCATAGGTCAATATGTACACGTTTCCATTCAGTTCTGCCAGCCCCCGGATGTTGCCGATAAAGTTTTCGATGCCCTGACCGAGCAGGGTAGCGTCGCCGGGCGCGGCCAACACGCCCATGGGCAGCGCCAGGATACACAGCACAAGCCCCAGCGATAGAATTCTTTTCATGGATATCCTCCTTGCATTCGAAATTCCGCACAATTGCGAGGAACAGAATTTCCCCCGCCTGTCTCGCGCGCGACGGGCGCGGGAGGGATGAGACGCCTCGGGGAGCCGTTCCCCGGGCCGTTCTATATCCATGACGTCCGGAGAGTACCGAAGGTTGGTGCGGCGGAAAAATATTCAACGTATAGACGGAGGAAAGCCCCAAAAAGATCCATGGTCGGCGGCCGATCCGGAAACGGCGTCGGGCATCCTGCACAAAAGAAAGAAAACGAGGAAGGGGATAGCCGCAAAGGCGGCGTTTTGGAGCGGCGGAGGGCCTCCCGCAATTGACAATTTGTACGGAGACGTGTTAAAATTCCGTATAGTGCTGGCTGGGTGGAAGGGAAAGTCGGCGCAAAGTGTCTCGCGCGCCGCGCGGGTTCGGAAAAGGCCGCATCCATTCGGGAATCTCCGAAAGAATCGTGGGCGGCAATCAAATCGCTTGAAAAAGAGGAAGTGCGGAATATGAGGATCAAGGGGATCTGTCTTTTGTGCGTGCTGCTGTTGTGCGCGCAGTTGGCCTGTGCGGAAGAGTATGCCCTCACGCCCGAACCCAAGGGCGCGACCGAAATCACTGCGCAGAAGAATCAGGAAGTGTACGCGATTCTGGATTTCGAGGACGAACAGGAGATGGAATTCGCCACGCGGGGACTGATCTGCGCGCCGGATTCGTTGGAACTGACCGATGCGGAGGGCAGGGTGATCTGGAGCCAGGACGCCTACGCCTTTGTCGAGGACGCGGAGGCGCCGGACACGGTCAACCCCAGCCTGTGGCGCAATACGCAGCTCAACCATATTTATGGGCTGTTTGAGGTGACGGACGGCATCTACCAGGTGCGGGGCTACGACATGAGCAATATTACCTTTATCAAAGGGGATACCGGTTGGATCGTGTTCGATCCGCTGATGTCGGTGGAATGCGCGCAGGCAGCCATGCAGTTGGTGGATGCGCAATTGGGAGAATATCCGATTATGGCCGTCGTATACAGCCACACGCATGTGGACCATTTCGGGGGCGTAAAGGGCATTGTGTCCGAAGAGGAGGTCGCCCAGGGACAGATTCCCATCATCGCGCCCGAGGGATTTGAGGAGTACGCGGTCAGCGAAAACGTCTATGCCGGAACCGGTATGGGGCGCAGGGCCTCCTATCAATACGGAACGCTTCTGGATACCGACGCGCAGGGAAGCCTGTGCATCGGCATCGGCATGGGGCAGTCCAAGGGAACGATTTCCTACATCGCCCCCACGGATTGGATTACGGAAAGCGGCGAAACGCGCGTGATCGACGGGGTGACGATGGAGTTCCAGCTCACGCCCGGCACGGAAGCGCCTGCGGAGATGAACACCTGGTTCCCGGAGAAGAAGGCGCTCTGGATGGCGGAAAACTGCACGGGTACGCTGCACAACCTCTACACGCTCCGCGGCGCGCAGGTGCGCGATGGAAACGCCTGGGCGTGCTATATCATGGAAGCGCTTTCGCTCTACGGCGAGGAGGCAGAGGTGGTCTTCCAATCGCACAACTGGCCGCACTGGGGCAACGACGTCATCCGCGAATATATGGAAAATACCGCTGCGGTATACAAATTCATCAACGATCAGACCCTGTTCTATATCAATCAGGGCTATACTGCCGACGAGATCGCGGACGCGATCGAATTGCCGGAGGAACTGGAAAAGGTGTGGTACACGCGCCAGTATTACGGAACCCTGAAGCACAATGCCAAGGCCGTGTATCAGAAGTATATGGGCTGGTACGACGCCAACCCGATCCATCTGGACGCCCTCGCTCCGCAGGAATATGCGACAAAGCTCGTGGAATATCTCGGCGATACGGACAGGGTGCTGGAGCTCGCCAAGGAGGACTTCGCGGCGGGCGAATACCAGTGGGTGGCGGAGATCACCAACGCGCTGGTTTTTGCCGATCCGGAGAATTTGCAGGCCCGCTATCTCTGCGCGGACGCGCTGGAACAGTTGGGGTATCAGGCGGAATCCGGGCCGTGGCGCAATGCGTATCTCACCGCCGCGCAGGAATTGCGCGAGGGCAGCCTTGATCGGCCGGAGGCCAGGGCCAGCGGAAGCGGCGAAGTGCAGCAAAATATGGATGTCGAATTGATGCTCGATTATCTGGGGATTCGTCTGGACAGCAACGCGGCCCAGGATCTGAATTGCAGGATCAATTTGATCATAACCGATCTCGGCGAGGAATACCTGCTGACCATGCGTTCCGGAGTGCTGCTCTATCAGAAGGACGCGCAGGCCGAAGATGCGGAGGCAACCTGGAAAATGCCGAAGGCGGGATTGTTCGCGCTGCTCCAGGGGAACGCGGAAACCGCGCGGCAGGTGACCGAAATCGAGGGAGATGCGGCGCTGATCGACGCGCTGTGCGAGAACGTTTTGGTATTCTATCCGTTCTTCAACATCATCGAGCCCTAGACGGGCGCGTTGCCGGTGCCATGCCCTGCGGCGAATTTATGATCGGATAGCGGACGAGGGCCGGGACGCTTCAAAAAGCATCCCGGCCCTTTTTTCGCAGACAATGCGCTTTTTGCCGAATTCCGGAAAGACCGCGCGCCATGAAGGCCCTTATATCCGGGAAAAGGAAAGCATCTTGTAGGTCGAACGGTCGGAAAGATCCGCGGCGTATACCAGCGCGCAGCCGCAGCACTGGGGCGCTCCGAATTTTTGAACGGCTTGTTCAAAGCAGAGAGAAAGATCCTCGTTGCTCCAATCCTCTCCCGCGCCGAAGCCCACAAAGGAAATGTACCAGAGGTTATCTCCCAGCGAACACACGCTTGTGGTAAGAGCAAAGCAGTCGTGGGTCCAACCGCCCGTTTCCTGGTGGTAGTAGTAGCCGTCCTTGTAATCAAACCGCGTCTGGCGCACGTCCACGTCGGGCGCGTCGTAGAAATATGCGTCGATCGTGCTTTGGATGTTGGTGTCTGCAACGCGGCAATTATTGCCGCTAAAATATGTACCGTAGGAATACCGGTCGGGACTGTTAAACCACATGTGGTCGTGCGCGAAGTCCACGAGATCCTTATCCGGAGAGGCGCTGGAAATCGTTTGGATACCAATTTCGGTAAAATTGCTCAAAAACAGGTTCATGGCCTGGAATTCCTGTGCCGTAGGTGTCTTTAGAGCGGCTTCCGCTTGTGCCCAAGGCAGAAACAGGAAGGTCAGGATGAACAGACAAGTGCCTAAACGACGCAAAGTTTGATTTCCCTTCATAACAGATCCCCTCCATATTTCCATTTGCGTTTTAGACGAAGGCGGAAGAAAAGAGGATGCAAATTCACAGAGGCAGGAAGAAATTTGGGAGAATTTTCCAGAGGGGTTGACATTTCAAAGGATGTTCTCTATAATAAACTTTAGAATAATTCTAAAAAAGGGGCCGAAATGACAAAGTACGAAACGAAGATCTTTGAAATAGTCGCCTCTTCCCGCAACCATATGACGGCCGAACAGGTTTTTCGGGAATTGCAGAAAACGTATCCCACCGTGGTGCTCGCCACGGTGTATAATAACCTGAACAAGCTCTGGGCTGCCGGGAGGATTCGCAAGGTGTCGCAGGAAGGAATGCCGGACCGATACGACCGCATGGAGAGACACGATCATCTGGTATGCAGAAAATGCGGAAAGCTCATGGATGTCAACCTGGCCGATTTGACCGAACAGATTCAAAGGCAGATCGACATTCCGATTTTGGCATACGACTTGAAGCTGATCTATCTCTGCGAAGAATGCCGGGAGAAACTGGAAAAAGAAAGGAAAACGCCATGACGCAACACCTGCCCTTATCCGTCCGCGTTCCCATTGAGCCGGACAATCCCAGCATTGTGCGGGATGAAGAAAAGTGCATCCGATGCGGGATGTGCAAATCCGTGTGCGCGCAGGCGATGGGCGTGCACGGGACCTATACGCTGGAACAGACCGGAGGCAAAGCCATTTGCATTTACTGCGGCCAGTGCGCCAATGTCTGCCCTCCCGCCAGCATCACGGAGCGCTGCGAATATGCGCGGGTGCGGAAAGCGATGGAAGATCCCGAAAAGGTGGTCGTCGTCAGCACGTCTCCGGCCGTGCGCGTGGCGCTGGGCGAAGAGTTTGGGTTGGAGCCCGGCACGTTTGCGGAGGGAAAGATGGTGGCGCTGCTGCGCGCCCTGGGCGCGGATTATGTGCTGGACACCAATTTTGCCGCGGATTTGACCGTAGTGGAGGAGGCCAGCGAACTGATCCGCCGGATTACCGGCGGGGATCGCCCCTTGCCGCAGTTCACCAGTTGTTGCCCCGCATGGGTAGCCTTTGCCGAACTGTATTATCCGGAATGGTTGCCCCATCTGTCCACGGCCAAGAGCCCCATCGGGATGCAGGGCCCCACCGTCAAGACCTATTTTGCGCGGGAAAAGGGATTGGACCCGAGAAAGATAGTCAACGTGGCCCTGACGCCCTGCACGGCCAAGAAATTTGAGATTCGCCGGGAAGAGATGCGCGCCGCCGCCGAATATCACGGCATCCCCGAGATGCGCGATATGGATCAGGTGATTACCACCCGGGAATTGGCCCGTTGGGCGCGGGAAGCGGGAATCGATTTCCTTTCCCTGGAGGATTCTGCCTATGACGACATCATGGGCCGCTCTTCCGGCGCGGGCGTCATTTTCGGGAACACCGGCGGCGTAATGGAGGCGGCTCTGCGAACGGCCTATGCGTATCTCACCGGAGAAAAAGCGCCCGAAGCGTTTTGCGATTTGCAGCCGGTTCGGGGCGAATCGGGCATCCGCGAAGCCCGCGTGAATATCGGGGAAATTTCCCTGAATGTGGCCGTGGTCTACGGAACCGCCAATGCCCGGGAATTGCTTCGGAGCATTCGGGAGGACGGAAAGCAGTATCATTTTGTGGAGGTCATGGCCTGTCCCGGCGGCTGCATTGGCGGCGGCGGGCAGCCCAGAAATTTGGCGGGAGACGCCGATTCGATCCGCCGAAGCCGCATTGCCGGCCTGTATCGGAGGGACGCTTCCATGGCGTTGCGCGCAAGCCACGAGAATCCCGACATCCTGCGCGCCTATGAACGGTTTTACGGCCGGCCTCTGGGGGAGACGGCTGAAAAAATGCTCCATACGACGTATGCGGATCGAAGCGATGCGATCCGCCTGAAGGGAGGAAAAAATTTGAGCAAATGGATCTGTAAAATCTGCGGCTATGTCTATGACGAAGCAAAGGAAAAGACGCCCTTTGCGGATCTGCCCGAGACATGGGTCTGTCCCCTGTGCGGCGCGAGCAAGTCTTCGTTTGCCCCTGAGGAACAGCAAAAGCCCAAGGCGCCGGTCGCTCCCGTGCCCATTTCGGAGGATATGAAGCAGCTCTCTGCGGGCGAGCTGTCCGCGCTGTGCTCGAATTTGGCCCGGGGCTGCGAGAAGCAGTATAAGGAAGAGGAGGCCGCGCTGTTCCGGGAACTGGCGGATTTCTTTGCGGCCGGAACACCCGCCATTGCCGATGCCGACGCGGATCGGCTGATGGAATTGGTGCGGCGCGATCTGGAAGAGGGATATCCCGCCCTTCGCTCCGCCGCAGAAGCCGCGGGCGATCGAGGGACACAGAGGATCTGCGTTTGGGGGGAGAAGGTGACCCGCATTCTCGCGTCCCTGTTGGAGAGATATCGGAAAGAGGGAGACGCCCTGCTCAAGGACACGCAAGTCTGGGTCTGTACGGTTTGTGGCTTTGTCTATGTGGGGGACAAGGCGCCGGAAATGTGCCCGGTCTGCAAGGTGCCCGCGTGGAAATTTGAGAAAATTGAGGGGAGGGATAGAGCATGAAGCGATTTGCCGTGAGAACGCTGCGCCTGTGTACCAAGGATTGCCTGTGCCTGTACGTCTGTCCTACCGGGGCGACCGATACCGAAAACAGCATCATCGACGTGCGCAAGTGCATCGGCTGCGGGGCGTGTGCGGACGCCTGCCCGAGCGGCGCGATTTCCATGGTGCCCTATGCGTATCCGCCGCAGCAGAAGAAGACGGAAACGGTCGTTGCGTTGGCCAATTCCCTGGCCAAGGGCAAGGCTGCGCAGGAAACGATCGCGCGGCAGTTGGCGGAGAAGGCGGGCAGCGAGGCCGAGGATCGCCTGATGCGCGCCGTGGCCAAGTCCGTCCGTCTGGTCAATGAGGATTTGCTCCGGGAAGCGGGATATATGCTTCCTCAGAGCGCCAACACCCACGCGCTTCTCAAAGAGTGGGTAAAGAATCCCCCTTCCCCCGAATTCCCCGTGGAAGTGGCGCGCAAGCTGCTCGATCGGATTCCGTGCAATGAAAATGAAGAAGAGAAAGGAAAGAATCAAACCATGAGCAAGTGGAAATGCAAGGTCTGCGGTTATATTTACGAGGGCACGGAGCTTCCCGCCGATTTTACCTGCCCGGTCTGCAAGCAGCCCGCCTCTTCCTTTGAGAAGATCGAGGAGCCCAAGGCGGCCGGCAAGTATGCGGGGACCCAGACGGAAAAGAATCTGGAGGCTGCCTTTGCGGGAGAATCTCAGGCGCGCAACAAATATACCTATTTCTCCTCCGTAGCCAAGAAAGAGGGATATGAGCAGATCGCGGCACTGTTTTTGAAGACTGCCGAAAATGAAAAGGAACATGCCAAGATGTGGTTCAAGGAGCTCAATGGTCTGGGAAATACCGCCGAAAATTTGCTCCATGCCGCAGAGGGAGAGAATTACGAGTGGACGGATATGTACGCAGGCTTTGCCAAGACCGCCGAGGAAGAGGGCTTCCCGGAATTGGCCGCCAAGTTCCGCCTGGTAGCCGCCATTGAGAAGCATCATGAGGAGCGGTATCGCGCGCTTCTGAAGAATGTGGAGATGGCCCAGGTCTTTGCCAGGAGTGAAGTCAAGGTGTGGGAGTGCCGCAATTGCGGGCACATCGTGGTCGGTACGGCTGCGCCGGAGATCTGCCCCACCTGCGCGCATCCGCAGAGCTATTTCGAAATCAACTGCGAAAACTACTGAATCTGACGCATCTTTCGGAGGTTTTTCTCCGGAACGCGCGCCATGATCCCGATGAATCGGAAGTGCCTCGCCGCGCCCTTTTGGGAATGCGGCGGGGCGCTTTTTTCCGCCGCGGCGCAGGACAAACAATGCGAAAAATCCCAAAATCGGGCGAAAAACGCCTCGACAAATTCCATGCCATTTTAAAGCAACAGACAATTAACCTGAAAATTATTGACCGATCGGTCTATTTTGAATAAAATAGACTAAACGGTCTATTTTAGGAGGCGCCAATGAAACAGCAGGAGAAGACAAAGAGGACGCGGGATCGGATCCTTTCCGCCGCGGTGGAAGAATTTGGGAAAAAGAGCTATGAGTCGGCATCCATGAATTCCATCTGCGCGGGAAGCAATCTTTCCA
>DVMU01000174.1 GCA_018714825.1 Candidatus Pullichristensenella excrementigallinarum
ATTTTCAGCGCAGACAGGAAAAGGGAATCCTCCCGATTTCAGCATAGCGAGGAAAAAAGAAAAAGGCGCTTCCAATGAACAGGGAGAATACGGAATCCAATCTCAATGGAAGGGAAAAAGGCTCGACCAATCTCAATGAACCAATTGGGAAGTGAGTTCGATCAGTTTCGGAATTCCGGTTGAAACGAAGAGAAAGAAATCTCGGGAAGTCAATTGGAGGAAATGTGGCATCGATTCCAGTCAATCCATTGGAGCAAAGGAGAAGGAAGAGAGGGAAGCGGTCGAATCCCGTCGAGAGAGGTTTCAGCACATAGAAAGGACCAGGGATTGACGAAGGAAATCGTCAAGCAGGATAGAAAACCCCGTTGAAGTAAGAGTCAAGATCGAAGGAACGCGGCAAGGCAAGAGCAAGATAAATTGCGAAGAACGCTCCATTCGACTCAGTGGAGAGAAAGAAGAAAAACCGCATTCCGTTAGGAAGAAGTTTCAACAGGGGAAAAAGCCACAAACCGAGAGAAGCGAGTTTCTCCGGAAAGAAGTCCGAATGTTGCTGAATAAGGAACATCAAAGCAAGGAAACCCGTACGAAACAACAAGAAAATATAGGAATTCTGCCCGCCGGCGAAATCGCCGGCGGGTTTTGTGATGCGTTCCAATTTGACATCCAAGAATACCATACCGGAACGCTTGAGGCAGGATTTTCTGCGTCAAGGCGAGCCCGGCCGACATCCAGGCTCCCTTGGCGAGATTGCGCGGTACTGCCGGAATGGTTTTCGGCGAATACTCCTGTATCGGTTTCTGCAGGGGGGAATTATCGCTTGTTGATCCAGCGACAGATAGCGCTCTTGAAGGAAGCGCCGCCCCGGGACTTCTTATCGGGTCTTCTGCCGTTGGACGGAAGAAACCGCAGATGCTTGCCCCTACATGCGCTTTTCAAAGCGGAAAAAGAAATCGCCACCGACCATGTCTTCGGGAATGCTCGGATCTCTATGATGCGGGTTGAAGAATTCGACAATATGAAAGCCGCAGCGGTTCACATAGAAGTGAATGTTGCGCTTCTCAAAATAGGGAGTGACCGTCTCCCAGATTTTGGTTTGCGGATGGAGCTGTTCGATGGCCTTCCACATTGCCTGGCCGACGCCCTTACTCTGGACGCCCTGTTTCACATAGAGGAAATCAAGGTGATTGCGCTGCGTTAGAGCGTCGATTACAACAATGGCGCCGCCCAGCATTTTGCCGTTTCTCATCGCCTTGTAGCCAATGGCGCCTTTCTTTGCCAAAGACGCAAGGATTTCCTCTGCGGAAAGGACTTGCTTATTGCAATCGGGAAACGCATCTGTCGCGCCCTTCTGAAAAGCTTCCTGCATATCTCGCATATATTCCGCCAGGTCTTCTCTTTGCACGGGCAACAATTCCATGTTCATGAGGCAAACTCCTTGATTTTAAGCGTCGAAACAGTGCATGGACAGCAATTTCAAAGGCGCGGAATGGCAAGCGTATCGGCAGCCTTTAAAAAGCTCTGCATAACCTGAAAGCATGGCTTTGTCAGGGAAGACAGGCAGCGCTTTCAAGAGGAGCGTTCGGGTTGTTGCACACCAAAATGCTTGCCGGGAAGGAAAGCGCGCGACGGGGCAAGCGAAGAATCTTTGGGAAGGGGACGGTCAACCTATGGAAATTCGTCCGAAACCGCCGGGAGAACCGGGCGGGGGAAATGCGGTCTGCAAAGGATTATGGGCGGGCAAAATCTGCGCGAAAAATCGGAAGGTAGCGCAGGTTTTCCTGTACGCGGGTGGAGTGGAACAGGGTCAGGCGAGCGATTGCGCCTCCGGCCGGGCGCGGATCAGGCAGAGAAATCTCTTCTGCTGAAGCTTGCCGGGCGCGAAGGTTGACCTTGCGGGCGAGCGTGATGTGCGGGCGCAGAGGCTTTATGTCAAAGCTCTGCCCTGCCTGCCGCAACGCTGCGCGCAGACGATTGTCCAGGGGGTAGAGGGATTCTTCCCCGTGTACGCTCAGGAAGAGAATGGCGTTTTCCGGCTTCGAAAAGTAACCGGGATGGCTGAGGGAGAGGGAAAGCACGGGCTGTTTCTCGGCACAGCGCAGGAGAATTTCCTGGAGCGCGGGGAGGTCCTCTTCTCCGCGTTCTCCCAGAAACGCCATAGTAATATGAAACAACTCCGCCTCCACATAGCGGCCGGGAGCAAGGCGCCGGTAGAGCAGAGAGGCCTCTTGCGCAGCCAGGCGCATCTGCGCGGGCAATTCCAATCCGATAAACAGGCGCATTTGCGCTTTCCCCTTTCTTCGCGCATGTTCAGGAATTTTGGCGTATGACACAGGATTTCTCTTCCGCGCCGCCGACACAGAAGCAGCCAGGACGAGAAGATCGCGCTCAGCAAAGCAAGGTAAATTTCCAGGCGCAGCGCACGCTTTTATCCGTGATTTCCGGACAGCAGCTCAGGCATTGCGTTTGGATGCGCGAATCGATTTCCCAGGCAAATCCCGAATACTCTACCAACCCTACCGGCCTGCAGGGGTGTAGGGACATTCCCTTGCGCAGGCGCGCGTCCTGCACGCGGCAGGAAAGCACGCGATAGATCAGGACACGCCCATTTTCCTCCATTGAAAATGCATGGCGGTTGATTGCGGCGTAGAGGCGGAAGTTGAGCGCGCGGCGCAGCCCTTCCAAGCCGGGATGTTCCGGAAGACCGAGGAATTTCTTTATTCTCCGCGCTTCAAAGACCGTGTAGCGCGCCCATGCCCGCTCATCGTGCAACATGGCTTCGTCCATGCCGCGAAGTTGCTCGAGAGATTGGAACCAAGTTCCATCCAACGCCAACCAATTCTTGGCCTGCATTTCCACATATTCCAAGAGTTGTTCCCGGGATAGATCCTGAATGCCTTCCCATCTTTGCATGGCGATGCCCCCTGAAGAATTTTCGCGGAGCTTTACCGCTTTTGCCCATCATACCGCCTGCCCGCAGACCTGTCAAGAGAAATTTAACGCACAATACCAAGAAGCGGGAAAAAGCCCACTTGTCCAAAATACGTTCATCAAGTATAATAAAGGATGGAAACTTGCGCGGAGGGAAGTATGTCCTATGGCGATCGGCAAGGTCGAATTGAGTTTTCCGTCGGACAAATCCATGATGCTGGTATTGCGGCTCACGGCTGCGGGAGTACTTGCCAGGGCCGGATTGACGGTGGATGTGATGGACGATGTGAAGCTCGCTGTGGAAGAAGCCTGCAATTGCCTGATAGGGCAGGAGTGCCCTCCCGATAGAATTCTCTGTGCGTTTGAGAGGAAAGATCGGGATTTGGAGATTTCCGTATGCGCGCTGGGAACGGAAGTCGGCAAATGCGGAATGGAAGAGGACGAACTCCGGGTCGTGCGTGCGATTCTGGAATCCATGGTCAGTTCCGTGGAAATTGATCAGACGGGTGGTTGGATTCGGAAAATCTCAATGAAAGTGGCCCTGAACTAAAGGGGGAGGATGCGTCATGCGCAATGTCGCGAAGCGTCCGCCCTTTGATGCGGAGGCGCTCCTAAGAGAATACGAAAAGACACGCAACCCCGTATTGCGGGATCAGATCGTGGAGGCGTATCTGTATATTGCAGCCATTATCGCGCGAAGATTTTCCGGGCGGGGCGTGGATTATGACGATCTGTACCAGGTTGCTTCCCTCGCGCTTTTTAAGGCGCTGGAGCGATATGATCCGGATCGGGGAGTAAAATTTGTCAGCTTTGTCACCCCAACGATGGTGGGGGAGGTAAAAAACTACTTTCGCGATCGTTCCCGGCTGATCCGCCTTCCGCGGCGGGGAGGAGAGCTTCTCAAAGATCTGGAGGCGGCGCGGGAGGAACTGGGATTTGCGCTGCGCCGTCAGCCGACGGCGGACGAACTGGCCGATCGGCTGGGAGTCAGCGTGGAAGATGTGCTGGAAGCGCTGGAAATGCGCGGTGCCGCGGCGCCGGTTTCGCTGGATACCCTTCCCAGTGAAGATGATGAAAGCGCTCCCTTGAGCGCGTATCTCGGCGTGGAGGAAGGCGGATACGGGGAATTCGAGCGTTCCGACGAGTTGGAGCGCGCCATGGAGCAATTGGATCAGCGCCAAAAAGAGATTATCCGCCTGCGCTTTTTTGAGAACAGGGGTCAAAGAGAAGTGGCCGAAAAAATTGGAATCTCGCAGATGACCGTGTCTCGCGCAGAGAGAAAGGCGCTGGAAATTTTGCGGCAGCTATTGTCGAAAGGAGAGTAAAGACAGATGCGCGTAGGATTTATTGGAACGGGAAATATGGGCGGCGCGATAGCGCGGGGCATTGCGGGCAGCCGAGTGGTAAAGCCAGAAGAAATTTTCCTCTATGATGTGGTGCGGAAAGCCGCGGAGGAGTTATCTGCGCAAATTGGAGCGGTGGTCTGCGATTCCGCTGTGGAGATGGTCAAGCAGGCGGAAGTCGTGGTCCTGGCGGTTAAGCCCGTGTATGTGGAGGATGCGCTGCGCGCTTGCGGAGACACGCTTGCGGGCAAGGCTGTGGTTTCCATTGTAGCAGGTCTATCTACCCCGGCGCTGCAACGGAAACTTCCGGCAGGTACGCGGTATTTGCAGGTTATGCCCAATACTCCAGCCATGGTGGGAGAGGGCGTTACCGCCCTGTGCGAGGAAAATACGCTTACCAAAGAGGAACGGAAATTCGTAGAAGAAATGTTTTCTGCCATCGGCAAGGTTTTGTATGTGCCGGGGAGGCTCATTGAGGCGGTTTCGGCGGTTTCCGGAAGCGGGCCTGCCTATGCTGCGATGTTTATCGAGGCATTGGCGGATAGCGGCGTACTGATGGGACTTCCCAGAAAGACCGCCGAAGAATTGGCGGCACAGACCCTCTTGGGGACGGCGAAGATGGCGATGGAGAGCGGAAAGCATCCCGGCGCGCTCAAGGATATGGTTTGTTCCCCCGGTGGGACGACGATTCGCGCTGTGCGGGCGCTGGAGAAAGGCGGATTCCGCGCCAGCATTATTGACGCGGCGTGCGCGGCATATGAAAAATCCCTGGAAATGAAGCGCGAGGCGGAAAAGGATCTATGAAATGGATTGCCAGCGCGGCCTTTGGGTTGGAGGGGATGACGGGACGAGATCTCAAACGCCTGGGCGCGGAAAACGTGCGCGTAATGGATGTTGGAGGCGCGATGTTTGAGGGCGGATTCGAGATGGGCTTCCGGGCCAATCTTTGGCTGCGAACCGCGGACCGGGTGCTGCTGGTGATGGATCAGTTCGAGGCGCGGAGCTTTGAGGAGCTGTTTCAGGGAATTCGGAGAATTGCCTGGGAAGAATTATTGCCCAGAGACGCGCGGTTTCCGATTCGCGCGAAATGCGTCAAATCCCAGCTGATGAGTCCGTCGGACGTCCAAAAGATTTCCAAGCGCGCCATGGTGGAACGGCTCAAGGGCGCATACGGCCTGGATTGGTTTTCCGAAACCGGAGCGCTTTTCCAGGTGGACGTCTCCATTCGCAACGATCTTGTGACGGTGACGCTCGATGCTTCGGGCGATCCCCTTTCCAAGCGCGGATATCGCACTTGGAACGGGGAAGCGCCCCTGCGGGAAACCTTGGCTGCGGCCCTGGTATTGCAGAGCGGGTGGCATCCGTGGCAGAAATTGTATGATCCCTGTTGCGGAACGGGGACCATTCTCGTGGAAGCGGCGTTTGTCGCGCTCAATCGCGCGCCCGGTCTGACGCGGCATTTTGCCATGGAGGATTGGCCTTGCGTGCCGGGAGAGGCGCTTGCGCAAATTCGCCTCGAGGCGCGCAGGAAATACGACACATGCTACGGGCGCGATTTGCATATCGCCGGATCGGATATTGATCCGGAAGCGATTGAACTGGCGCGCAGACATGTCCGTCAGGCGGGCCTCGCGGGGCGCATCGATCTGGAAGTCAAGGACATGCGCGATGTATCCCTTGCGGGAGAGCCGGGCGTGTTTATCGCAAATCCGCCGTATGGCGAGCGGTTGGACAATGCGCGCGCGGCGCACGCGGTGGCCAGGCAACTCGGGCAGTTGCAGCGGCGCTGCCCGGGATGGAATCTGTGTGCATTCTCTGCAGACATGGGTTTTGAACGGGAATACGGCCGTCGGGCCACGCGCAGGCGGCGCTATTACAATGGCCGCATCGAATGTGAATACCATATCTTTGAAGCAGGACGAGGGGGACAAAAATGAAAACCATCTTCAACCGCACGCCTCTGGTGCCCAATTTGCAAGCGCCCCTGTGTGTGGGAGCCATTCGCCCGGAGGGCTGGCTCCGAACGCAGATGGAGAAGCAGCTGCGCGGACTGACGGGCCGTGCGGTCGCGCTGTTGCGCGCGGGCGATCTGGAGGCTGAGTGGGAGAAAAAATGGCAGCTGTTGGATGCGCTTGTGCCTCTGGCCTGGGAGATGGAAAGAGAGGATCTCAAGGAACTCGTCTCCCGGGAAATGCGGAAACTGCTGGATTCGCAGCGGGAAGACGGCTGGTTTGGGCCGGAAGACAATTCGGACTATTGGCCCAGGATGCTTGCGCTGCGCGCCCTCTGGCAGTATTTTACCGCCACCGCGGACCGGCAGGCGCTCAAATTTATGGACGCCTTTTTCAAATACCAGTTCCGCAATCTGGCTGAGCATCCCTTGAAGGAGCGCGCGGTCGCGCGCGGTGCGGAGAATATGCTTCTGGCCATGCGCCTTTTCAATTTGACGGGGCAGATGTATTTGTTGGAGCTGTGCCGCAAATTGCGTGAGCAGACGCTGGATTGGCCCAATTTTTTCCACACGTTTTCTCTCACGCAGCCTTTGGGGAAGACGCTTCGCTGGGAGCGGCTCAAAGAGGCGCTGGAAGAGGAAATCGACGACCCCATCGCCGGGGAACATCGGCCCTACTTTCATACCCAATACCATCTGACGCATGGAGAAAACCTGGCTTTTGGGCTCAAGTCTCCGGGAATCATGAATCTGTTTAAGAGCGGATTCAAGGAGCAGGGCGGGTTCCGCTTTGGATGGGAAAAGCTGATCAAGCATCATGGCGTGGCCTGCGGTTGCTATACATGCGATCAACACATCAATGGCGCGAGCCCTTCACAGGGCGTAGAAATCGCGGCGATTGCGGAATTGCTCAACGCGTTGGAGACGCTCATCGGCATTGGCGATTACGGAAAGGATCTGCCGGATCTTTTGGAGAAATTGGCGTTTAATGCATTGCCCGCGGCATTTTCGCAGGAAATGGAGCATGTGCAGCGCGTGCAGCAAGTCAATCAGGTATCCATTTCACGCGCGAAAAGGGCGTTCTACAATGAAGAGGAGGATGCGAACCTCTTCCTGGATCGGGCGGGAGAGGAATTTTCCCTCTGCGCGCAGCAAGGATGGCCGAAGTTCGTCAGTTCCCTGTGGATGGGAACTTCGGATGACGGATTGGCGGCGGTGAGCTATGCGCCCTGCACGGTTCGCGTGCGTGTGGGAGAGCAACCGGTTCGCGTGCGGGTTTTTGGAGAATATCCGTTTTCCGAAACGGTTTCCATCGAAGTCACGGTCAAAAAGCCCTTGGAATTTCCGATGTATCTGCGCATTCCCCAATGGGTACGGCAGCCGATGATCGTCCTTCCGGATGGGGAAATGATGCAGGTGCGCGCGGGAGAGACGGCCTGCGTGCGCAGACGCTGGCAACCCGGCGATGTCGTTCGATTGGAGCTGAATTCTTCGCCGAGGATCACGCGCTGGTATCACCAATCCGCCGCGGTGGAGATGGGGCCGCTTTTGATGGCTTTTGCGCCCGCAAGCGTGAAAGAAGGAGAGCGCGTCAGGGCGACGGAGGATTGGAATTGGGCGCTTTTGCGCGAAGAGCCGATGAAGGCGGTCTTCTCGCAGTCTCCACAGGGGTTTGCGCAAGGAGAGCCGGGCGCGCGAGTGTTGGTGAAGGCGGCGAAGACGCCTTGGACCATGAGCGGCGAGAGTTGCGGGAGCGTTCCGGTCATGCCGGGACTCGAGGCCAACGAGGTCAAGACCCTCGAATTGGTCCCCTATGGGGCAACGGAACTGCGAATCGCGCAATTCCCGGTCGGCAATTTTTACAACGCACAGACGACGGAATAGGCGGGAAAAGCCGCCTGAGGAAAGAGCAATGCAACATCCCATTTTTCGCTGGGAGAGGAATTTTACCAAACAACTTTTCCAATTGGCGGTTCCGATCGCCCTCCAGAGCGTCGTCACGGCGGCGATGCAGATCGTGGATAACGTGATGGTGGGAAAGTTGGGCGAAGTTCCGCTCGCTGCGGTTTCGCAAGCCAATCGTATATCCTTTTTGTTTCAACTCGCGATGTTCGGCACGATCAGTGGCGCGTCGATTTTCGTCTCGCAATATTGGGGAAAGCGAGACGTGGCAGGTGTGCGCAGAACGTTGGGAATCGCCACGGCGATGGGATTGGTGGTGGCCGCCCTGTTGGGATTGCCGTCGATCTTTTTCCCGGGGCAGTTGATTCGCGTTCTCATCAAGAGCCAAGAGGCGCGCAGGCTAGGCGCGGAGTATTTGGGGATCATGGGCTTTGTGTATTTCATTCAGAGCCAATCCCTGGTGCAGGCGGCGGTGCTCAAATCCACGGAGCAGGTCAAATTGCCGATGTTTGCCAGCATTGCGGCCATCTTGACGAATATCTGCTTCAACTGGCTGCTGATTTACGATCACGGATCCTTCGGCGGATACGGCGTTCGGGGCGCCGCGATCGCGACGATGATCGGCGCGGCGGTGGAACTCGGGGTCCTGATCGTCTTTGCGCGCCGCTTCGGCTTTGTCACGGCGGCGAAGCTCGGAGAACTGCGCCCGGGGAGCCGGAAGGCGGTGCGCGATTTCCTCGTTATTGCGCTGCCGGTCCTGCTCAACGAATCCCTTTGGGCAGCGGGAACGGTGACGTATTCCGCGATTTACGGTCGCCTGGGAGACGGCGTGACCGCCGCGGCCGCGGCCAACATCTTTTCGACAATCGAACAGTTGGCAAGCGTCGCGATTCGCGCGTTGAGCCACGCCTGCGGCGTCATGATCGGCATGGCGATCGGCGCGGGCGACGAAAATTGCGCCAGACTCTATGCGAAGCGATTTTTGTGGGCGACGCCCTTGATTTCGCAGGGAATAGGCCTCGCCATTCTCGCGTTGAGCGGAAGCATGGTGGGATTTTTCAATGTCACGGCGGAAACCGCTGCGGCCGCGCGGGGGCTAATTCGGATTTTTGCCTGCTTTATATGGGCGCACGCGCTCAATTGTGTGGTCATTGTCGCGATCTTGCGCACGGGAGGCGATGTGCGCGCGGCAGCGGCGATCGACGTCATCCCTCTGTGGCTGGTCGGCGTACCCATGGCAGCTTTGGCGGGGCTTGTGTTCCATTGGGATGTGCAGCGCGTCTATTTGATGACGTATTGCGAACAAATTGCAAAGGGCGCCCTCTGCCTGTGGCGTATGCGCAGCGGAAAATGGGTACACAACCTGGTGGCGAACAATCAATAATTGAGAATGGAGATGAAGAAAGTGGAGAACAATTCCGTGCAGTACAGTTGCCCCAAATGTGGGAATACGCAGTTCGAACACGATCAGTTTCAGGCGACGGGAGGCAATTTTGCCAAGATCTTTGATATCCAAAATAAGAAG
>DVMU01000175.1 GCA_018714825.1 Candidatus Pullichristensenella excrementigallinarum
AAAATGTGCTGTGATTTCGGATGCGCGTCACATTCGGGATTGCGAAAAGAACTGCATCTTAAAGACCATCACTGTTCCTCCCAGGGTATCAAAATCCGTATTCTATTGTATCCCAATGCAGATGGAAAGTCAACCTGTGCGCCGAGCGAGCATACAATATCTCCATGTCATAAAGGAGGCCG
This sequence comes from Candidatus Pullichristensenella excrementigallinarum, assembly GCA_018714825.1. Lineage (GTDB taxonomy): Bacteria > Bacillota > Clostridia > Christensenellales > Aristaeellaceae > Pullichristensenella > Pullichristensenella excrementigallinarum. The sequence goes on from DVMU01000175.1 coordinate 183, forward strand.
TCGCATGAAAAAGCTCGCCGCTCTTTTCACTGTGTTGCTGCTGTTTTGCTCCGCCCGTGCTTCCGAACCGTTCACGGTCGGTGCAAAGGGCGCAGTTTTGATCGACGGAGCAAGCGGCCGCGTGCTCTTTGCACAGAACGCGGATGAAATGCTGCCCATGGCTTCGACCACCAAGATCATGACCGCGCTTTTGGCGCTGGAAAATTGCGAGCTTACCGAATCCGTCACCGCCTCCAAAAACGCGCATGGCGTTCCCGGGACATCGATCTATCTTTCCGAAGGCGAAACGCTGACCATGGAACAAATGCTCTATGGGCTGATGCTCCGAAGCGGCAACGACGCGGCAGTCGCCATTGCCGAGCACATCGCGGGAAGCGTGGAGGATTTTGCCGCCATGATGAACCGGCGCGCCGAAGAATTGGGAGTGGATGCCTCCTATCAAAACCCGCACGGCCTGGATGCGGAAAACCATGCGGCTTCGGCGTTGGCGCTGGCGCAAATTTTCCGTCAGGCCCTGCAACTGGAGGATTTTCGCACCATCACTTCGACCCAGCGCAAGATCATTCCCTGGGTGGGCAACACATACAGTCGCGTTCTGGAAAACAAAAACCGCCTGCTCACGACCTATGAAGGCGCGACAGGCGGAAAAACCGGTTATACCTCCCGCGCCGGGCGCTGCCTGGTCTTCTCGGCCAAGCGGGAGGAAATGGAACTGATCGGCTGTGTACTCAACTGCCCCACCTGGTTTGATACCGCGACGGTATTGCTCGATTACGGCTTCGAAAATTACCGCATGAAGACCTTCCTGGAAGAGGGACAGTTCGTCGTGGATGCCGAAGTGCGCGGCGGTCTGGACGGTACGGTCGCCGTGCGCGCGTCCCAATCGCTTCAGGCCGCCGTTGGCCTGGACGAGCATTTCACCGTGCGCTACGATTTCGGGGAAGGCATTTCCGCTCCGATCAAGGCGGGCGACCCCGTAGGCCGGGCCATTCTGGAAATTAACGGCGAGACAGTCGCCCAATGCGATCTGCTCGCCGATGAAAGTGTCGAAAAACTGACCGTGGGAAGCGCGCTCCGGCGCGTTTTGGAAAACTGGGTCGCGTTGTTTTCTTAAAATGCGCGCCCATCGGGCACGCACATTCTCCGTAAAACGGCCTAGTCTTGTCTTTCCCGGCTGTAAATCCAGCTCCCGTCCAGGGAAATCACGCCTTCTCTTGTGCCCTTGCGCGCGAACAGGCGGTTTTCCGCCAGGCGATAGAGTTCCTCATACTCTGCCGACAGTACCAGACGGCCCTCCTGATCGATGACTCCGTTGCGCACGCTCGCCTCGTCCCAATCGTAGAGATTTTCTCCCAATTCCTCGCTGTAAGTCGATTCCGTATCAAACGTCATGAAGCTGTAATACGCCGTTCCCTCATACATATCCAGCAAAGAGAGCGATTGGAACGGACCGGCCACGGTCTTTCCCTGCGCATCCAGGAGGTATACGCATTCCTCGCCCCACGCGCCCGCATAGAGAATGGTCTGTCCGTTTTCGCCGTATGCGTATCCGGAAAACGCGCCGCTTTCATTGAGAAGCGTACCTTCCGCGTCATACAACTGCACGCGATCCGTATCATAGACCTGTACGCGCTCTCCCAGGCTCGCACAATACAATTCTTCTCCTGAGATTGTAAACTTTTCTTCGAATGTCGACGCGTCCAATACACGGACGGTCTTTTGGTCTTCCTGCGCCAGGATAAGGCCTCCCACCTCATAGTTCAGGTATTCATATTTGGGCGTCACCACCCAGTTCCCCGTCCGATCGAGCAGGCCATAGCCCGTGGACAAGGAAGCGACCGCGTAATCCCCGGAAAAAGCGCCTGCGGAAGTCAGCTGCGGGCGAATGGCCCACTGCCCCTGCGCGTCCAGATAGCCATACATCTGGTTTTCCGCCGAAAGCGCCGGCATCAACCCCTGATGAAACTGCTCGAGCCCGCTCATCGTCTTTACACCCGTAGCCGAAACATTGCCCGCAGCGTCGATCCAATAAACCCCGTCCGGCTCATCGTCCCAGTATTCCGTGGTAGTCGCCAAAAAGCCTCCCTCTCCATTGGATACAAGCATCGTGTACTTGGGTTCTACCAACAATTCTCCTTCCGGACTCAACGCTCCATAAAGCCCATCTTTCAAAAAAAGAATACTGCCGCCTTCCAGGGAAAGCATGGTATATTCCATTTCGGTCAAGCGTTCCCCCGCATCGTCTATCAGAGCATAGAGAATCTCTCCGTTGTCTCCCTTTTTTCCAGCGGCGTAGAGCGTCTTGCCGCTTTCGCTTTGCTGCGCAGGCAAATCCCCCTGAAGTGCAGACATTTCCTGTAACGCGAAGATGGCGTCATATGTCCCCAATTCCACCAGCATATCCCCGTCATAGGAAATCAGCGTCGCCGTGTCCTCAAAACCGACGGCAATGGGCGCCTGCTGCGCGGCAAACGCAGTCGGAAGAAAACACAGCATCGCAATCCACAAAAGCCCTATCTTCTTGCGCACGACCAAGCCCTCCGATTTTCCTATTTATCGCTTTGACGCTTTCGCGCGCCAAATGGTTCATCTCTCTTCAATTATAATTCTGCCCCGCTTTTTTGTCCATACGCCCGGAAAAAATGCCCGCGTATTCGACGCATTTTTCTAATTTTTTCCAAAATTCCTCTCCCTCAACGCTTGCTTTTCACCCGCTCGGACGTATAATGACAAAAAACGCTTCCCGGAGGGAATGCCTATGGCCGTTTCTATTCATATCCGCCTCGCATCCGAAACGGATGCTCCGGCGCTGCTTGAAATCTATGCGCCCTACGTGCAGGATACCGTAATCAGTTTTGAAACCGAAGTCCCCTCTGTGGAACAGTTTCAAAGCCGCATCCATCGCACGCTTTCGCGATATCCGTATTTTATCGCGGAAGAGGCGGGACGCATTCTCGGATATACCTACGCCTCGCCTTTCAAAAACCGGGCCGCTTACGACTGGGCCGTGGAAACGAGCATCTATGTGCGCCGGGGCGAGCATTCCCGCGGTATTGGCCGGGCACTGTACAACGCGCTGGAAACGGCGCTCCTGCGCCAGAACGTGACCAATCTCAATGCCTGCATTGCCTATCCGCATCCGCAGAGCGTGGAATTTCATCGCAAGATGGGATATCGGGAAGTGGGCGTGTTCCATCGCTGCGGTTTTAAACTTGGCCAATGGCGCGACATGCTCTGGATGGAAAAAATGCTCTGCGAGCATCCCGCACAGCCGCAGCCGTTCGTGCCCTTCGCCCAACTCGCAAAGTAAAATTTTGCCCAATATCGCTCAAAGCTATGGACAAACGCGCAGACTGATGCTATAATATTGTTCCGTCGGCGGGATCACTTCTCCTGCGTGCAGATGGATGCGCCCGTAGCTCAGCAGGATAGAGCAACGGCCTTCTAAGCCGTGGGTCAGGGGTTCGAATCCCTTCGGGCGCGCCAGTGTGGTGGATGTAGTTCAGTGGATAGAGCGCCAGGTTGTGGCCCTGGAAATCGTGGGTTCGAGTCCCATCATCCACCCCATTTTTTTAATGCGCAAGCCTGCACGGGAATCTTATCGCTGCCGGCTGCCTGTTGGGGCGTCGCCAAGCGGTAAGGCACGGGACTTTGACTCCCGCATCGCAGGTTCGACCCCTGCCGCCCCAGCCAATTCCCTTGGCGTGACCCATTAGCTCAGTCGGCAGAGCACCTGACTTTTAATCAGGGTGTCCGGAGTTCGAATCTCCGATGGGTCACCACGTTGGAGCAAGCGTCATATCGCTTGCTCCGACTTTTTTGCAAAAGTCAGAGCGCGCTCATTCTGCTGCTCCTCCTTTCCAAATCACAACCGCTACGCTGGGTTGCGATTTGGGTTTGGACGCAGACCTGAAAGCCGGCATCTATATTTGGGGATATTCCATCAATAAAATCCCCGAAAGCCCATTGTTTTCAAGGGTTTTCGGGGATTTCCATTTTCCAGTAATTTGTATTTCGATCCTATAAAGCCATCCAAATAACCGTATAATCCCGCAAAGATGCAAGTCAAAAAATACGCGGAATCCAATCATATACCGGCGGGCTGTCGGGGATGCCGTGCAGATATGCCTGTGATACTCTTACAAGTTCCTTGGTTCTATGGATCACAACAGAATCCAAGATTCATCGATTTCCTCCGTTTAACGGCCCGCCGGCCCTCGTCCGGCGATTTCTTTTTGCCCTGTCCGCTGTCAAAAGGGCCGGGCTGAATCGCCCGGCCTATTGGTCGATTACTCTTCGGCATTGTCCTTACTCTGTCCCTGCTCGGAGTCCGGCCTGGCGGCAAGTTTTCCGCCCGCAAAACCCGCGATCAATCCCGCGAGGTCAATGCCCGTGGACTCCTTGAGGCCTTCGATCACCTGGTTGCTTGAACGGATGACGTCCTTGATCAATTTTGTGGAATTTCCATCGCCGTACATGACGATCTTATCCGTCTGTGCAAGCGGGGAAGCGGCGTTTTTCACGACTTCGGGCAGCGCCGCCAAATACATTTCGAGAATAGAGGCCTCGCCCATCTTCTTCTGCGCTTCAGCCTTCTTTTCGATGGCTTCCGCTTCGGCAACGCCCTTGGCGCGGATTCCCTCGGCCTCCTGTTCCATGGCGTAGCGCGCGGCGTCCGCATCGGCCTTGCGGGCCTCTGCCTCCTGCTGGATCTCGTATTTCTTGGCGTCGGCTTCGGCCTTGCGCGCCTCGGCTTCCTGCTCGGCCTCGTACTTCTTGGCGTCCGCGTCGCGCTGACGACGCACCAAATCCGCCGCGGCCTCCTGCTCTGCCTGGTACTTCATGGCGTCGGCCTGCTTGCGCACTTCAGCATCGAGCTGCCGCTCCCTGATGGCGATTTCCTTTTCCGCCATCTCCGCTTCCTTTTCGCGGCGCGCGATATCCGCGTTGGCGCGGGTGATTTCAATGGTCTTGCGCTGGTTTTCCTGCTGGATAGAATACGCCGCGTCTGCTTCGGCCTTCTTGGTATCGGCCTTGACCTTCATCTCCGCCTGCTGCACATTGAGTTCGGCATTCTGTTCCGCGATCTTCTTCTCGGATTCGACCTTAACGGCGTTGGCCTCCTGCTGGGCCTGCGAGGTCGCGATGGCGATATCGCGCTGCGCGTTTGCCTTGGCAATCTGCGCGTTTTTGCGGATCTGCTCGACATTGTCGATTCCCATGTTCTCAATGGTGCCCGCATTGTCGCGGAAATTCTGGATATTGAAATTGACCACTTCAATGCCCAGTTTCTGCATATCCGGCACCACGTTTTCGGTGATCTTCTTGGCGACGCCCTGCCGATCCTGCACCATTTCCTTAAGGCCCACCGATCCCACGATCTCTCGCATATTGCCTTCGAGCACCTGCGTGAGCATGGCGATCAATTCGTCCTGCCGCATTCCAAGCAACGCTTCTGCCGCGCGGTCGAGCAATTCCGGATCGGAAGAAACCTTGACGTTGGCCACGCCATCCACCATCACGTTGATAAACTCGTTGGTCGGCACGGCCTCGCTGGTCTTGACATCGACCGTCATGACTTGCAGGGAAATCTTATCCACCCTCTCGAAGAACGGAATTCTCCATCCCGCCTTGCCGATCAGAATGCGCTTGCGCCGCAATCCGGAAATGATAAACGCCGTATCCGGGGGCGCCTTGAGATATCCCAGCACCAGCAGCACCAATACAACGATCGCGGCCGCTGCAATCGCGATCCCCTTTGCGGAAATTTC
>DVMU01000176.1 GCA_018714825.1 Candidatus Pullichristensenella excrementigallinarum
GGGTTAATCCGGAGACGTTGATTCCGTCCACATACGTTCCGTCGTAGAACGTTACGATTTCTACGGCCTCGCGCATTTTGTCAAAATCCCGGTACAGCAAGAATTGCCGGACGAACAAGCCCAGCACCAGAGCCACCAGGACCCCAAGCAAGGCCACGATTTTGCGATCTTTTTTCAGCTGCGCCAGCCTGCGCAGTTCCGCGCGCGTCATCGGACGCCTGGGTTCGGGCGGCGCGGGCTTTTTGGGCTTCTTTGCCTGCGCAGATTTATGCGCGGCGGAAACCGGGCGGGGATTCGAGGCGGCCTTGGGGCCATGTTTGCGCACAGCCACCGCGCTCAAAGAGGGTTCGGTCGCCTTGCTCTTAGAAGACGGTTTGGCCTTCGGGGTCGCAGATTGCGGGGAAGAGGGGGCTTTTGCCGCAGAACCCGATTTCTTCGCCGAGGAAGCGTTCGCTTTTTGGACGGTTTTTTTTGTCTCGGCAGCGCCTTTGGCCTCATCTGTTGCCGCGGGCTTCTTTGCCTTGGGGGAAGATGATTTCTTCATTTCGGAGGCTTCCGCAGCTTTGCCAGACTTCTTTGCGGCGCCTTCCATATCGGCTGCGATCGGGTTTTCCGCCTTGACCGCAGGTTTTTCGCGCTTTGCGGAGGCCTTTTTTCCGGAAGGCGCGGAAGAGACGTCCTCTTTCTGGATCAGGTTCCCCAAAGAGAGGGATACTTTTCCCGGCTTCTTCTGCTCCATTTTTTTCCCTTCCGCACGCTTTGCGGGACTCCTCTCCTCTTTTTTCCCGGAGGCAGGAGATTTTGCGGTTGCGGAAGCGCCCAAAGATTTTTTCTCGGGCGGCTTGGAAGAGGACTGCGCTTTTTTGCGCTTCGCCTCGGGGGTATTCGATGTATTCTGCTCGCTCATCCGTTCGCTCCCCAATGCGTAAAATTGCCTGTGAATACAGTATGTCCCGCAGGGACGGTGGAATTGTTCCCATTATAAGGGAATTTTGTGGCCCTTGTCCTTTGCCGGAGATAAAATTAAGGTAAAACTCTCTCCATATATAGGGAGAAAGGCCGCCGTCAACCCCGGGGCAAATCCGGAGGATCGATCTTTCCGCGCGATTGGCGGATTGTTCGAATTTCCCGTTCAAACCCCTGCTCGGAGGGGACGTAAAAGGGCATTCCCTTCGCCTCCAGAGGCGCGTATTGCTGCTCGACATAGTGGCCCGGAAATTCGTGAACGTATTTGTATCCTTCTCCGGAGCCGAGGCTGGAGGCGCCCTTGTAATGCGTATCGCGCAGATGCGCGGGAACGCTTTGGTATCCGCCGCGTTCCGCATCCGCCTGCGCGCGGTCAATCGCCATGACCACGGAATTGGATTTGGGGCTTTCGCACACGGCGATGATCGCCTGTGTGATGGAAAGCCGGGCTTCCGGCATTCCGATGTATTCCAGCGCCTGATAGGCGGCCACGGCCTGCAGCATGGCCATGGGATTGGCCAGGCCCACATCCTCGCTGGCGTGCGCGATGACGCGCCGGGCGATGATGCGCGGGTCCATTCCGGCGCGAAGCATCCGCGAGCACCAGGCCAGCGCCGCGTCGCTGTCGGAGCCGCGCAGCGATTTGCAAAATGCGCTGAGCATGTCGTAAAGCAGGGATTCGTCCATCTGCAAAACGCGGCTCTGAATGGATTCTTCAGCGATTTGCAGCGTGATATGCGTCGAACCGTCCGCTTCCATGGGCGTGGTCAAAACGGCCAGTTCCAGCGCGTTGAGCGCGCTGCGGGCATCGCCGTTGGCAACCTGCGCGATGTGCGTCAGGGCGTCCTCGTCGATCCGCACAAACTGATTTCCATATCCGCGTTCCCGATCCGCGATGGCCGCGAGAATTGCGCGGCGCACGTCTTCCAGCGTCAAAGCCTCAAAGTGAAAAAGGCGGCAACGGCTGACGATGGCGGGCGTCATGGCGATCATGGGATTTTCCGTCGTGGACCCAATAAAGCGAATGACGCCGCGCTCGATGGCCGGAAGGATGGAATCGGATTGCGCCTTGCTCCAGCGATGGCACTCGTCCAGCAACAGATAGGTCGATTGCCCGTAGAGCTTGAGGCGGTTTTCAGCCTCTTTGAGAACCTCGCGCACATCCGCCACGCCACTGGTCACGGCGTTGAGCTTGACAAAGGCCGATTTGGTGGTTTCCGCAATGATGGAAGCCAAAGTCGTCTTGCCCGTACCCGGCGGGCCCCAGAAAATCGAACTGGTCAGCCGGTCCGCCTCGATGGCGCGACGCAACAGCTTTCCCGGGCCGACAATATGATTCTGCCCGAGAAATTCATCGAGCGTGCGAGGGCGCATACGATCGGCCAGCGGGGCCATGCGGCCGGCGCTTGCGGAGAACAGATCTTCCATAAATTCCTCCCGATGCGAATGGCATCCAATGTTTATTATAATAAAAAAAGGGGAAGAACGCAATGGCGTTCTCCCGCATTTTGGGAATGAAATTATTCCGCAGCCTTGGCAAGCCGCTTGGCCAGGCGGGCCTTTTTGCGGTTTGCGGCGTTCTTATGAATAACGCCCTTCGCAGCGGCTCTGTCCACCGCGCCCTGCGTCGCGCTGAGCAGCTGGACGTCGGCCTCGTTCGCAGAAGCGGCGGTTTCGAATTTCTTGATCTGGGTCTTCATCGCGGACTTGATCATCCGGTTGCGCAGGTTTTTCTTTTCGTTCACCTTCACGCGCTTGATGGCAGACTTGATATTCGGCAAAATGTTCACCTCCCTACGCAAAATCAGCATTTATCATTTTAGCATTCCTCGTCCCAAAAAGCAAGGGGTTGCGGGTATTTTGATGAAAAACTTGGGTAAACTAATGCCGAATTCTAACAGAATCGAGGAAAGCGCAATGCGACAAATTCGAACGGATCTCGCCATGGAGTCCTTCCAGGCCGCCGGACAGGACGCTATCCCGGGCGTCGAAGTCAACCATTGGGAAACCATGGGCGTGCAGATGACGGAAGTAATTATCCATCAGGAGGATGCCGGGCGTCAATTGGGAAAACCGCAGGGAGTATATTTGACTTTGGAATGCGAGGGCGTGCGCCAAAGGGACATGGATTCCCGGCTCGCTATGGCCAATTTGCTGGGTGAAGAGCTCTCGCGCATGGTCAAATGGGAGGGGGAGGGGCCGGTATTGGTCGTAGGCCTTGGGAATCGTCGTATTACTCCAGATTCCCTGGGACCGCTGGCGATCGATCGCACGCTGGTTACACGGCACATGTTCCGCGAAATCCCGGAATATGCGGACAAGAGAATGCGCAGCGTCTGCGCGATCGCGCCGGGTGTTTTGGGCGTCACGGGGATCGAAACCGTGGAGATGATTCGCAGCCTGGTTTCCACGCTCAAACCGCAGGCGATCATCTGCATCGACAGCCTGTCTGCCCGTTCCAGTTCACGTATCGGATCCGCCGTGCAATTGACGGATACGGGAATTCATCCTGGCTCCGGAGTGGGGAATCACCGTAGGGCACTCAACCGGGAATCGCTCGGCGTACCGGTTATCGCCGTAGGCGTTCCCACGGTCATCTATGCGGCGACGCTGGCTCGGGATGCGATGGAATTGCTTAACGAAGATGAACAGGATCACGAAGAAGCACTGGACGATATTGAAAGGCAACTTCTCCGGGAGGATTTGGGGGATATGATTGTCACGCCCAGGGAAATTGACAGCCTGGTAACCGATGTGGCGGGAATTATTGCTGCGGCTGTCAATCGCGCGCTGCAACCGGAATTGAGCGATGAAGAAATCATGGCGATGATGGATTGATCCGCAGACGTGATCTTCAAATTTGCAGACGTGATCTTCAAATTTGCCTTGTGCAAGCTACGGGTACATGGTATACTATGAAAAAAGTTGTGACTTGCAAGAGAATGAGGGAATCCGCTTCATGGAGCGATTTGAAGAAAATCCAAGCGAATGGGATAAACTGGAAGAAATTGCCCGGTGCGTCAATGTGCTTTCAGAGTATCTTGGGCAGCGTGATGTGCCGCTTCTTTCTCCAGAGCGATTGATGGAGACTTACGGCGTCCGGCAGGTGGACGTAATGGTTCTTTTTGGCGGCAGTGTCCTTGCAGGAGGAGATGTCCTGGCGGAAGCCATGCGCAAACAGGTGGCTCAAAAGTATATCATCGTAGGTGGAGAGGGACATACAACGTCTTCACTTCGGGAGGAAATGCACCGCCTCTATCCGGATGGGAAATTTGCACGCATGTCAGAAGCAGAGATGTTTTCCTTCTACCTTGCGCGCCGGTACGGTTTGCAGCCGGACGAGATGGAGTGCAAGTCCACCAATTGCGGAAACAATATCACAAATCTCCTGGAACTGCTCCGGGAGAGGGAATTTCCGTTTAGCACGGTGATCCTGTGTCAGGACGCGGCCATGCAGCGCAGGATGGATGCGGGCTTTCGCAAATATGCGCCTTCAGGCGTGCGGGCGATCAATTTTGCGGCATATTCCGCGCGGGTGCGCGTCTGGAAGGGAAAATTGGCTTATGTTCAGGAAATCCACGGAATGTGGGATATCGATCGATATATGGAGCTTTTGATGGGGGAGATTCCCCGTTTACGGGACGACGCGGGAGGATATGGGCCGCGGGGAAGGGGCTATGTTGCCCATGTGGAAATTCCCGGGAAAGTTATGGAGGCATTTGAAGAGCTGGAAAAGGAATTTGGGGCGAAGATACGAATTGCAGACGCGCGATATGCGTCTGCAAAAGCCTGAAGGGATCATGGAATTTTAGAAGGCGCGGCGGAAAAAGCCAAATCCAATTGACAAGGATTGCCGGAAACGATACAATAGAAAAAAGCCTGTGCGGAGGGATCGGCGTGCTGAAGTGGAAGACCTGCTTAAGGGCAGGGATTACGATTGTACTGGCTTATTTGGCAATTCGGTACAGCAGCGCTGTATCTGTGGCTCTAGGAGTAATCTTGGGGGCAATGTGGCCGCTTATGCTCGGCGCGGGGATTGCCTATCTTTTGAACATTCTCATGCGATTTTATGAAGCGCACTATTTCCGCAGGTTTCGGGGCCGCTGGGTGAGCATTACGCGGCGCGGAGCCTGTCTTTTGGGCGCGGTTTTTTCGGTACTCGCGTTGATCGCGCTGATCATTGTTCTGGTCGTTCCGGAATTGCTGAAGTGTATGCAGTTCCTGATCGAGGAAGTTCCGCCGTTTCTCAGGCAGACATATGAAAAGCTTCTGCAGCATCCGGAAATCGCGAAATTCTTGCCGGAAAACGAATTGGGAATCGGCGCGGATTGGCAAAATTCTCTGACGAGGATCTTGAATTGGCTGGGGGGCGGCCTGGGAGGCGCGATGGATTCTGTCTTGAAGACGGTCACGGGCGTGTTTTCGGGAATGGTCACGCTGGTGATGGCGTTCGTCTTTGCGCTTTACATCCTTTTGAGCAAGGAACGGCTTGGAACGCAGATAAACCGGTTGCTGCGTGCTTATATTCGTCCGGCGTGGAATCGAAAGATCCGCTATGTTCTGGAGGTCTTAGACGATTGTTTCCACCGATTTATCGTAGGGCAGTGCATTGAGGCTGTCATTCTTGGCGTGCTGTGCATCCTGGGAATGCTCTTGTTCCGCTTCCCGTATGCTACCATGATTGGGACGCTGGTGGGCTTTACGGCGCTGATTCCAATTGCGGGCGCATATATCGGCGCCGTTGTAGGCGCGATTATGATCCTTACGGTATCGCCGATCAAGACGCCGTTTTTCCTTTTGTTTATTATTATTCTGCAACAATTGGAAGGCAATTTGATTTATCCGCGCGTGGTGGGGAGTTCTATCGGGCTTCCCGGTCTTTGGGTGCTTGCCGCGATTACGGTCGGCGGAAGCGTATTGGGGATCGGCGGAATGCTTTTGGGCGTGCCGCTTGCGGCGGCGGCGTATCGCCTGCTGCGCACGGATGTGAGCCGGCGGGAGCTTCTGCGGGTGGATGAGAAGAAGAAAGAACGTTCGGTAAAATCGCAATGATGGACAACTGGGATTTGGAGGCGTTTTTCTCCGGAAAACGGGAGCTTTTGCCGCTGTTTTTCGCTTTGCGGGAAAGCGTGCAGGAGCGCTTTGCGGGCGTGGAGATCCGCGTGCAGAAATCGCAGATTTCCTTCTGTGATCCGAAGGCTTTTTTGTACGTCTCTCGACCGGTCTATGCGCGCGGGGCGGCCGGATCGTCCAAGCGCGGGTTTACGGTGTCGTTCGGGCTGTGGGAGAAATTGCAGAGCGAGAGGATCCTCTTTGTCGCCCATCCTACGGAGAAGTGGTGGATACATCATCTGTTTCTCTCTTCGCAAGGGCAGATTGATGCGGAGCTGATGGGCTGGGTTGAGCAGGCCCATGCGCTTCGCCA
>DVMU01000177.1 GCA_018714825.1 Candidatus Pullichristensenella excrementigallinarum
AAAACAATTCCTTCCGTCAGGAAATCGCCCGGAAAATCCAGAGATTTTCAGATTTCCGCAGTCCTTTTCTCCTTCCATGAAAATCCACAGATTTTCATGGAGCGTGTCAAAATCCTTTTTTGACACGCAGATCCCCGCTCATTTGAGCGGGGACGAGGATCAATCGTACCGTATATTCCGTCCGCCGGGTCTGCGATTCTGCGGGCGTTTCGCATTCTGCGCAGGACGTCGCGCCGCGGACGTGGAATTGTTGCCCGGGCGGGGGCTCTTTGCGGGTGCGGATGGAGAACGGCGAGCGGGAACACGCGCGTTTCCCTCTCTGCGAGCGCGAAGAGCCGCTTCCCTGCGACGCTTCTCCACCTGCTGGCGATGGTATTCCCTGCGTTTGAGATCGTAGATTTCCTGCCTGCGGCGATGGCGCTTTGCCGCGTGGCGCACGCGCAGGAAAATCAGCGCAATCACAATGACAATAACCGCTAAAATGACATAGACAAACGCGCCGCTTTCGAGGAACGGACGGATCGGCTCGAGGAATGGAAGAATATCGTAGAGGGTCATGGTTTCGGGCTGCGCCTCCATCGAGCGCTGCGCCGCAAGCATGGCCGTTACTTCGTCTCCCTCAGCGCCGACATACGAAACCGTTCCGACGATCTCCCCTTCCGTGATGGGAGCGGCAAGTCCCTCGCGCAAATTGACGCTGGTGCGCGCGGCAAAATCCGCGAGCGCCTTAATGCGCGCCTCTCCCTCCTTGGGGATATAACGGGCAAAATCGGGATCGCTGACCTGCGTCAGGCGCAGGCCTAAAAGTCCCTTTTGCGGATCATCCTTTGCCGCGTTGGAGATTTCCGTGGTATGCACGTCCTGTCCGGAAAGGTCGAAAAGCTCTGAGAGCGAATAGAGGTCGTAACATGTAAATCCGTAATCAAACAGTCGGATATTGTCCAAGAAGCGCCGATTGGAATTCGACGCGTTCATCGTAACCGTGATCAGCGTCACGCCGTTGCGCGTTGCCGCTCCCACAAAGCAGTTTCCCGCCTTGGAATGCACGCCGGTCTTAATGCCGATACAACCCTCGTAATAGTATTCGGAGGCGGGATTGGCCAGGATATTGTGCGTCGTCAACTTCAATTCCGCGCGGCGGGAAGTTGCCGCCATGGTATATTCCGTGGTGGAGACGATTCTGCGGAACTCCTCGTTGCGCATTGCTTCCTGCGCGATCAGGGCCATGTCGTACGCCGTAGAGTAGTGATTTTCATCATGATACCCATGCGCGTTTGCAAAATGCGTCCCCTTGCAGCCGAGTTCGTCCGCTCGCTGATTCATGCGGGTTACAAACGCGTCGATGCTTCCGGACACAAGCACGGCGATGGCATTGCCCGCATCGTTGCCGGAATTGATCATAAAGCCCATCAGAAGATCCTGCCAGGTCATTTCCTCCCCGGGGAGCACGGGCACAAACGAACTGTCGGAAGGAACGTCGTTGGCCTCCCGGGGAATGGTCACGATTTCATCCATCGATTTCCCGCTTTCCAGCGCAAGCAAAAGCACCATGATCTTGGTCGTACTCGCGGGATACATGCGAACTTTGGAATCCTTATCAAAGAGGATCTCCCCGCTCTGCGCGTCGATCATCACGGCGGTCTGCGAATACAGGTGTCCCTCCTGCAGATTTTCCGGCGTCTCACTGTTCCAGTCGTCCGGACTCACCGCTCCGGCGATCGGCGAAAAAATCGCCAACACGAGCAAAAGCGCGAGCAAAAGAGGGAAAATTCTATGGCGCATTCGTACCGTTCTCCTTCGGGAAATTCTATCAGAGCATCCGAAACCAGTATCTATTATATCGCCTTTTTTCGGGTTTGTACAGTCCCATGTAAAATCCTAACATTTGGCAAGGGGCGCTTGAAAATTTCTCTACAGTAGTATATAATAATGATGACAAAAGCATGAAATACTAATGTCGGCAGCGCTGTATTTCCGCCGGCAGCAATTTTAGGAGGAGCTCGAATGCCGAAGAAAATCTTGATTGTGGATGACGAGCCGTTGATTGTCAAAGGTTTAAAATACAGCTTGGAACAAGACGGGTACGAAACGGAAAGCGCACAGGACGGCGAAGAGGCGGTTGGAAAATTTTTTTCCGGCCAGTACGATCTTGTGTTGCTGGATGTCATGCTGCCCAAATTGGATGGGATTGAAGTCTGCCAGCGGATTCGGGAAAAGAGCAATGTGCCCATTATTATGCTCACCGCCAAGGGCGACGATATGGACAAAATCCTCGGCCTGGAATACGGCGCGGACGACTACATGACCAAACCGTTCAACATCCTCGAGGTCAAGGCGCGCATCAAAGGCATTTTCCGCCGAACGGCCATGATGCAAAAGGAAAGCACGCAGCGCGTGATCACCGTGCGCGACATGACCATCAATCTCAACAATCGATCGGTCAACATCGCGGGCCGGGAAGTCAACCTTACGGCCAAGGAATTTGACCTTTTGCAGTTGTTTGTGACCAACCGCGGAAAAGTTTTTTCGCGGGAAAACCTGTTGGAAACCATTTGGAAGTACGACTATCTGGGCGATTTGCGCACTGTGGACGTTCATATTCGCCGCCTGCGGGAAAAGATCGAGCGCGTGCCCAGCCAACCGGAATTCATCTTCACCAAGTGGGGAGTTGGGTATTATTTCACTGACAAGGATTAAGGCCGGGTTCTATTCCATCCGCTGGAAAATCCTTATCGCCTACTTGCTGATCATTTCCATTGCTTTCGGCGTCGTCGCGGCAACATTGATTCAGCTGGTGGGCGACTATATGTTTAACCAGCGCGTCAAGGATGACCAGCGCGTCGCGGAGAATTTGGCTTCTCTGATGAGCGACGCGCTGGTTTCTATGGATGTAAAGCAGATGTACGAAAACGCTCTGGCCGCTTCGCAGGAAGGCAATCGCGTTCTGGTGTTGGATCGCTTGGGCGTGGTGCAGGTAGACGGCGCGTCGCTTCTAAACGGGCAGAGATTTGAAAACGTAGAGGCCGCCAACGTGCTTTCCGGAGCGAATGCGGATTATGGATTTTACGATACCGGCGTTACCGGAACGCTCACCCATCGGGCCGCGATTTCCTCCTTTGGAAACATTCGATCCATGACGGGGCTGTACGCATCCGCGATCCTGCAGGATTCCCGCCTGATAGGAGTCGTAATCTACATTTCCCAGGCGCAGGATATCTATGAAAGTCTGCGGGATATTCAACTGCGCGTTCTGCTATGGTTGCTGCTGGTAGCCGTCGCCGTCCTGCTGATGAGCATGTTCGTGGTGCGAACCATCACGCGGCCGATCGGCGAATTGAACGAAGGAATCGCGCGCATGAGCCGGGGGGATCTCTCCAGCCGCGTCAAGGTTCGCGGCAAAAACGAATTCGCTCAACTTGCCAGCGCCTTTAACTCGATGTCGGAAAAGCTGGAAAGCCTGGACAAATCGCGCAACCAGTTTGTCTCCAATGCCTCGCACGAGCTCAAAACGCCTTTGAGCACCATGAAGATTCTCCTGGAAACCCTGATCTATCAAGAGGATTTCGATCCGGCAATGCAAAAGGAATTTCTCACGGACATCAACAACGAAATCGATCGGCTTAACTGCATCGTTTCCGATCTTCTGACCCTGGTACACATCGATTCCGGAGGCGTGCGCCTCAATCCGCAGGAAATCCGCCTGCGCGACGTTGTGATGGAACAGGTCAAGCGGCTCTCCCCCCTGGCCAGGGAGCGCGGAATCGAATTGGAATGCGACATGCGCGATCCGTGCGAGATCATTGGCGATTCGGTAAAGCTCGCGCAGGTGATCTACAACGTCATCGACAATGCCATCAAGTACACCCCGCGCGGAGGGGAAGTCTGGGTAGAGGTCTTCCGCTCGGGCAAAAAGGCCGTGGCCCGCATCCGAGATACGGGCATTGGAATTCCGGAAGAAGATGTGCCGCATATCTTCGACCGCTTCTATCGCGTGGATAAGGCGCGTTCCCGCGAAACCGGCGGAACGGGCCTGGGTCTTTCCATTGTCAAGCAGATTGTGCTGCTGCACGAGGGAGACATTCGCTGCGAGAGCAAAGAAAATGAAGGCAGTACCTTTATCATCGAGCTGCCGATCAACGCAAAATAAGTCCGGGGGACAACGCGCATATGAAAAAGACATGGATTGCCCTTTTGCTGGTTCTCTGCGTACCGCTGACGGCGTTTGCCTCGCAGAGCCTGCTGCCCGAGCCGGAGGAATATGCGGAAAATATGCTCCTGGGCGAATCGTCTTCGGATGCGTTTTTTGAAGTTACCCTCTATCACGCGGCCACGGACGGACTTTCCCTCTCCCCCGTTTCCAGAATTCTTCTGGTAGAAAGCGGCCGTTCTCCTGTCGAAGCTGTGATTGAGGCGCTTCTGGACCCCTCGGGAAATCCTTCGCAGGTTTCCGTAGCGCCGAGCGAAACAAAACTGCTCGGATATGAATGGACCGGAACCCTCCTGACGGTCAATCTCTCCATCGACGCCGCCAATACGCAGACCGAACAGGAATTGTTGCTGTTGTACGCTGCGCTCGCCAATACGCTGACTTCCCTCGAGGGCGTCGAAGCGGTGAACGTGCTGATCAACGGCCGACATCTGCCTGTACAACAGCTTCCCGTGGGCGTCTTACGCCTCGGCTCTTCGAGCATCACCGCCGCGTGGGCGCAATTTCAGGCGGATTCGGATCGCTTCCTTTCCGGCGAAGCGGATGCCGGTTCTCTGACGCGCGAATGCGTGGTCTACTTCCCCTCCGCCGACGGAAGGCGATTGTTGCCGGAAATTCGCACGGTGGAATTCTCCGACGCCAACTATGCGCGCACGCTGTTGACGGCGATCCGTCTGGGCGCCGAACATTCGCAGATTACCGCCGAACTTCCAGTGGAAGGCGAATGGCTGCTGGAGGATCCGGCCGTGCGGGTAAACGCGGCCGGGGAAAAACTGCTCTCGCTCAACTTTTCCCAGGAAACGCTGCATGAAATCGTGGAACAGGGAATTCCGCTCTGGCAATTTCTGGGCGCCGTAACCCTTACCATGTGTTCGTTCCTTCCGGAATTGGACGGCGTGCAAATCCTTCAGGAGGGCGAGATCCTCAAGCAGCTGGAAATTGACGGTCCGACTGTGCAGCTTTCAGACGGCCTCTTGAGCCGCAGACTGTTTTCCGGCTATGTGGGCACGCGCGCGTGCGTGTATCTGCCGATGGAGGATGGAACGCTGTACGCCTACGAGGAAGCCGTGGCTCCCATGGAGGCGCTTTCCCCCCGCGCGCTGATCGAGACGCTGTTGGAACTGGCGGCACTTCCGGACGGGCTGGATCCCTCCGATCTGCTCGGCGTGCGGGTGGAAAATGGAGTTGCGACGGTAAACCTTTCCGCAAACTTTTACAGTGCCTGTCAGGAACTGGACGAATTGGGCGAACGTGCGGTGGTATACGCCCTAGTTAATACGCTCTGTCGCCTGCAGGGAATCGTCGGTGTGCGTTTGCTCATCGAAGGAAACGCTGTAGAAACACTTTCCCAGAAAATTTATCTGAAAACAGTTCTCTTGCCTAATCCCGGAATTCTGCTCACAGAATGATTTCTACCTTTCTGGCTTTGAGCCATTGATTAATTTGCAGAAGATATGCCAGCATTTGTGGGCCGGCCATCAGCTGGCCGTACCAGGGCGTCTTTGTGGGGGCGAGATCGGATTCCAGGAGCGCACGCAACGCGCCCTCATCTACAAGCTTCAAAATCGGGCTCCCCGAATCTTCCAGCATCCGCATCGTCATGCGCCGGACAATCTGTGCGTACACGGGATTGCAGGTCTTCGGATAGGGGCTCTTTTTTCTTTGAGCCAGCGCCTCCGGCAAAAGATCCTTGACCGCTTCGCGCAAAAGCCCTTTTTCCCGCCCTCCCATGAATTTCATCTTCCAAGGCACGTTATAGACATAGAGAACCAGGCGATCGTCGCAGAACGGCGTAAGGACTTCCAAATTGGCGTCCAGGCACATCTGCCGGGCGCGCTCCTGCAGATTTGCCATGAAGAATTGGAAGCACAGAACCTGCATGGTGCGCAGGCACTTTTCTTCGGCCGCTTCTCCCGGAAGGTGCTCGACCGCGTTCACCGCGCTGCGCAGCGTATCCCGGACAAATTCCGCGGGCTTGAGTTCGCAGGCGACTTCACGCCGCAAAATTCCCTCGCGCAGCGCCATCGATCCCGACCAGGGAAATTGATCTTCGTGCATAAACGAGGCATCCCGGAACCATGGATATCCGCCGAAGACCTCGTCTGCACATTCTCCGGACAGCGCGGCGCGCGCGTGCGGCGCAATTTGGCGCGCAAACAAGAGCATGGAACTGTCCACATCCGCCATGCCGGGAAAGCCGCGCGCGTCAACGGCGGCTTCCAAATTATCCGCCAATTCCTGCTGCGAAAGCATGATCTGCCGGTGATTCGTACCCAGCGCTTCCGCCGCCATTTCGATATAGGGCGCATCGCGGGAAGGCTGAAAGGCGGTCTGCTGAA
>DVMU01000178.1 GCA_018714825.1 Candidatus Pullichristensenella excrementigallinarum
CGCGCAGGGGCGGACAGCGCGCAGCCGCAAAGCGCCCGTGGAAGTGTCGGATGGGGAAGCGGCGAAGCCCGCCGAAGGCGAACCCATCGCGCAGGGACGGACAGCGCGCAGCCGCAAAGCGCCCGTGGAAATGGCGGGCGAGGAAACGGCGATGTCCGCCGAAGGCGAAATCGCCGCGCAGGGACGGACAGCGCGCAGCCGCAGGGGCGACGGAGCCGTCCTCGCAGACGGGAAGCCGTCTGCACCGGCGGAGGAAACGCGACGCCGGCACGGCCCGCGCGCTTTCCACGCGCAAACGCCCGCGTCTGCGGAGGAAACGCCGCCTTCTGCGGCGGCGGATGAGGCGACGCCCGGGGCCGCCGCGGCCCCCTCCGTCGCGCCGGGAGACGTGCGCAACGCCGCAGAAGATGGCGGCGAAAGCGCGCGCGCGGCCGAATCGCAGCCGCGCTTTGGCCGGCCGGTTTCCGCCACGGGCGAGCATCGGGCGGTTCAGCCGCGCTTCCAGTCGCGCTATACGCGCTACGATTTTGCCTCGCGCGCGCAGCGCCAGGAGTATTCCCGGCCGGGCGCGCAGCGTGCGGATCAGGGCCGCGATTTTGGGCGCGCATTTCAGCGGGGCGAAACGCCGCGGCAGGATTTCCAGCGCGCTTCGCAGCCGCGCGCCGAGCAGGGCCGGACGGAATACCCGCGCCAGTATGTGCGCGCGGACGCGCAGCGCGGCGATTACGCGCGATCGCAGCCGCGCACGGACGCGCGTTACGACTATTCGCGTCCGATGCAGCGCGAGGCCGCGCCGCGGCGGGAAAACGCCTATGCGCCCGAACCCGGCGCCGTCAATCCGGGCGTTCCGGAATTGCTGGCCACGGGCGAGTGCATGGACGGCTACGGCGTTCTGGAGATGCACCCCGAGGGCTATGGCTTCCTGCGGGCGGAGAACTGCCTTCCGGGCAACAAGGACGTCTATGTGTCCATTGCCCAGATCCGCCGCTTCAACCTGCGCACGGGCGATTATGTCGTCGGCAAAACGCGTCCGCAGCGCGAGGGCGACCGTTACAACGCCATGATCTACATCAGCGAAATCAACGGCGAGCCGCCGGAGAAGGCTGCGCAACGCAAGCCGTTTGAATCGCTGGTGCCCATTTACCCGGACGAGCGCCTGCGCCTGGAGGACCCAAACGGCCATGGCGACATGGCCCTGCGCCTGATCGACATGCTCGCGCCCATTGGCAAGGGGCAGCGGGGCATGATCGTTTCCCAGCCCAAGGCCGGCAAGACGACGCTTCTGAAAAAGATCGCCAACGCCATCACGCGGAATTACCCGGACGTACACCTGATCGTGCTGCTCATCGACGAGCGCCCCGAAGAGGTTACGGACATGAAGCGCTCCATCAACGGCGAGGTGATCTATTCCACCTTTGACGAGGCTCCGGAAAATCATACCCGCGTCAGCGAAATGGTGCTTGAGCGCGCGCAGCGCCTGGTGGAATACGGCAAGGACGTGGTGGTGTTGCTCGATTCCATCACCCGCCTGGCCCGCGCCTACAATCTCGTCATCCCGCCGACCGGGCGCTCGCTTTCCGGCGGCCTCGACCCGGGGGCGCTGCACAAGCCCAAGCGCTTCTTCGGCGCGGCCAGGAACATCGAAAACGGCGGCAGCCTCACCATCATCGCCACCGCCCTGGTGGAAACCGGCAGCCGCATGGACGACATTATCTATGAGGAGTTTAAGGGCACCGGAAATATGGAATTGCATCTGGATCGCAAGCTCTCCGACCGGCGCATCTTCCCGGCCATCGACATGTTCCGTTCCGGAACCCGGCGCGAAGAACTGCTGCTTTCTCCCGAGGAATTGGACGGCGCGATGAAGATTCGCCGTCTCCTCTCCGGCGGCGACGCCCAGGAAACTGCCGAACAGCTCATCGGCATGATGGAAAAGACCAATTCTAACGAAGATTTCTTTACCCGCCTCAAGGGGTGGATGGCCGTGTTTGAAAAAGACGGCTTTAAGATGTAGGAGGTTACAAGTGAAAAAAAGACTGCAGCAGGCTCTGCCTCTGTTGCTTGTAATTCTCGTTGTCGCGAGTGCCTATGGGTTTTTGCACATCCGATTGGGAACCGACCCATTCGAGCATTCGGTCTATGACAGCTATACGCTGCAAGCGCTTGCCTGGCGCGAGGGACACATTTCCCTCGGCCAGGATTATCCGTATCTGGAATTGGCAGTGTTTGAGGGCGATTGGTATGTGAGTTTTCCGCCCGTGCCCTCGATTCCCCAATGGCTTTTGACCTTCTTTTTCGGAAGTCAAACTCCTGATGGCCTGCTGATCAAATGCTATGCGTTGGCCGCGATGGTCATTTTGTACCATTGCCTCCACAAGCGTATGAAATGGAAACCATGGCAGGCGGCGCTGTTTTCGGGCTTGTTTGCCTTTGGCGGGCCGCTTCTGACCATTACGCTTAACGGCGGCGTCTGGTTCCAGGCGCAGGCGCTCAACTTCCTTTTGCTGGTGGCAGCGTTTTCCGCCATGGCCTTTCAACGGCCCACGCTATGTTGCATTCTGTACGCGCTGTCCGTGGGCTGCCGTCCATTCAGTGTCCTGTTCGGTCCGGCATTGCTTCTGATGTATCTGGAGATCCCCCGAAACAAGCGGCCCAGGCTCTATCCGGGCATCCTGGCGGGCCTTGCCATCGCGGGCTGTTATGCTGCATACAACTACGCGCGCTTCGGAAATCCGCTGGAATTCGGCCACAATTATCTTCCGGAATTTACGCGCATAGAGACCGGGCAATTTTCTTTTTCCTATCTGCTCAAGAATGTACGGCAATTCTTTTTCGGCTTGCCCATCCAAAACGGCCAATGGCAATTGTTCGGATTTTCGATGTTCCTTTCCAATCTGCCCCTGACGCTGCTTGTAATCCTCTTTTTGTGGGATCTACTGTGCGGGCGGTTGACCCTGCGCAAACTTGCGGTATTCTGCCTGATGGCAGCGCAGCTGTTTTGCCTGTTGCTGCACAAGAGCTTCGGAGGGCTTCAATTCGGAGCACGCTACACGCTGGAGCTAACGCCATACCTTCTTGTTTGGCTGTATCTGGAAAAAAGGCGCGGGCCCGTACTTTGGGAGAATGTGCTCCTTGGCGCGGGCGCCGCATTCAACATCTGGGGCGCGTATTTGCTGAATTCAAATCTGTGATGCTACCCTTCCCGGCGCTTTGAAGCCTCTGGTTGGGCGCGCAGCTGCAAATACTTTTCCCGAGTCGCCATTCCGCCGCGAAGATGTCGTTCGCGGCGGTTTTTTTCCAGCACTTCACTCACATCCGCAAACAGCGCGGGATCAATCTCCCGAAGACGATCGCGCATATCCTTGTGGATGGTGGTCTTGCTCACCCCGAATCGCTTCGCGCATTGGCGAACGGTTTCTCCGGTCTTCAGGATATGCCGCGCGGCCTCTGTGACCCGGAGATAAATTTCACGCTTCACCCGCATCCCCTCCATGGAATGCTATGCTTCCCCCTGGGAGCGCATGATTGGCCCCAAGACGCAGGAAACTTGCCCATTGCCCGCGAAACGGAATTCTGCTATAATCGAACTTGCGAAAATTCCCGGAAGAAGTCCCCTGTTCGGCTGGAGGAAACCAATGCAAAGGCGTGGAATGCTTCGCGGCGCGCTGCTGTTCGCGTTGCCGGCGATTTTTGAAAATCTGATGGTGACCCTGGTTTCCATGGTAGACACCGCCATGGTCGGCGTCCTTGGCGCGCAGGCCACCGCCGCGACTGCGCTCAACGCCTCTCCGAATTGGTTGGTCAATTCCGCGGCCATGATTGTTTCCGGCGGAGCGACGGTTTTGGTCGCCCGCCTCTGGGGCGCGAAGGACTATGAGCGCGCCGGACTTTGCGCGCGGCAGTCGCTTGTGTGGGCGATCCTGTTGGGGATTTTGCTCACCCTCGCAGCGCAATGCGTCGCCCCGTACTATCCCCATTGGATGCAGGCGGAACCGGGCGTCGCGCAGGAGGCTACGGCCTATATGCGCATCGTCTCCGCCGCCTATATTCCCCATGTGATCGCCATTACGCTTTACGGCGCAGCGCGCGCCGGCGGCGATTTGAAGACGCCCATGCGCATTTCTCTGGGCGTGAATCTTCTCAATGTGGTCGGCAATTTTCTTCTCATCTATGAGACGCGCACGCTTCCCCTGTTTGGCGGCATCCGCATCTGGGGCGCGGGCATGGGCGTGCGCGGCGCGGCGCTCTCCACCGCTATCAGCATGGGGCTGTCCGGTTTGGCGATGCTGTTTCTGTTCTCCCGTCGGCAGGACGCGCTCAAACTGACGCGGCGGGACTCCTATTCCCTGCGCGGAGGAGGACGCATTCTGCGCGTGGGGCTGCCCGTCGCTACGGAACGCGTGATCATTCAGATCGGCCAGATCCTCTTTGCCTCCATCGTCTCCTCGCTGGGCACCATTCCGCTGTCCGCGCACCATTTGGCCGTGACCGCCGAAGGCGTGTGCTACAATCCCGCCTTCGGCCTTTCCTCCGCAGCCATGACTTCGGTCGGCCAATCCATGGGCGCAAAGCTGCTTCCCCGCGCGCAGCGGGAGGGCCGAACCTACCTCGTCCTGTGCCTGGGCGTGATGCTCCTGGTCAGCGCGATGATGTATGGGTTCGCGCCGTGGATGATCGGCGTGTTTACCCCGGATGCGCAAGTTGTGGAAATGGGCGCGATGGCCCTGCGCATCGTGGCGCTGGCCGAGCCGCTGTTCGGGCTGTCCATTGTGGGAACCGGCATCCTCCGAAGCGCCGGAGACGCTTCCGCGCCGGTCTGGATCGGGCTGTTTTGCATGTTGGCCGTGCGCGTCCCCCTGGCCTACCTGTTTGTACACGGATTGGGTTGGGGCTTGGCGGGGGCGTGGATCGCCATGGACATTGATCTGGCCCTGCGCGGTCTTTTGACCGTGGGACGTTTTTTCTCCGGCCGATGGAAATCCCGCGCGGAAATCCCCGCGTAAAGCGCCCAGGCGCTTTATCAAGGGGCCAATCTTATGCAGACCCGCGAAGGAAAGAAACCCAAAACGGTTCTCCCCTCGCGGGTTTCCTCTCTGTCACAATGTTCTGCGCAGTTTTACAATCGTCAGATTGATCTCCCCATCCCGTGCGTCCGCCGAGCCGGAATAGTTCAGCGTAAAGGTCGTGGGAGACGGCGCTTCCAAGATAAGGAACGCCGATCCGCAGGCGCTGGAGCCATCTGTCGTCGTAGCAAAGTATATTCCCGTCTCAAGATGCGCGGTTCCGTTATAGGACGGCGTCACCTGCATGTAGTTTGCCTTCTGAAAGATGCACGACACCTTATAGGAGATCAGATAATATCCCGCGGCCAGGGAAATATGCTGGGTATCCGTCTGGACAATGTTTCCGGTCGAATCCGCGACATCCGGAAACACCTCAATCAGCGTCCCTCGCGTCAAGGGATATTGCACATTGGCAAACGATGCAAACACGTCGTCGGGAACGTCTCCCATGGGGCCGGTCGGCCCGGTTTCTCCCGTGAGTCCGGTAGGGCCCGATGCCCCTGCGGGGCCGGTCGGTCCCGTCGGTCCCGTTGCACCCGTCGGTCCCGTCGCGCCCACGGTTCCGTCATCTCCCGTTCGTCCCGCTGCTCCTGCAGGCCCGGTCGGTCCCATTGGCCCGGTCGGTCCCGTCGGCCCCGTCGCGCCGCTGATTCCGGTATCCCCCGTTCGGCCCGATGCGCCCGCAGGCCCTGTTGCGCCCGTCGGCCCCGTCGCGCCCGC
>DVMU01000179.1 GCA_018714825.1 Candidatus Pullichristensenella excrementigallinarum
GTCCGCTTCGACACACATTGCGGCAATTGCGCGGGCACGAACGCGCTCGATATCCCCCACGATCACAAGCGCCGGCCTGGGGCGCAAATCCTCTGCGGAAAGGGACTGCAATGCGACGAGTTGCGCCTGGAAGGAGCGCAATTTTTCCATTTTATCCCGAATTTGCTTTCCCTCCCCCACGAGCAACACGCGCTTTCCGGTAAGATCCACGCACATTGGAAAATATCCCATTGATCACGCCTCCTCGCAGTAATACCGCCACTTTTCTTCCGCGCGCACCCGCCGCAATCGCACGCCGAAGACGGCATCCATCCGTCCGGACGCGTAGACCTCCTCCGGGGTTCCCTGGGCAGCGACCTGCCCGCGTTCCATTAAGACGACGTGCCCCGCCACCGTCATTGCATGAGAGAGATCGTGGAGCACCATCGCCACGGTCTTTCCCTGCGCGGCGAGTTCCTGCGCCTGCCGCATGAGCTGCAACTGATGGTTTACATCCAGATACGTCGTCGGTTCATCCAGGAGAATCACCGGCGTGTTCTGCGCAAGGGCCATCGCAATGTATACCTTCTGCCGCTGCCCACCGGAAAGCTGCTGCAACGGCGCATCCGCAAGATCCGCAATCCCCATCCGCTCCATGGCGCTTTGGGCTGCGGCATAATCTTCCGCTCGATAATGGCGCGGATAGCTCAAATACGGGAATCTTCCGTGGAGCACCAGGCGGCGTACGGTGATATCCGGGATCTGTCGATTCTGCGCCAGATATGCAATTTTCTGCGCCAGCAGTCTCTGCGGGAGGCCGAGCAAGGAGATTCCATCCAAAAGCACTTCTCCGGCATCGGCCCGCAAAATCCCGCACAATGCTTTGAGAAGGGTGGATTTCCCACAGCCATTTGGCCCCAGAATCGCCGTCACGCTCCCGGAGGGCAGACGGATTTCGACCTCTTTCAGAACCCGTTTGCCCGGATATCCGGCGCTGAAATTGCGGATTTCAAGCATGGCTGTGCCCTCCCTTCCCCCTGAGCAGAAGTACCAGGAAAAACGGTCCCCCGATCACCGCCATGAGAATACCGACCGGCAACTCGTACGGCGCGAACAACATCCGCGCAATCAAATCGCACGCGGTCACAAACCCCGCGCCCAGGAGAATGCTCATCGGGAGCAGAAAGCGGCTTTCCCCTCCCACAAGCCTTCGGGCAATGTGCGGCACCAGCAGCCCCACAAATCCCAACAGGCCGGCAAAACTGACCGCAGCGCCCGCCAGAAGCGCCGTCAGCAAGAGGAATATCGTGCGCACCCGCTTAACCGTCATGCCCAATCCCTGCGCCGTTTCCTCTCCCAAGGCCAACACGTCCAGCTCGTTGCAGAGGGTCATTGTGAGGATCAGGGAAGCGGCAATCAAAATCCCCGCAGGCAGAACCCGCGCCGAAACGACCGACGAGAAACCGCCTACGCGAAATTCCCCGCTGAGCATAGCGGCATCCGGAACCAGCGTCGTCACTGCTTCCCGAAAGGCCCCGAGGATGCTGTTCATGGCCACGCCTGCCAAAATTACCGTTCCGCGCGAGGCGCCCGTCTTGCGCGCCAACAATACGACCGTCAATACGGCCGCCATCGCGCCGCCAAAGGCCGCAAGAGAAATTGCCCATCCGGAAAGCGCGCCCGCCGCGCAGCACGCCGTTACCGCAAGCCCTGCGCCCGCATTGACGCCGATGGTGCTCGGAGAGGCCAGCTTATTGCCCAATAATTTCTGCAAGACGCATCCCGCGCACGACAGCGCCGCTCCGGAAAGCAGACATGCCGCGGTGCGAGGAAGACGCGAATACCAAAAAATGTAACCCGCGACGTCATTGGGGCCGCCCAAAATCGCTTGCCAAAGCTGGCGCAAAGACAGATTTGCCGCGCCCAGGCACAAACTCAAAAGCACGCTTGCCAGGCAAAGGGCCGTCGCAAGGCAAAAATACAAACTTCTTCTCTTATGCATTTTCCAGAATATCTTCCAAAATCGCATATGCTTCGCCCCAGCGATTGTTGGGCTTCAGGTTAAACAGATTCTTTTCCATGAAGTACACCCGATTGTTCTTGACTGCAGTCAATTTGTTCCAGGCAGGATGCTCCATCAAATATTGTTGCACATATTCCTTCATTCCCTCCTCGTCGTCTCCGCGCTGAACGATAAAGATGCAGTCCGGATCCGACATGAGAATGTGTTCGATGCTGAGATTTTCCAGGAGCATCGCATCGGAATCGGCGATATTGATACATCCCAGGCTCTTGAGCATGGCGCCCAACACATTGCCCTCGCTGTTCTTTACATAGACTGCTGAGGCAGATGCCACCATGCACAAAATTGTCGGCGCCTCTTCCGTCTCCAGGCGCGCGGCGCTTCGCGCCAAAACTTCGTCGATTTCCGCCTGAACGGAGGTTCCGTTTGCCTCGTAGAGATCCTTGCGACCGGTGATCTCCGTGCAGATGGAAAGCAGGCGGAGATAATCGTCAAAATCCTCGATATCGAAATACGCAACGGGAATATCGGTCGCTTCCAGAGTTTCCTTCCATTCCATGTTCTGGCGCGTGTTGGTGCTGGCGAGGATGAAATCCGGCTGGGAAAGCAACAGCAGTTCCAAATTCAGGCTCTTGGTATTCCCCAAGTTCACCGCATCCTCGGAAAGTTCCAGATGCAAATCGTCCCAGGCATCGTCGGCCGTGGCGATAACCTGCCCGCCCGCGAGCTGCCAGACCTGCGCAAAGCTTCCCAAAAGCGCCGCAACCCTTTGGGGATGATCGACCGTCACCACCCTGCCCAGATCGTCGGTAAATGCAACGGTTTCAGCGGCTTCCTCTGCGCCTGCCGCAAAAAATACGCTCGTGCTGAAAAGCATCGAAAGAACCATGGCCCAAATCAAAATTTTCTTTTGCATTTTGATCACCCAATCAACAATTTCTCACAAAAACCGGACCGCCGCGCGGAAAAGGGCGCACTTTCCCCTCAGAAGGCAATGCTTTTGAGGGGAATGCATTTTAAGGCCCTTTAACCGACTTT
>DVMU01000180.1 GCA_018714825.1 Candidatus Pullichristensenella excrementigallinarum
TGTATGCCCTTATTTTTCCGGATTCTAACAGAAAGCCTATAAACCGTTGACAAAAACCGTGTACTAATGTTAAAATTATCCAAGGACAGTGTGGGTGTCTTTTTTCTTCTCAATTTGATTTTTTTCGGGGAAATTCTCCCCTTATTTTCCTTTTTTGCGAGGCCACAAGAAGGCGCGATTTTGCGCGTCCTTGCAAAGAAAAGTGAGGATGAGTTTTGTAACAGGGAGGGAAAGCTATGGTTTTGCCTGGAAAATTATGCATCGGAACTCTGGAAGAAGATAACCCGCAAAAGAGTTATTTCCGGTTTCGACCTTTGATCCTTCTCACGGAAGACGGGTATCGCGCGTTTGAGGCGGTGGAAGAATATCCGGAGGACGGATGTATTCGCATTGTTCCGGACAAAAACGAATCCAGTCATTTCAAGGCGCGTATGCGGCGCATCGGCAAATACGCGCAGTTGGATTTGCGCGAGCATTCCGGGGAAAACGATAAAATCCGCCCCAACAAAAACTATCGCGTGGATTTGCTGGAAAAAAACGCCAACATCGTCTATTCGGATGTGGTGGTGGATCTGGAGGACGGCGCGCTGATGGAGGTGTTGGATCTTCCCGTCAAGGAGGACGCCTCTCACCTGGCATTGCAGATTCCCATGCCCCAATCCGCCAAGGTGCTGGTGCGCACGGAGCAGGGGATTCTTCCCTGGACCTGGAAAGCCGAGGTCATGGAGGGCGTCGAAAACGGCGTTTCACTGGTTCGATTGGAAGAGGAAGTCGATTTGCAGGACGCGCGCGAGTTTATCGAGCCGCAGGGCGCACACATCCTGTTGGCAGCGCCGGGGAAGACGCTTTTGAAAGTGCGTCCCGTCTATCCGGAAAACGCGCCCATGATTTCTCAGCCACCTGCCGTCTCTCCTCCTGTGGAAGAAAGCGCGCGAATTTCCCAGCGGGAACAGGCGCTTTTGCAACAGACGGGGCTCAACCCGCGCCGGGGCCGCAGCCTGCAGGAAATCATCGAGGATAAATGGCGGCACTCGCGCATCGATCAATTGGGGCATCCCATTCCCGCGTCCGCCACGGGCAAGCCGGTAGTCAGTCCGATTGAGCGCGCCGTGGAATCGGTCAAAAGCGTTTGGGGGCTTCCGGAAGCGCGGCAAGCCATGGTGGAAGAATTCTCCAAGTTGGAAGGCCTGAGCGGGGAAATCCGCAAGCAAGTTGATCTGCGGGCGGAACGTGAGGCTGCAGATCGCCTCAACGAGCTGGAGGCACATCGGCTGAAACTGATCAACGAGGTGCGCGATTTGCAGACCGGCCGGCGAGAGGCGCGTGAAGAATTGCTGCGCGAGATCCGGCGGACAAACGCCCAGGAGATCGGCGAGGGCGAAAGGGAATTGCGCGCGTTGCGCGAGGAGGCCGACGCGTGCCGCCGTCAAATCGAGCAATATGAGGGCGCCCTGCGCGTGGCCCAGTCCTCGCTGGAGAACCTCTTGGGAGACAATTTTGCCCAGAAGATCATTGAGCACGCGTTGACGCGGGAGGCTACGGCAATCCTGCGCCGGATGGATGCGACGCCGTCCCTCCCGGAACACGCGCGCACAATTACGCCTACGGCCGGGGAACTTTTAAGCGACGTGCGCCGGTTCTTTGCCGCTTCGGGAAGAAAAATTTCCAACGACGACGCAGTCAATCTTTTGACCTGTTTTACCCTTTCGCCGGTCACGATTCTCTCCGGGCCGACCGGCTGCGGAAAGACCATGACCGTCCGGCTGCTGAGCGAGGCCTTGGGGCTGACAAAGTGGAACCGCTTCAGCAGGCTTCGCCCTCTACGCAGACCCGGCGAGGAAAACGCGCAGTTGCGCGCGTTTGCCGAAAGCCCGGGACACGAGGCGCCTTTGATGCTGTTGCTGGACGATGCGAACCTCCTGCCCGACGATCGTCTGGCCCAGGCCGCGATCGCCACCTTGGAAGATGAAAGCGCCAATCCCTGTATGCGCCTGTGGATGACCGTGCAGGATTCCCAGCAGGGATTCCCGCTGCGCGCGCAGCTTTTGGATCGCGCGTTTCTTTTGCGGCTGGAAATGGATCAGTTTGACTGGGAACCGCTGGGCCAGATGCCGGATTCGCCGGAATTGGCCGTATCCTCTCAGGCGCTGGAAAATATCTTCTGTCCCCGGCCGGAGGCCATCGACGAGGAGGTGCGCCTGCGTATGAACGCGCTGCGCAAGGATCTCAACCGCCTGGGCGTCTCCGTTTCGCGCCGCACGCTGGACGCCTTGTGGAACTATTGCGCCGCGGCTACGCCGCTGATGCGCGAACATACTCCCTTGGAGGTGCTCGATTGGGGCGTGGCGCAGAGAGTGCTTCCGGTAGTCCTGTGTTGCGCGCCGCTCAGCGCGCTGATCGAATTGAAGGATCTCTTAAAAGACATGCCCCGTTGCCGGGAGCTTCTCAAAGAGCCTTTGCCCGTGGAGGTGTGATGGCGCGCGATTTTCCTTGACAAGCCCAGGCGGTTTGGCTATAATAGCGCCAGAGGCTGTGAAGGAAAGAGTAGCGAACCGGGCAAGTCCTAAGAGAGCCGGGAAAGGTGAAAGCCGGCGGCGAGCGGGTTTGTGAACATGGCTCCGGAGCTTCGCGCGCGAACAGGTTTGCCCGGGCATGGCGCTCGGCGGGCGGAAAGTAGCGCGCGGCGGAACGCCCCGTTACCGGCGAGGCCGATGTTGGTCGGCTGTGAGGCGCATGTGGCGACAGGTGCGCAAACCAGGGTGGTACCGCGCGATGAGCGCCCCTCGGAAAGAGGGGCGCTTTTTGATTGCAGGAATCTCAGATGACGGGAGGAATTTCCATGGAGGATCGCAAGAAGTTCTATATTACCACGCCCATCTATTACCCGAGCGGAAACATGCATATCGGCCACACCTATACCACCGTGGCCGCAGATACCATGACGCGCTTTAAGAAGATGACCGGGTATGACACATACTTTCTCACCGGAACGGATGAGCACGGGCAGAAAATCGAAAGGAAGGCGGAACAGGCCGGAAAGACTCCCAAGGAATTTGTCGATGAGATCGTGGCTGCGACCAAGGATCTCTGGAAATTGATGGAGATCGAATACGACGATTTTATCCGCACCACCGATGCGCGCCATGAAAAGGCCGTGCAGAAGATCTTCCGCAAATTCTACGAGCAGGGCGATATCTACAAAAGCGCCTATGAGGGTCAGTATTGCGCGGAATGCGAGGCGTTTTGGACGCCCACGCAGCTCAAGGAAGGCAATCTCTGTCCGGATTGCGGCCGCCCGACCGAGACCGCGCGCGAGGAAAGCTATTTCTTCCGCATGAGCAAGTATCAGGATTGGCTGATCGAGTATATCGAGACGCATCCGGATTTCATCCAGCCGCCCTCCCGCGCCAACGAGATGCTCAACAACTTCCTGCGCCCGGGCTTGCAGGATCTGTGCGTGAGCCGCACCTCGTTTAAGTGGGGCGTGCCGGTGGATTTCGATCCGGATCATGTGGTGTATGTGTGGATCGACGCGCTTTCGAACTATATCACGGCCCTGGGTTACGGGAGCGAGGACGATTCGCTGCTGCGGAAATTCTGGCCGGCAGACGTGCACCTGGTCGGCAAGGAGATCGTGCGGTTCCACACCATCTATTGGCCGATCATGCTCCATGCCCTGGGGCTGCCGCTTCCCAAGCAGGTGTTCGGGCACGGCTGGCTTCTGTTCGGAAACGACAAGATGTCCAAATCCAAGGGCAACGTCGTCTATCCCGGCCCGATCGTGGAGCGCTACGGGGTGGACGCGCTCAGGTACTATCTCATGCGCGAGATGCCCTTCGGTTCGGACGGCAACTATACCAACGAGGCCATGCTCACCCGCACCAACGCGGACTTGGCCAACGATCTGGGCAATCTCGTCTCCCGCACGGTGGCGATGATCGAAAAGTATTTCGGTGGAGCGGTGCCTGCGCCCCATGCGGAAGAGGAGCCCGACCGGGCGCTGCGCGAGCGCTATGAGGCGCTGCCCGCGCTGGTGGAAAAGTATATGGACGAATTGCAGTTCTCCCTCGCGCTCTCCGAAATCTGGAAGCTGATCGGCGATTGCAACCGCTATATCGATCTGACCCAGCCCTGGATTCTGGGAAAGAGCGAGGAGGGCCGCCCGCGCCTGGAGACGGTTCTGTACTACCTGGCCGAATGCGTGCGCGCCATCGCGGTGTATATCGCGCCGACCATGCCCAAGACGCCCGCGCGCATTTTTGAGCAGCTGGGCGTGACCGATCCGGAGCTTTTCACCTGGCAGAGCGTCCAGAAATTTGGAGGGCTCAAGCCCGGAACGGTCGTGCACAAGGGCGCGGCGCTCTTCCCGCGCATCGACATTGCCAAGGAATTGGAAATCCTCTCCGGCGGCGATTCCGGGAAAAATCCGGACCCGCAGCCCCAAAAACAGCAGAAAAAGCCCGAAGCCAAGGCGGAAGAGACGCCCAAGGAGGAGGGCTTCGGCCTGATCACGGCGGATGATTTCTTCAAAGTGCAGCTGGTGACGGCCAAGGTCGTTTCCTGCGAGCGCGTGCCCAAGAGCGATAAACTGCTCAAGGAAACCCTGGATGTGGGCGGCGAGACGCGCACGGTGCTCAGCGGCATCGCCCAGTGGTACACGCCCGAAGAAATGGTCGGGAAAACCGTTGTGCTGGTCAAAAACCTCGCGCCGCGCAAGATGCGCGGGATCGTCAGCGAGGGAATGCTCCTGTGCGCCTCGGACGCGCAGGGCAATCTCAAGCTGGTGACGGTTGATGGCGGCGAATTCGCCTCCGGATCGGAGATCGGCTAATGCGCATTTTTGATGCCCACGCGCACCTGGCGGGCGAACGCTTTCGGGAGGATTTCCCGGAAGTGCTCGCCCGGATGCGGGAAAATCAGGTGGAATTTTGCATGTTGGTTTCCGATCCGGCGGAAGAGGAAAGCGATTTGGAACGCGCCTGCGCGCTTTCGGGCGAACTGGGCTTTCCCCTGGCCGTGGGCGTGCACCCGCACAACGCCAAGGCGTATTCCCCGGAAATCGAAAGGACGCTCGCGCAATGCGTGCGGCAGGGCGGGGTTTGCTGCCTGGGAGAAATCGGGCTGGATTACCATTACGATCTCTCCCCGCGCGAAACGCAGCGGCAGGTGCTCCAGCGTCAGCTCGATTTGGCGCTGGAATGGAATCTCCCGGTGCAATTTCATATCCGCGAGGCGCATGGCGACGCCATGGAGATCCTCGCCGAGCGCCGACGGGAGGGGCGGCTGCCCAGGGGCGTGATGCACTGCTTTTCCGGAAGCTGGGAGACGGCGAAGTTTTATCTGCATCTGGGCCTGTATCTCTCGCTTTCGGGGACCGTGACGTTCAAAAACGCGGCGAAGCTGCTGGAAGTGGCGAAGAACGTGCCCGCGGATCGGCTGTTTGTCGAAACCGATTGCCCCTATATGTCGCCCGAACCCATGCGCGGGCGGCGCAATGAGCCCGCGTTTGTGCGCTATACCTTTGAGCGCGTGGCCGCGTTGCGGGAGGAGAATCCCGAGGCGTTCGCGCGAAGATTGCGGGAAAACTTCCGCGAATTGTACGGCTATTGAGGCAAAGCGTCCCGAAATGCAGGCGGCCGGGCTTGAATGCCCGCGTCGCCTTGCCTTTTTGATGGTCTTACGCCCCGGAACGGGGCGGCGGGAAGGCGGAAATTTCATGCGCGTATTGGATTTGGATATGGATTTTTTCCTCACGGACGTGTGCGAATTGGCCGCGGAGGGCGCTCGCCCGTCTCTTAAGGAGGCACGGCCCTGGGAAGAGGCGGAAGTGCGCCGCTTTTTGGAGGAAAATTGCGGGCTTTGCAGGGAGCGTCCCGTTCCCGGAGCCGTGTTTGTCACGCACGACGGCGCGCTTGGCTATTGGGAGGCGCTGCTCAAACGGGGCGCGCTGACGGCGCCTTTTTGGGTGACGCATGTGGATGCGCACAGCGATTTGGGCATCGGGCGGCCCGGACCCGCGTTTGTGCTGGAAAGCGTGCTTTCGCGTCCTCCGGCAAGGCGCGTGGATCTGCCCCGCTATATTGCCGATCAGAAGCTGGATGAAGCCAATTATCTGCTCTTTGCCCTGGCCTTTTGCTGGGTTTCCCATCTGGAAAACGTGCGCAATCCGCATTCCCGGAGCGATGTTCCGGAACGGATCGCGGTCTACGGGCCGGGCGGGGAAATCGAGGCGCTGCAATTGCAGTCGAGCGTCTCGCGGCTGATTCCCGCGCTGGATTACCACGAGCCGCGCGTGGGATACCGCGCGTATGCGGATTTTCGCGATTTTTCCGCGGACGCGCCCTATGATTTTGCGACCCTCGCCATTTCCCCCCGCTATGCGCCCCGGGAGGCGGATTTTATCGCCCGCCTGTTCCGGGAATACATCCGGGAATCCGCGCAATAGGCGGGGCGGGTTGGGGGGGTCGGTTCCATGGAAATCCCCGGATTTTCGGACGGGAGGAGCTTGTGCTTTGGAAAACTCGAGCGCGACATAAAGCCGCGCTCGTTTTTTTATAGAGCCCCTTGGGACAAGGTTTTTGGCTGTCTAAGAGGAAGGCCTATTGGTTTCCGAAGGGAAGTCTTAATCGATTTCCCAATAGTAGTAATCGACGGGAGAGGCCTCCTTGATTGTGCCGTCGGTATAGATGATCTTGTGGATTCCGGCATAGACCGTATCCACCTGGCTTTTATCGGGCATGGTGATGTAATCGGAATAGACGGTCTGACCGGGGGAGACGGTTTTTTCCGTCGTGCCGTAATAGACCATGTCTTCTCCATAGATCGGATCGCCCCAGACGTCTACCGCGTACATGTACATTTCAAACGCCTTTATGGTCTTGCGCTTTGCCGTATTGGTGACCTTTACGCGCATCCGGATGCGGTCGTTTCCCGGGAATTCCCATTGTCCGTAGCCTTCCAGAACCAGCGCGAATTCCGGTTCCGAATAATAGATGGCCGAACCGCTGTTAAGGCATTCCAGCATTTCGAAGGTGGCGACATACTTTTCGGAATCCGAATCATAGATGCCGTTGGCCATTTTGAAAGCGTATACGGCCTGCGCGGTCTGATTTCCGAAAATTCCGTCGATTTCGCCGTCGTAATAGCCCATAAGATACAGCCGCGTCTGCAGATAGACGACATCGTTTCCCTCATCGCCATTGGAAAGCTCCCGCAGGGGCCGGGAGGTGGGCTCGGCCGTGGGAGAAGAGGCGACGGGAAGCGAGGCCGAGGAGGTTCCCGAGCGCAGCAAGGTCACCGGCTGCTCGAACAGCGTCTCATAGGTATCGTAATCATAAACCCGCATGGTGAAGCTCAGTTCCCGGAAATTCTGCAAATCTCCCTGGCCCGAAAGGGGCTCAAAGAAGAAGTATTCGGGAATGGAAGCGCCGTCGTCCACATCGTAGATTCCGATTCCGTCCACTTCCACGCCGTCCGCGTATGCGTCCCGGATGGAAATGGCAATTGTATGGCCGGTTTGGTTTTCCATGGATACGTCGAAGCGGAGCTGTCCGTCGCTGGCGCGGAAGGAGGATTCGGTAAGCATGAGCCAGAGACCGTTGCGGTCGATGGGCACGATGCCCTCCACGCCGGAATCGATGGAGAATACCGCTTCGCCCGAAGCTTGGGAGGACCCGATGGAGGGAATAAAGACCGAACCCTGCCGGACAAAGGTGATGGGGATATCGAAAAGCGTTGAGTACGAGTTTGCGTCGATGACCCGCAGCGTGAGGCTTCCGGATTGCGCGTTCTGGTAGAGGCTGTGGGAGCCTTCCCTCACATCGGGAGAAACGAAGAAGGAATCGGAAAGGGAAGCGCCGTCGGGGATGTCAAAGATCCCGGCGCCGCCGCCGGCCTGACCGTCAACAAAGGATTCGGTGACCAGGACGGTAATCTCGCGACCGGAGTTGTTGGAAACATTGCCTTCAAAGCGGATCAGGGGATAATCCTCATAGTATCCGGGTTCGACCTCGAGGAACACGCCGCCCTGATCGATGAGGGTGTACATGCCGGAAGTGGGCTGCGGGGACGAGGAGGATGAAGAAGAAGAGGACGAAGACGAGGACGACGAGGAAGAAGCGGCGTTTGCGGGAACAAAGGCCGAACCCTGGCGCACAAAGGAGACGGGGACGTCAAAGAGCGTCGCGAAAGTGTTTGCGTCGATGACCCGGAGCGTGACCGTTCCGGATTGCGCGTTCAGGAAGCTATCCTGATCTTCTTCCTTGTTTTCGGGAGAAATGAAGAAGGAATCGGAAAAGGAAGCGCCGTCGGCAATCTCAAAGATCCCCGCGCCACCGGCGGCCTGGCCGTCAACAAAGGATTCGGTGACCAAGATGGAAATCTCATGGCCGGAGTTGTTGGAAACATTGCCTTCAAAGCGGATCAGGGGATAATCCTCATAGCGCCCGGGTTCGACCTCGAGGAACACGCCGCCCTGATCGATGAGGGTGTACATGCCGGAAGTGGGCTGCGGGGACGAGGAGGATGAAGACGAGGAAGAGGACGAGGAAGAAGCGGCGTTTGCGGGAACAAAGACCGAACCGTCTCTGACAAAATTGAGGGAGACGGTAAACAGAGTGTCGTAAGAATCGGCGTCGCTGACATCCAGCACGAGGGAAATGGATTGTGCGTTCTGGAAGATATCCTCGCCGCCGCGCCCCTCTTCGGGACAGACGAAGAAGTAGTCGGATTTGGAAGCGCCGTCGGCGACGTCGAAGATACCCCCGCCGCCGGTGGATTTCCCATCGACAAAGGAATTGGTGATGAAGATGGAGATTTCCTGGCCGGAGTAGTTGGAGATATTGCCGTCAAAGCGGATCATGGGGAAATCGTCATAATATCCGGGTTCGACCTCGAGGAACACGCCGCCCTGATCGATGAGGGTGTACATGCCGGAAGTGGGCTGCGGGGACGAGGAGGACGAAGACGAGGAGGACGAGGAAGAAGCGGCGTTTGCGGGAACAAAGACCGAACCGTCCCTGACAAAATTGAGGGAGACGGTAAACAGAGTGTCGTAAGAATCGGCGTCGCTGACATCCAGCACGAGGGAAATGGACTGAGCATCCTGGAAGATGTCCTCGCCGCCCATGCCGTCTTCAGAGCAGACAAAGAAGTATTCGGGAATGGAAGCGCCGTCGGCGACGTCGAAGATGCCTCCGCCGCCGGTGGATTTCCCATCGACAAAGGAATCCATGACAAAGATGGAAATTTCCTGGCCGGAGTAGTTGGAGATATTGCCGTCAAAGCGGATCATGGGATAATCGTCGTAATATCCGGGTTCGACCTCGAGGAACACGCCGCCCTGATCGATGAGGGTATACATGCCGGAAGAGGGCTGCGTGGACGAGGAATTTCCCTGCGCAAGGGGATTTGCCAGCGAAACGGGGACGCTAAACAGCGTCTGGAAATTTTCGGAATTCCAGACCTCCAGCACAAAGGAAAGGTTTTGCGCGCCGGAGAGATCAACGAAGTCGCCGGGGAGAGGTGTAAAGAAGAAATATTCGGGGATGGAGGAATTGTCGGCCACGTCGTAAATACCGATGCCGTCGACTTCCCGTCCATCGGCAAAGACATCGTTTGCGGAAATGGAGATCGTATATCCGCTTTTGTTGACGAGCGAAACGTCAAAACGGAGCATGGGATACTCGGGATCGTAGGATACTTCGGTCAATTCAAGATAGACGCCGTTTTGATCGATCAATACCGCGTCGCTTGTAGAAGAGGAGGAGGGCGGCGTTTCCCCGGAAGGCAGAGCGGCGTCCCCGGGATGGATGCCCTGGCGATAATCCTGCAAAGAGACCGCGTCTGCGCGGTCAACGCCCTGATACAGGCGCTTGACCTCTTCGATGTTTATCGCGAAATTGAGATTTTGGATGACGCCTTCTCCGTCGTCATAGGAGGCGGAGGTTACGCCGATGACTTCGCCCTGATCGTTAAACAGCGCGCCGCCGCTGGAGCCGGAGGAAATGGGAGCGGTAAATTGAATGTATTCCACGCCGTATTCCTCAAACAGCGCGCTGATATTCCCCATGGAAACCGTGTTGAGAAGGCCCTTGGGGCTGCCGATGGCGACCACCTGCTCGGCCCGCTGCAGGCTTTCGCCGTCTCCCAGGGGAAGGGGCGTGCGATCCGTAGGCTCGGAGAAACCGAGGATGGCAAGATCCGCCTCTTCATCCGCGGCATAGACAGTTTCCACGGTGTAGGAATACCCTTCGTCTGAGCGCGCAACGATTGTTTCGGAATCTTCCATCACATGATAATTGGTCACCAGAATATCGTTTTCAAAGGCGACAAATCCGCTTCCGGTGGCGATGGGGTCGCCGTATTCATCGTAAATTTCCAAAAGCAGGACGGATTTGGCCGCGTCGTTGATCGCGGTGACGTCGTCGGAAAAGGAGATTGTCTCCGCTAGGGAAGCCCAGGAAACAATGGGCAAAAGCGCGATGATAAGGATTGCGACGAGTACTTTCTTCATTCAAAATCCTCCCCTGTCGGCATACACCGTTGGAATTTTCATTGATACGCCGTATGGAAACAGTATAGCACAGAATTTCTTTAAAGAAAACCAAAAATTTCTACATCCTGCATCTTTTGGGCGAAGAAGTGTCGGATATCTACGTCGCCGCTGTTAAACTTTCATACAGGCGTTTATTCGCTGGCTAAACACGCAAAAAAGTGCTATAATAATATAGTAGGGAATTTGCGCTCCTGACGGAAGAAAATGGGGAGGGCCAAGGGTTTTATGCATCAGGAAAACCATTATGACGAGAGCCAAATCCAGATTTTGGAAGGGCTGGAGGCCGTGCGCCGCAGGCCGGGTATGTACATCGGCTCGACGGACGAAAGAGGCCTGCACCATTTGGTGTACGAAATTGTAGATAACGCCATCGATGAGGCGTTGGCCGGGTTTTGCGATGATATTTTCGTCACTCTGTTTGCCGACGGCTCCGTGGAAGTGCGGGACAACGGCCGCGGCTTCCCGGTGGGCATTCATCCCAAGGTCGGGCGGCCTGCGGTAGAAGTGTGCCTGACGATGCTGCACGCGGGCGGCAAGTTCGGCGGGGAAGGCTATAAGGTCTCCGGCGGCCTGCACGGCGTGGGCGCGTCGGTGGTCAACGCGCTTTCGAGCCATTTGAAGGTCAATGTCTATCAGGAAGGAAAGATCTATCAGCAGGAATATCAGCGCGGCAAGATCCTCTACGATCTGAAGATCGTCGGGGAAACGGATCGCACGGGCACGACCGTGCGCTTCTGGCCGGATGTCAAGACCGGCGAGCAACCGGAACCGGGCGTGTTTGAGACGGGCAATTTCAGCTTCGACGTACTGAAGACCCGTTTCCGCGAGATGGCGTTTTTGAACAAGGGCATCCGCATCACCCTGCGCGACGAGCGCTGCGATCCGGTCAACGAGCGGACGTATCACTATGAGGGCGGCATCGTGTCCTTTGTGGAATACCTCAATCAGCATAAGACGCCGCTTTTCAAGACGCCGATTTACATCGAAGGGACCAAGAACGGTTCCGCGGTGGAAGTGGCGCTGCAGTGGAACGACGGATACAATGAAAACGTCTTTTCCTTTGCCAACAACATTCACACGCCCGAGGGCGGCACGCATCTGGCGGGCTTCCGCACGGCGCTCACGCGCGTGATCAACGATTACGGCC
Source organism: Candidatus Pullichristensenella excrementigallinarum (assembly GCA_018714825.1). Classification (GTDB taxonomy): domain Bacteria; phylum Bacillota; class Clostridia; order Christensenellales; family Aristaeellaceae; genus Pullichristensenella; species Pullichristensenella excrementigallinarum. The sequence continues at coordinate 11,703 of DVMU01000180.1, forward strand.
GCAAGAACAAAATCCTCAAAGACAGCGATCAGAACCTCACCGGAGAGGACGTGCGCGAGGGATTGACCGCGATCATTTCGGTCAAATTGGTCGAGCCGCAATTTGAGGGCCAGACCAAGACAAAGCTGGGCAATTCCGAAATTCGGCCCCTGGTGGATGGACTGGTGGCCGACAAACTCGCCACTCATTTTGAGGAGAATCCCCAGGACGCGCGCCAGGTGCTGGACAAGTGCCTGCAGGCCGCGCGCGCCCGGGAAGCTGCCCGCAAGGCGCGCGATTTGACCCGCAGAAAGACTGCCCTGGAATCGGCGGCGCTGCCGGGCAAGCTGGCGGACTGCTCCGAGCGAGATCCCGCCAAGTGCGAGATCTTCCTGGTAGAGGGCGATTCGGCCGGAGGCTCGGCAAAGAGCGGGCGCGATCGGCATTTCCAGGCGATTTTGCCCCTGCGCGGCAAGATTCTCAATGTGGAAAAGACCCGCATGGACAAGGTGCTCGCCAATGCCGAGATCAAGGCCATGATCACTGCCTTCGGCGCGGGATTCGGCCAGGAATTCGATCCGGAAAAGCTGCGGTATCACCGCATCGTCTGCATGACCGATGCCGATGTGGACGGAAGCCATATCCGCATCCTGCTTCTGACGTTCTTCTATCGATTCATGCCCAAATTGATCGAGGAAGGGTACGTCTACGCGGCCCGGCCGCCGCTTTATAAGGTGACCAAGGGGAAGACCGAGCGCTATGTCTATACCGACGAGCAGCTCAAGGATCTTCTGGACGAAATGGGCCGCGATTCCAAGCCCACCATTCAGCGATACAAGGGCCTGGGAGAGATGAACCCCGAGCAGCTCTGGGAGACGACCATGAATCCCGAGACCCGCAGCATGTTCCGCGTGGAATTGAAGGACGCCATCGCCGCCGACGAGATGTTTACCCTGCTCATGGGCGATCAGGTTGAGCCCCGGCGCGAATTCATCGAGGAAAACTGCAAGCTGGTCGCGGATCTGGATATTTGATGGGAGGCGCGAGACATGTCTGAAGAGATGAGGATCGGCAATCTCACGCCGATCGATATTGAAGAGGATTTGAAAAAATCCTTTATGTCCTATGCCATGGCGGTCATTGTCAGCCGCGCGCTGCCCGACGTGCGCGACGGCCTCAAGCCTGTGCATCGGCGCATTCTCTATTCCATGATGGAATTGGGCGTCACGCCCGATAAGCCCTATCGCAAGTCCGCCCGCATCGTGGGCGATTGCATGGGTAAATATCACCCGCATGGGGACAGGTCCGTCTACGACGCCATGGTTCGCCTGGCGCAGGATTTCTCCACGCGCAATCCCCTGGTCGAGGGGCAGGGAAATTTCGGCTCCGTGGATGGAGACAGCCCGGCCGCCATGCGCTATACCGAGGCCAGGCTTTCGAAGATCTCCATGGAGATGATTCGCGATCTCGAAAAGGAGACCGTGGATTTCTATCCCAATTTCGATGAGACGCTGATGCAGCCCGCAGTTCTGCCCTCGCGCTTTCCCAATTTGCTGGTCAACGGCTCGCAGGGCATTGCCGTGGGCATGGCGACCAACATCCCGCCGCACAATCTGGGCGAAGTGATCGACGGCGTGGTGCACATGATCGACCATCCGGATTGCTCGATCGACGATCTGATGGCGCACATCCAGGGCCCGGATTTTCCCACGGGCGGAGTCATTCTCGGCCGTCGCGGCATCTACGACGCATATCACGAGGGCCGGGGCCGGGTCATCGTGCGCGCCAAATCCGAAATCGAGGAAATGGCGGGCAACCGGCAGCGCATCGTGGTCACTGAGATCCCGTACATGGTCAACAAGGCCAAACTGATCGAGAAGATCGCCGAACTCGTGCATGAAAAGCGCGTGGAGGGCATCAGCGATATCCGCGATGAGAGCGACCGCCAGGGAATGCGCATCGTCATCGAACTCAAGCGCGATGTCAACGCCAATGTGGTGCTCAACTATCTCTATAAACACACACAGTTGCAGGATACCTTCGGCGTGATTATGATCGCGTTGGTGGACGGTGAACCCAAGGTGCTTTCTCTGCGCCAGGTGCTCCGGCACTATCTGGATCATCAGGAAGACGTGGTTCGCCGACGCACGCAGTACGATCTGAACAAGGCCGAAGCGCGCTGCCACATCTTGGAAGGCTTGCTCATCGCGCTGGACAATATCGACGAGGTCATCCGCATCATCCGCTCCTCGCGCGCCACGCAGGACGCAAAAGACGCCCTCATGGAAAAATTCGGGCTGAGCGAGCGGCAGGCGCAGGCGATTTTGGACATGCGCCTGGCCCGTCTGACGGGTTTGGAGCGCGAAAAGATCGAACAGGAGCACGCGGAGCTGCAAAAGCTCATCGCCTACTATCGCGAAGTGTTGCAGAACGAGCGGATGCTCCTGGAGATTATCAAGACCGAGATCCTGGAAATCAAGGAAAAGTACGCCGATCCGCGCCGCACGGAGATTTCCTCCCTGGAGGGCGAGATCGACATGCTCGATCTCATCCAGGAAGAGGACATGGTCATCACTCTCACCCATTATGGCTATGTCAAGCGCCTTCCCAAGGCCACCTATCGCGCCCAGAAGCGCGGCGGCAAGGGCGTGGTGGGCGCAACCACGCGCGAGGAGGATTTCGTCGAGCAGATCTTCGTGACCTCCACGCACGATCCGATCATGTTCTTCACCAATCGCGGCCGTGCCTATCAGCTCAATTGCTATGAGATTCCCGAAGCCGGGCGCACCGCGCGCGGCACCGCGATGGTCAACCTCCTGCAATTGGAGGGCGGCGAGAAAGTCACCGCCATGCTGCCCGTGCCGCAGGAAAAGGTCGCCGGGCACTATCTGGTCATGGCCACGCGCTTCGGAACCATCAAGCGCACCGAGCTTTCGGAATTCACCAACCTGCGCCGCTCCGGCCTGATCGCCGTGGTTTTGCGCGAAGAAGATGAATTGATCGCTGTGCGCCTGACCGACGGAAGCTATGACCTCCTCTTGGGAACGAGGCAGGGCATGGCCATCCGCTTCCCCGAAAGCGAATTGCGCCCGATCGGCCGCGCGGCCATGGGCGTGCGCTCCATCGATCTGGCCGAAGGCGATCAGGTGGTGGATATGTCCCTGGTCGAAGAGGATGGGGATATGTTGGCGATCACTGAGAATGGCTATGGGAAGCGTACCAGTGTGGAGGAATACCGCGTGCAGAGCCGCGCCGGAAAGGGCATCAAGGCCATGAACCTCACCGAAAAGACCGGCCTGCTGGTCGGCCAGATGCCCGTATTGGGCGATGAGGATATCCTCCTGATCACCGATGACGGAACCGTCATCCGCACGCCCGTGGATGCCATTCCCGTCCTCGGCCGCAATACGCAGGGCGTGCGCGTCATGCGCGTGCAGGAAGGTTGCAAGGTCGTCTGCATCGCCCGCGCGGAAGCGGAGGAGGAAGAGGACGCTGAAATGGACGCGGAAGAGGAGACAAATCCGGAAGAGTAAACAGCGCCGCTCCGATCCGGAAAATTTTGAAGAGGGCCTCGCGCGGAAAGAAAGTAATCCGCGCGGGGCCCTTTGGCTTCGCAAAAAAGGCGCTTGACAGGCTGCAGGGAGAGGCACAAATAGATACATGCTGAATGCATGTCCTCGGAGGGTTATGGCATGACGTGCAACCAATATATGGGAGCGATTTTTCTTCACCTTGCTCCTCTGCAAAATCAAGCGCGACGTACACGCCGCCGCGCCCCTGCGTGTCAAAATTTTTTGACACGCTCCATGAAAATCTGCGGATTTTCATGGAAGGGGAAGAGACCTGCGGAAATCTGAAAATCTCCCGATTTTCCGGGCGATTTCCTGACGGGCGGAATTATTTTTCCTCCGCTTATGCTCCGGAAAAACCGAGCGCGACGTACACGCCGTCGCGCTCGATTTGTATGATGGTGTATGATGGCTCCGAACGGAGCTTTTTCGGCAAGCAGAGAGGGGGCCGAAGCCCCCTTCAAATCAAATTAGTGCAATTCCGGTTCCGGCTTGTCGATCAATACCAGCGGATAGTCGCCCAGGTGCTTGACCTTGAAGCCGTTCTTCTTGTATTCCTCGTAGTCGAACGCATTGAGCTCATCGACTGCGACCTTGTGGAACTCATAGAAGTTCGGGCAATATTCATAGCCATCGCCGAAGTTGTGATACAGATAGGCGTCGGCGATGTCGCAGCCCATGGCCGGAGAGACATAGAACGCGCCCATGGAAAGGACGTTGACATTGTTGCCGGTAATGGCGCGCAGCGCGGCGGGAACGCTCTCGACCACGCCCGCGTGCACCCTGGGGCACTTGCTGGCGCCGATGTGAATGCCCATGCCGGTGCCGCAGAAGATCAGCGCGCGCTCGAATTCGCCTTCGGCGATCATCGCGCCAACGCGCAGGCCCAGGCGATGGAACATCCATTCGGTGTTTTCCACATTGGGATCGGTCACGCCGATGTCGGTAATTTCCCAGCCCCACTTGCGCAAGTGCTCGCACACCGCCTCCTTGAGCGGGTATCCGGCAAAGTCTGCAGCCACGAGTATCTGCTTGTCCTTGACCATTTTCATAGGCTTTTTCCTCCTTATTCTTCAAAAGAAGCGGTGCAAAGACCGCTTCTTCGGATGCGATGAAATCCCATACGCATACCTACCCGAGCAAGCGAAGATCGCTTCCCGGATAAGCGCTATTTGATTTTTCCCAAAGGCTAGACCGCCTTTTTCAGCCCGCTCAGGAGCACGCAGCCGCCTTCTCCATTGGGAGTGCGCACATAGCCCCAGCGCCCGCTGGTCTGATAGAGGATGACCAATTCATCCTGGCTGAGCGTTCCGGTCTTGGAAGAACTGGTGCTGGGCTTGGAATACATCTTCAGAGAAGAAGATTGCACATAATAGATGTTGTCCAGCCTTGCCGCGCCGTAATAGCTCAGGTAAGTTTTGTAGATATAACCCGATACGCCGCGCGAGGAGCAGACCTGAATCCAGCCGCCCACATTGTCCAAATAGAACAGCTTCGTTCCCGCGCGCAGCTTGCCGATGATCTCCCCTTCCGTTCCGGAAGGCAGCGAATGCACACGGACATAATCCCCCGTCACCTTGACAAGACTAATGATGCGTGCCTTGGCCGCAAAGGCATTGGCGGGCAACAGAAGGGACAAAATCAGCGCCAAACAAAGCGCCATGCGCAACATACGCTTGATCATGAAAACACCTCCCCTTCCTTATTCTAACATATTCCATGGCAAAAGTAAACTTCTCTAAGCACATCCGAAAAAAAATCTTAGAGAAGTCCAAATTTCAACACAAACAGGAGGGCGCACAGGGCCGCAGACTGCCCAAAGAGTTCTGTGGGCAGGCCCTTCCCAATCGAGCGCATGAAAATTCGCAGATTTTCATGGAGCGCGTCAAAATCCTTTTTCGACACGCAGAGAGGCCATGCTTGCGCATGGCCTCAGACTGTCGAAAAAGCCTGTGGGCAGGCCCTTCCCAATCGAGCGCGGCGGCGTGTACGTCGCGCTCGGTTTTTCCGGAGCATAAGCGAAGGAAAAACAATTCCTTCCGTCAGGAAATCGCCCGGAAAATCCAGAGATTTTCAGATTTCCGCAGTCCTCTTCCCCTTCCATGAAAATCCGCAGATTTTCATGGAGCGTGTCAAAGAATTTTGACACGCAGAGGCCATGCTCGCGCATGGCCTCTGCCAAGGGAAAAGGGTCTTATTCGCTCTCGCGGGCGGGATTGCGTTCGCGGAACAGAAGCGAGATGCACCACAGACCGGCGATGCCGACGATGGTGTAGATCACGCGGCTGACCACTGCGGCCTGCCCGCCGCAGATATAGGCGACCAGGTCGAACTGAAACAATCCCACCAACAGCCAGTTGATCGCGCCGAGAATGGTAATGACCAAAGATGTACGATCCAGCATTTTCTTCCACTCCTTTTCCGCCGTTTCCGGCGTGATGAGAATAGAATAGCCGACTTCTGGCGCATTTATACCGGTTTGGCAGGGAATTTTTTCATTCGGCGGAAGAGGAGGCGTTGCGAGAGGACTCGGCATGGAGGATTTTAAGCCGCAGCATATTGAGGGCATTCTGACAGGCGAGGGTGCGAACCCATTCGCGGTCGCCGCGAAATTGGAATGCCTCCGTCCAGACCTGCTGCCCATGGGCTACGCCCACATAGACCAATCCGACGGGCTTCTCGGCGCTTCCTCCGTCCGGGCCGGCGATGCCCGTGGTGGAGACCGCCCAATCGGCCTTCGCCGCGCGCAGGGTTCCCAGGGCCATTTCATGGGCGCATTCCGCGCTCACCGCGCCGAAACGGGAAAGCGTCTCGTTTTGAACGCCCAAAAGGCGATGTTTGGCCTCGTTAGAATAGGTGACATATGATTCGTTCAGTGCGCGGCTCGCGCCCGGGCAATCGACAAATGCGGCAGCCAACTTTCCGCCCGTCAGGCTTTCGGAGAAGGCGACGGTCTCGCCTCGCGCCTCGAGCAATTCCAATACCGTCTGTGCCAGAGGATGTTTTAGGCCCTCGGCATATACCGCCTCGCCCAACCTTTTCCGGATTTCCTCTTCCAGAGGAGCGATCAGGCGCTGCGGGTCCTCGTCCGTCCGCACGCGCGCGCTGATGCGCGCGACGACCTCGCCCGCGCCGCAATAGAGCGCGAGCGTCGGATTGTCGGAATGGAACAAATCCTGCAGAAGGGTTTCCACCTTCGATTCCCCCACGCCGAACACCCGCAGAAAGCGCGAGGCGATCTTGGCGCCGCTGCGCTTTGCCAGATACGGCGCGAGTTGACGCTCGAACATATCCTGCAATTCGCGGGGCGGTCCGGGCAGGACGGCAACGGCCTTTCGGCCGCTTTCTACAATGCATCCCGGCGCGGTACCGCACAGGTTGGGCAAGACGATCGCGCCATGGGGGAAGTACGCCTGCTTTATGTTGTTCTGCGTCATCTCGCGGCCGATGCGCTGCATCCGCGTGCGGATGGCCTCGAGGCTCGGGGCGTGCAATTCCATGGGAAGGCCGAAAAATTCCCCGACCATTTCCTTGGTCAGATCGTCCTCGGTCGGCCCCAGCCCGCCGGTGGTGATGACCATATCCGCGCGCGAAAGAGCTTCGTTGAGCGCTTCTTTGACCCGGCCGGGATTGTCGCCGACCGTCGTATGCCGATAGAGGGTCACGCCCAATTCCGAAAGCCTGCGCGAAAGGTACTGCGCGTCGGTATTGGAGATCTGGCCCATCAGCAGTTCCGTTCCAACGGAGAGAATTTCCGCGATCATCGTCTTGCCTCCATCCATCGCATTGCTTCAGAGTTCCGGGAGAATTATAGCACACGCGCGCGTCTCCCTCAAGCGCAAATCGCCTGGCGCGGGCGCTCCGGGATATTTTTGACCGGCACGGCCGCAAAGCGGCAAAAAAAATTCCGCGCCGAACGCGCGCGGGCACAGGATTTTTCAGGATATGCGTTTGGGAGAGGGAGGAGGGAAGAACGCGCAAAATCCCCTCTTCCGGGGGAAGGGGGATTTTGCCGGTTCGCGCGACCGGCGAAGGAGATCACTGCATCAGTTGGCGAATGGTTTCCGAATCCACGACGGCGTTTTCATCGTTGGGATCGAGCACCGGCAATTGCGCGATCGTGGGATCGTCCGCATTGCGCTGGTTAAAATCCTGCTGGAAGCGCATCACCGCCGTGCGGGTTCCCAAATCAAACACGCCCTGCTGGGGAGCGTCGCTCTCATAGAGATACCCACGGCTTACCAGAATGTTCTGCAAGGCCAGGATCACATCCGAAGAGGAATTGCGATCGATGGTCGAGATGGTCTCCGGCGGATTGGTGGGATTCTCCACCGGCGGGTCCGTGGGATTCTCCGCCGGTGGATCGGTCGCTTCGGGAGCGGCCAGGGCAAAGCGCACGGTGGAATACTGCATATCCGCTTCCGTGCCGCCCACGGGAATCGCGCCCACATACAGGGTGTAGACCACGCCGGAGGTCAAATTCGAGGCGGGCGCTTCCCAAGAAGTCTTGTCCGTGGTCTGCTGGGGCACCAATTCACTGCCGTTGCTGTCCACCAATCGAACCACATACGTCTGCACGTCGCCCTGGGCCGACCAGGAAAAGCGCACCGCGTCCGCAAAGTAGAGCACGTCGCCCTCAGAATAGCTCTGGCCGGAGCCCTGGATGCTCGGCGCGGAAATCTCGCTGACCGGCGGCTGGGTGACGGGCGGCTCGGTTACTTCGGGAAGGTCGCGGGCAAAGCTGAAGTTGGCCACTTTGACATCCGCCTCCGTGCCGCCCACGGGAATCGCGCCCACATACAGGGTATAGACCACGCCTTCGGAAAGGCTCGAGATGTCCACGTTCATGGAGGTGTTGGCGGTGGTTGTCTCGTTGATCAGGCCGTTGACGCTGTCCTCAAGCCGGACAATGTAGCCCTGCACCTCGCCTTCGGCCGACCAGGAAAGAGTCGTCGAGGAAGAGAGGAAGTGGATTCCCTCTTCGGTGCGGGAGACATTGCCCGCCTGGATGGTGGGCTCGGAGATCTCGCTGACCGGCGGCTCGGTTTCCTCCGGAACGTCCAGGGTAAATTGCACCGAGGAATAGACGATGTCTTCTTCCGTGCCGCCCGCGGGGATCGCGCCCACGCGCAATTCATACACCACGCCCGGCGTCAGGGAGGAGGCGGGGAAGTCGTAATAGTTTTCGGCCGTATCCACCGGGCCGAGGGAGCCTCCGTTGGAATCGGTCAGTATCAGGCGATAGCCCGCGACGTCTCCCTCCGTGGCCCAGGAAATCCGGGTCGAACCCTCGACATAGCTCACGCCGTTTTCCACGGATACCAGGCTGCCGACCGTGATTTCCGGCGCGGAGACCTCGCTGACGGGCGGCTGGGTGACGGGCGGCTCGGTGGCCGCGGCCTTGGTCGAGAAGAACATATAGCTCGAACGGGCATCTGCTTCCGATCCGCCCGCGGGGATGGCAGTGACTTCGATCTCATAGACCAATCCCGGCGTGAGGATGGAGGCGTCGAAGGAAAGGCTGGTGGAGGTCACGGCCTGATCCTGCAGAACCTGACCGTTGCTGTCGGTAATCTTTACCCGATAGGTGGCGTTTTCGCCCGCGTCCCAGGAGATGGTGACCTGGCCGCTGACGATGTAGATTTCGTCTTCCACGCCGTCATAGCTGCTGAAGGAGATGACCGGGTCGGTGATGCCCTGGGAAGGATTCTCGGTCGGGGTCGCGGAAGGCGTTTCCACCGGATCGAGAGAGTTGACGTAGTTTTCGAGATATTGCAGGGTCTTGGCGTCGCACAGGCCGGTGACCTTCAGCGTGTTCGCGCCCCATTGCTGGTTGACCAGTTCCTGGAAGCGCGTGACCGCCGCCTGGGTGTTCTGCCCGTACTGGCCGTCCGCGGAGGAGAGCAGGCCCAGATACACCAGCTGCTCCTGCACAAACCGAATCGATTCTTCGGGGGAATCTGGGCCGACCAGGACATCGTCCTCCCCGGCCTCGCCGGGATCTTCGGTGGGCAGAGCCGTCGGCGTGGCGGTCGGCGTGGCAGTCGGCGTGGCGGTCGGGGTGGCGGTTGGCGTGGCGGTCGGAGTGGCCGTGGCCTGCTGCATCTTCCAGTTGACGGCGTCCTCGAGATAGCCCAGGGTTCGGGCATCGCACAGGCCGGTCACTTCCAGGGTGCCCGCGCCCAGCTGGCTGTTGACCCAGTTCTGGAAGTATTTGACCGCGCTGATCGTGGAAGGCCCGTATACGCCGTCCGCCTGATCCAGAAGCTCAAGATAGACCAACTGTTCCTGCACGAACCGGATGGCGATGGGATCGGAATTCTGATCCACATAGTCGCCCTCGCTGGGCTCCTGGGTGGGCTCGAGGGTGGGAAGCTCCGTAGGCGCCGAAGTGGCGGTCGCGCTGGGCGAAGCTGAGGGCTTGTTGGCCTCCCACCACTGGGTGACATACTCGAGATAGCGAAGCGTCAGTTCATCGACCTTTCCGGTAACTTGGAGCACATTCTTGCCCAAGAGGCGGTTGACATAATCCTGGAATTCCCATACCGCACCGCTGGTGGCGGAGCCGTACACGCCGTCCACCTTGTCGAGCATTCCCAGCCGCACCAGGTAATCCTGCACCAGGCGGATCAGGGTCGGGGAGGAATTCTCGTCGATCACGGGCTGCGCCGTCGCGGTGGGAGTGGGCGTCGCGGTGGGGGTATTGGGCTTGACCGAGAGCGGATACTGATCCAGCCAGTACAGCGTCTTCGGACCGGCGATGCCATCCACGGTCAATCCCGCCTGATAGGTGCTGTTCATATAGCTCTGGAAATCGCGGATCGCCTGCTTGGTGGCGCTGTCGTAACTTCCGGTGGCGCCGTTTTTGTTCAGCCAGCCCAGTTCAATCAGCTGCCATTGGAGATTGGCGATCTCCGAAGGCGAGGAATTCGAATTGATCACCTGGTCGGTCGGGCGCGGCGTGGGAGCAGGCGTGGGCGTCGGCGTGCGCGAAATATCTTCCAACGCCTCAAATTCATTGTCCACATTGCCCTGATAGATATAGTCCATCCACGAAAGCTCCGGATCCTTAATCGGGGCGTAGGACGCGGAGGCATAGGGCGTGGGAGAAGGCGTTTCTTCCGGCATCCAGGAAGCGTTCAGAGAGGGCGAGGGCGTCTGGCGAATATCGGAGGTGTCAAAGGCATTGGAAAGCAGGCGGATCAGCAAAAATGCCACCGCCAGCACCACCACCGCCGCCGCGCCGATTAGGATCGCGAGCTGCCGGGTTGTGCGCCGGGTTTCATCGCCGCCATCGGAAATTTCCTGCGCGTGAGAGGCGGACTTGCGCTGCGCGATATAGGCGGTTCCGTTTTCCTCAAAGAAGAAATGCCGCTTTTTTGGGTCTTCAACTCGCTCGACCGAAGCGCGCAGCTTTTGAATGCCCTGTTCAAAGGCGTCCTCCGCGCCCGGCACGGGCACGACGGAGCCGTCGTTGAGGCGCTTGGCGCTCTCGCGCGGCAGATATTCGCGAATGCGCAATTTGGCTTCGCGCTTGGTATCATACGCCATATAGACGATGCCCGTGGCATCCTGCCCCATCGCCCGGCCTACCAGGAACCGGTTATGATAGAGCATCGTGCCCGGCAAAAGCTGGATCTGCGGCACGGCGGCGCGGGAATCGCGGCCGCAATGGGGACATACGTCCGCTCCGCCCAGATCCTCAAAGCAATACATGCAAAGGTTCTCGTAAGCCATGGAGTCCTCCTCCTTCTCGCCTGCGGACAAGGGAAAATCTTGTCCGTTCCCTCTCTAGTGCAGAAAATCCAGAACCGCCGCTTCGACGGCCGAATAGACGGTATCGATGCTTCCGGCCGCGTCGATCACGCGGAAGCGATCGGGTTCCTGTTCGCTCAAACGCCGGTATCCCGCGAGCACGCGATCAAAGTACTGGGCCTTTTCGACCTCCATGCGATCCGAGGCGTGCGCGGCCCGTTGCCGACCCAACGCGGTCGCGGCGTCGGTCAACAGAAGCACGGTCAGATCCGGTTTCAATCTTCCGACAGCGGGGGCGTTTATTTGACGTATCAAATCCTCTCCAAGTTCACGCCCGTAGGCCTGATAGGCAATGGAAGAATCTAAAAATCGATCGCAAAGCACGATTTTCCCCGCCGCCAGCGCGGGGAGGATGATCGAACGCACATGCTCCGCGCGCGCGGCCGCGAACAAAAGCGCCTCGCATTCGTCGGACATGCCCAGGGAACCGATATCGAGCACGACCTGCCGGATGCGCTCGGAAATCGGGCATCCGCCGGGCTCGCGGGTGAATACAAGGGAATATCCCATTTCCTCCAGACGCGCCCGCAGGCGGTTGAGCTGCGTGGTCTTGCCGGAACCGTCGGTTCCCTCGAAGGTGAGGAATCGCCCCCTGGGAAGGGGAACTTCCAGAAATTCCCGCAGCGCTTGCGGCGTTTCGACAATCTGATCCGCCCCGGCCTGTTCCAGTTCCTCCCGGCTTCCGTATCCGTATGTCACGCCGATGGTGAAAAAGCCGCGCCGCCTGGCGGCCTCGATATCGAATCTGCGATCGCCCACCATGGCGACCCGGCCGGGATTGCGGCCCTCCAGGGCGCGGGCGATCAGGTGTTCCTTGTCCGAGCGGCGCTCGTCGTAGCGCGTGCCCACCAATCCGTCGAGCAGCCGATCCAATCCGAAATACCGGGCAACCTTCTGCGCCAGCGGCTCGGGCTTGCCCGTCACGATGATCGAATGTCCGCCCGATCGCGCGATGCCCGAAAGCAGATCCGGAATACCGGGATAGACCCGGTTTTCCCGCCAGCCGACTTCGCGGAAGCGCTCGCGGAAGACTTCTATGGCCCGCGATACGTCCTCTTCGCGCACGCGCGCGATCTTTAAAAGCGATTCGTACAGCGGAGGCCCCACGAATTCCCGCAATCGCTCTTCCGGGGGAACGGGATAGCCGAGCGTTCGGAGCGCGTGCGCGACGCTCTTTTCAATGCCTTCGCCGGATTGAGTGAGGGTGCCGTCCAAATCAAAGAGGATTGTATCAAACCGCATGGTCAATTTCTCCTTTTTCCACAATGGAAACCGCGTCGCCTTCCAGGCCGAACAGCGTCGCTCCCATCGCGCGCATCTGTGCCAGGAACGCCACGACCTCCCCGGTAAAGCGTTCGCCGGGCAATATCGCGGGCCATCCGGGCGGATAAGCGCCCACCGCGCGGGCCGCAATTTTCCCCGTCGCCCGCTCGAGGGGCACAGTTCGGGAAGGGGAGAGCGCAGCCTCCCGCAGGGGCATTTCGCGAATCCCGACAGGGGCCGGGGGAAACGCCTTCTGCGTTCCCTCGCCGCCCTGGAGCGCGCGCAATCCATCCACAAGGTGGGAAAAGTCTTCTTCCCGGTCGAATACCGTCGAAATCGCGACGACACGATGCAAATCCGCCATTTCCAGGGCCAGTCCCCGATCCCGCAATTGGGCGTAGGCCTCCCAGCCCGTCAGCCCCAGGCCGGAGACGTCCAACGTCAGCCGCGTTGGATCTCCGCCGGCGCGCATTCGCAGGCCGGAAATCGAGGCAATATCGCGCCGGAATGCCGCGCACAAGGAAAGCAGGCGCTTGAGCGCCTCTGTGCCGTTGGCATCCATCCAGGCGCGCGCGTTATCCAGCGAGCGCAAAATCAGAAAGGAGGGGCTGGAACTGAAACTCAGGCGCAGCATTTCCCGAGCGCGGGGGGCGTCCTGCGGGTTTTTCAGATGCAGCCAAGCGCCGCCGGTCAGGCAGCCCAGCGTCTTGTGCGCGCTTTCCACCGAGAAATCCGCGCCCAGCCGCACGGCGGAGAGCGGGCGATCCCACCAATGGAAATGCGCGCCGTGCGCGGCGTCCACCAGGACCTTCATGCCCCGCGAATGCGCCGCGCGCGCGATCGCGCCCAAATCCGGGCAATTGCCGTAATAATCCGGATAGGTCACCAGCACCGCCCGCGCGGCGCTCTTTTCGATCGCCGAAAGGAAATCCGCCGCCGGATGCACCGCTTCCGGCTCCACGCCAGCCAACACGCAACCGGAAAAGGCCGAATGGTGCGCGTCGCGAGAGAGAAGCAGCCGATCCCCGGGAAACAGCGCGGAGAGGATCGAGGCATGGATGCCCGAAGTGGCCCCGCCGCTGAGCAGCATCGACGCGCCCGCGCCCGCAGATTGGGCCAGGAGTTCTTCCGCCCGGCGGATGCCGCTTGTCGGGGCGTAGAGATCGTCCGTGTTCCACAATTCGGTCATGTCCAATTCCGAGGGAATGGCGCCCAGACGCCCCTTGTGTCCGGGCATGTGAAAGCGCGTAAACCCCTGCGCCCGCGAGAGCATGGCATCGATCGGCCGCATGACCCGGCTCCTTTCTCAAGGATGAAAGACGCAAGTTTCATACCGTTTTTCTACATTATAAAATACAATTGTGACATTCTCAATCATCGATTTTGACAAATCCCTCTATTGCCGCGAGCACTTGGGGAAGCGACATCTTATCGATCTTGCGCAGGCGCTCGGCATGGACCTTGGGATCGTTCAGGCAAGCGCTCTTCCATCGGCAGAATTCGCAGGCGTCCGAAGAGGGGGTTCGAACCGGGGCGGGGGCGGCTTTCCCCCCGCGAATGTCGCGCACATGCGCGCCCGCCATGCGCAGAGTATGCCCGATCAGTTTTTCAAAGCCCTGCTGATCGGTACAATTTCCCTGCTTTCCCACAGAACCGTCCTGATTGCGCCGGAGCCGGAGCACCCGGTCGAATTGCGGAGCCATGGCGCTGAGAAGCCGCGCATCATTCGGGGCCAGGCCGTCCATGCGCAAAGAGCGCATCCGCTCGGCCTCGATTTTTTGGGGATCGGTTTCCTGGGTGGAGAGAATACCCTCATCCATGCGGAAGTAGAACACGCCCGCGCTCTTGCCGCCCCTGCGCCTGAGCGCGGTGGCCAGATAGGTCAGCAGTTGCAATTGCAATCCGCAATAGATCTCGCACATCTCCAGGGCGCGCGCCGAACGCTTGTAGTCGATCACGCGCAGGTAGGTATCCTCGCCGTCCGTCCACTCGTCCACGCGGTCGATCGTGCCCTCCAGCACGCAGTCGCCCGCCACGAGGAGTTCGCCGCGCCCCTCCTGGAAACGCATTTCCAATTCCACGGGTCGAAACAGGCTGTCCTGCAGGTGTTCGGCGAGCACCCTGGCCGCCGTGCGCGCCACGCCGCGCAGCCGCCGCTCCTCGGCAAGGGAAGTCGCCGTTTGACCCAGCGGCCCCTCGCGCAGCGCGCCCAACAGGGCGGAGGAAATTTCATCCATGCGGCTTTGCGCCCGATCGGGGTCGATATGGCCGTCCTTGTCCAGGGCGTCGGCGAGGAAAGAGCGCACGGCGTCGTGGAAAAACAGGCCCTCGTCGCGCGGGGTGAGCTGGTAGGGATCCACAACCAGCGGCTGGAGGCCGTATTGCGCGAAATGCTGGAAAGGGCAGCGCGCAAAGCTCTCCAGCCGCGTCACGCTGGCGCGCCGGAGCTTTCCATACAGTTCCCGGGCCGTTCCGGGACGCAGGCGCTCCGCCTCTTCGGGCAGGCGCAAGGCGGACCGAAGCCGCGCGAGGGCCTCTCCCGCCTGGGGAAGATCCTTCAGCGCGCGCAACGCCTCGCGCTCAACCTGTCCGGCCTCCAAGAGCCTCCCGGAAAGGCCCTTGATCGCGGCGCTCGAGGATTCCATCAGCATTCGGGAAAGCGAGAGATCTTCCGCCAGGCCTCCGCGAAAGTGGAGCGCGGGAAAGATCTCGCGGATCTGCTCGACCATTCCGGAGGGCTGCAACGCCTGATCGTCCGCTCCGTTGAGCGGAAAGGAGATCATGACGTACTCCGTGGCCATGGCAAGCGCGCATTTGATCGAATACATATCCGAACGCGCGGCGTCCGAGACGTCCGGGCCGAGATATTTGCGCGTCTTTTCACTCAGGCGCAATTTTTGCTGCAAATTCAAAAGCCCGCCCGGCGCGCCCGCGGCCCGATCGCTCGCGCCCAGCACGATAACGGCCCGAGTTGCCTGCATGGAGATGCGCTCCGCCTCCTGGGCGAATACCGCGTCTCCGGATTGCGGCAGGGGCTTGATCACCGCCGCGTCCAGGGATTCCTGCAACAGCGCGAGCAGCTCTCCCAGGGGCAATTTGCGCTCTCCCAGGATGGCGTGCATTTGGTCGAGCGTGCCCAATACGCGGTTCCAGACCTGCGCCTGCTCTCCCGCTTCGCGGCGCAGATCCAGGGCCTTGAATTCTTCCTGCTTTTGGAGGCTGCGCTCATAGGCGCGAATATCGGTCAAAAAGCCGAACAGCGCCGCAAGCTGCGCGGGGAGATTCTCCGCCTCCCGCAGGGCCGCGCGCAGGTTCGCCACCGGGCGGAAGGCCCGCTCGCGGATGGGTTCCAGCGCTTCGACAACCTCCTGCAAACCTCGCCGCAGGGGGCGCAAAAACGCTTGCCCGGCCAGTCCGTATTGTACCGCGTAGTTGCGCAGGCGGTCGGCCTCGTCCGGTTCGATATCGAGAAATCCCGTGCCGATCAGCGCGAGGGCGTCTTCCGTGCGGAAGTTGTAGACCAACAATGTCAAAGCCCCTAAGAGGGATTCGGTCAGCGCGTGCCGTGAAGCCGGACGGCTCGAGGAGAGAAACAGCGGGATTTCATATTCCCGGAACGCTTCCTCCAGCGCCTGATGATAGTCCTCCAGGCCAAAGCAGAGAATGCGCATGTCGTTCCATTTCCAATGCCTCTGCCGGGCCAGCCTGCGGCACAGGGCCGCGGCATAGAGCGCTTCCTGCTGCGGGTTGCGCGCCTGCAAAAGCTGGACGGCTCGGGGAACGCCTCCCTCCCAGGGGCGGCAAGGGAAGGCAAACAGTTCCTTTGTCAGATATCGAAGTTCCGGATGGCGGAAATCCTCTGCCTCGTCCACGGCGACGCGTTCGGCCAGGGCATTGGCCTCCCGGGCGGCGAGCAACAGCCTGCGAACCGAA
The DNA here is from genome assembly GCA_018714825.1 of Candidatus Pullichristensenella excrementigallinarum. Classification (GTDB taxonomy): domain Bacteria; phylum Bacillota; class Clostridia; order Christensenellales; family Aristaeellaceae; genus Pullichristensenella; species Pullichristensenella excrementigallinarum. Next base: position 28,262 of record DVMU01000180.1, read on the forward strand.
GCCTCCAGCGGGTGAAACAGATCATAATCGCGCGCGCGACGGTCATTGGGCAGGGGGATAAGCGCGCTTACCGGGCAGACTGCGGCCAACGCGCCCATCAGGCGGTTGACGGTGGGCGGCGTCATGTCGAACCCATAGAAGCAGATCTCGCATTCGGAAAGAAACGTTGCGTCCCGCACGCGCGCCGTGGCCTCGAACAGTTCGGATTCCCCATCCTGATAGCGCCCGGCAAGCGCGTTCTCATAGGCCTGCAGGATTTCGGCCAGGTCGCCGATTTTGTTGGCAAGGGAGCCGGAAAAGCCCTCGGCGGCTTCGCGCAATTCCTCCGGAGTGACGGCGGCCTGGCGCAGAATTTCCAGATCCTGCATACACCTTTGCGCAAATCCGCGCCGGTTTTCCGCGCCCCGATAGGCGGTCAGGCGGCCCTTGAGGGAAATCAGCGCGCGGCGGATGAGCATCACGCGGCCCCGCGCGTCGATCCGTTCCCCCTCCGGCGCCCCGGCGGCCTCAAAGATGCGCCCGCACAGCCGCTCGGGACTGAGCACCTGCAGCCGGAAGGAGCCGCGCAGGCCGAGGCCCCCAAGCAATTTGAGCTCGGTTTCCAGCGTCAGCCGCTTGGGAACGACGACCAGAAGGCTCTTCTCCGTCTCCTCCAGCACCCGCCGCGCCTCCGCGATCAATTGCCCTTCCAGGAGCGGAAGCCTTCCCGTCAACACCCGAAGCATCTTCATTCCTCCCGCAAACGGAATTGTATTTCCTCAATCATAGCACAGTTTTCGTCCCTTGGGAAGCCTGGGCAGGGGAGAACGGGCAAAACCTGCGCGGATTTCCCTGCGATCGAATGGACAAGCGCGTTCATAAGCGCGAAGATGCCGTCATAAATAATTTCTGCAAATTGGGTTTGGAGGGATGAACATGCTCAAGGCAATCGGCGCGCGAACGGATCTTTCCACGAGCGGACAAAAATGGGGGCGGGCGCTTCTTTCAGGAGGCCTGATGGCAATTCTCTCCCATTCGGGCATGATGCTGGATTTAAAGCCGTTTGCGCTTGCGTTTTTTGCCGCCGGGCTGATGGCCGGGGAAAACGCGGCCGCGCTGCTCTTGGGACTGTTTGCGGGGAGTTTTTGCCGGGATCTTTCGCAGATCGACCTGCTTTTGCCGATTGGCTGCGCGATGACGCTGTTATTGTTGCTATTGACGGATCGCTTCCGCGTAGCGGGGAGGGTTTCGGCAGAGGCGCTCGTCTCGGCGCTGTCGGGCGTGGGGGTGCTGTTGCCGGGTCTGTACCGCTCGGGCGGACAAGTATTCGAGGCCGCGCTGGCGCTGTTGTCGGCGATCATCGCGGCGGCGAGCGCCCCGGCATTTCTGGCGGCCTTACGGCTTACGCCTGCCAGAAAGCATCTGATGCAGGAGGAACGCCTGGCCGTGGCGCTGCTTTCGGTGGCGGCGTTGATCGGGCTCAATGCGCTTTGGCCTGCCGGGGCCGTGGGATTGGCGGGCCTGATGACGCTGACGATGGCCGCCAACGCGGGTTCCGGAGCCCTGGCGGGCGCAGCGGCAGGACTTGCGCTGATGATTGGGGGAGCGCCTCCGATTCGGGCAGTTTCGCTTGCGGCGGCGGGCGCGGCGGCAGGCGTTTTGGCCGCGCGCGGAAAAAATTGGTCCGCCCCAGGGTTTGTTCTCTGCGGCGGGCTGGCGGGGTTGTATGATTTTTCGCATTCGCCGGGGCCGGTTCCCTTTGCGGTTGCCGCCGTCGCGTATCTGATCATTCCGGAGCGCGCGGTCGTGCGGCTGCGCGGGTGGATGCGGGCGGCCCGGGATCATCCCTGCGATCCGGACGCGCTGGCGCGCCGCCTGCGTGCGGAAACCGAACACAAACTGCGCGCGCTTTCCGAGGCCTTCGGCGAGCTTTCGGAAGGATATAAGTTGCCCATCGACATGCCCGACGAACAGGCGCTCATTTCCGAGATGCGCGCCCGCCTTTGCGAGGGCTGCGGAAGCTATGGGGATTGCTGGGCCGGAGAGGAGAACCGCGCGGTGCGCCTTTTGTGCCAATTGATTTCCGAGGCCATCGATCCCGACCCGGGCGGAATGCTCTCCACGGGGGAAATTCCTCCGGATATCAAGCGCGTTTGTCGCCGCGGGGAATCCATTCCCCAGAGGCTTCGGCCCATGTTGCAGGAATTCGCGCTCGTCCGGCGCACGGAGCTCAAGCGCGCCGGGGCAAACCAACTGGTTTCCGCGCAATTTTTGCAGGCGCAGGCGCTTTTGCAGGGGATGGCGGATCGGCAGATGCGTCCTTTGCGCGTGCGCGACGAAGCGGCCCGGCGGGCCATGGCCGCGCTGGATCGGGCGGGCGTTCCCGTGCGGGACGCCATGGCGCTGCGCGGCGAACAGCCGGAAATTGTGATGACGCTTTCAGAGGGGAGGTGGACCCGGGAACAGGCGGAATTGGCGGAAGAAAGCCTTTCGGAGGAATTGGGAGGGCGATACATCGCCGAACCTGCGCAGGAGGATTTTCCCGCGGAAAAGCGCTTTATCCGGCTGCCGAAATACGCGGCGAATTGGGGCGTGAGCTGCCTTTCGCTCGAACCGGGCGTTCCCAGCGGGGACAGCCATCTGATCCGAACCCTGCCCGGAGGGCGGCTTTTGATCGCGCTTTCGGACGGCATGGGAACCGGCGAGGCCGCGCGGCGCGAAAGCGCGCAGACGGTGCGGCTTCTGTGGCAATTCCTGCTGGCGGAAGTGGATCGCGATTTGGCGCTGAATACGGTCAACGAATTGATGCTGGGCAAATCCGGCGAGGACATGTTCGCCACCGTGGATCTGTGCCTGATCGATTTGAATACGGGACGTGCGGAATTTTCCAAATTGGCGGCCAGCCGGTCGCTGATCCTGCGCAACGGCGAGGTTCGGGCGGTGGATGGCGGGCGCCTGCCGCTGGGAATTCTCGAAAAGGTGCGGCCCTCGGTGGAGGAGGTGGAACTCAATCCCGGGGATCTCCTGCTGATGGGAACCGACGGCATCATGGACGTAGAGGAAGGGGTGGTGGAGAGCGCGATCAAAAACAACACCACGCTGTCCCCGGCGGAATTGGCCGAGTGCGTGGTGCGGGAAGTGGATAAAAAGACCGATCAGAGCCGCATGGACGACCGAACTGTTGTATGCGTGAGGATTTCCAAGCGGCGAGCGCGCGGTCCCTGAGAAGACGGCTTTGGAAAACCGGGGAACGATCCCGGAACAGACCAATGCGACCTACCGGGAGCCTCGCGCCCCCAGCAATTCCGGCAGCGCGGTTTCCAGCTGCACGCCGTAATTGACCTCGACCGGACAATCCATCGAAAGGGCGATGGCCCTGCGGGTAAAGCGGGTCGCCCTGCCCACGGCGTCCTCCAGAGAAGAACCATGGGTCAGTTCACCGGCCAGCACGCTGGAGAACAGATCGCCCGTGCCGGGATAGTGCGCCGGGAGACGCTCAAACGGGCAGAGGCCCACCTGCGAATCCTCCCTGGAAAGAAACACGTTTGCGGGGCCCGATTCCAGCGGGAAGCTGGTGATTACCGCCGAACGCGCGCCCATACGGATCAGCTTTTTGAGCATTTCCGCCGCCTCCGAGAGGGTACGGGGGCGAAGCGAATAGTCTTCTCCGGTCAAAAGCGCGTATTCGGTCATATTTGGGGTCACCACATCGGCCAACGCGAACAGCGAACGCTGCATCGCGGGCATTTCAGGGGACATGCCCGCGTACAGCGCACCATCATCCCCCATCACGGGATCGACAATCGCAACAGCGTCCTTCTGCCATTGCAACAACTCCCGAACTACGGATATCTGCTCGGGCCCGGCAAGGTATCCCGCGTACACCGCGTCAAAGCGCAGATTCATTTTTTGCCAGTGAAGGAGGCAGTCACGCATGAAATCCGTCAAATCTCTCGCGGCAATCCCGGAGAAGGCCGTGTGCGCGCTGAGCACCGCGGTCGGCAGAGGAATCACCTGCGCGCCCATGGCGCTGAGGACCGGGATGACCACGGTCAGGGCGCAGCGCCCCACGCTGCTCAGATCGTGCACGGCGGCGACGGTCTTGGCCGGATTCATTGCCATTCCATCTCCAATCTTGCAAGTCGCGCGTTGCCCCAGAGGTTCTCCTGCCAGGTAAACCCGTCGGTGAGCGCGGGATTGTCGGAAATGATAAAGTGCCCGACATCCTCGAGGCTGTCGTAATAAAAGCTCCTGCCCTTGGGATCGCCATCCACCAGGGCGAGGCCGATGGAGTATTCGCCGGGCGCGATGAAATCCAGAGGAAAGCGCACGCGGATCGTCGGCTGATCGCCGGGACGCACCTCGAACGCGTCCGTCTGCGTCATGGCCACGGGCGACATGGCGTGGTTTTTCAAAATCAGCCGCAGCCGCAGCCGCGATTCGGGAATATCTACCCGGAAGGTCAGCGCGAATTCCATCGTGCCGCCCATCTGGTATTCCATGGTTTCCGAACCGATCACGCGCATGGAGAGCATTCGGATATTCGCGCCGCGCAGCTTGCCGCGGGGCAATTCGTCCAGATTGCGCTCGACGGTGCGCACGCCGCTTCCCGCGTACAGATCCATGGCGCGGGAAACCGTCCCATCATAGAGCAAATGGCCGTTTTCCAGATAGATCGCGCGCGTGCACAGGTGCGAAATGGTGCGCATGTTGTGGCTGACGTACAAAACCGTGCGCCCGCCCCGGGCCACGTCCGCCATCTTTCCCAGGCATTTTTGCTGGAAGGACACGTCGCCCACGGCCAGGACTTCGTCGCAAATGAGGATGTCCGGGTCCAGATGCGCTGCGACCGCGAAGGCCAGTTTCACATACATGCCCGAGGAATAGCGCTTGACCGGCGTATCGATAAACTGCTCGATTTCGGAAAATTCGATGATATCCTTGATCTTGGAGGCGGTTTCCTGGCGGGACATGCCCAGGATCGCGCCGTTGAGGAAGATGTTTTCCCGCCCGGTCAATTCCTGATGAAAGCCCGTGCCCACTTCCAACAGGCTCGCCACCCGGCCGCGAATGCGGATTTCGCCGGAAGTGGGCGCGGTGATGCGGGAGATGAGCTTGAGAAGGGTGGATTTCCCTGCGCCGTTTCTGCCGATCACGCCCAGCGCGTCGCCGCGATCGGCCACGGTGGAAACCTCTTCCAGCGCCATGAAGGTCGTCGGCTCCAGAGGGCGGTTGGAATTGATCTTGCGGTTGGGGTCCGGCTTGCCGCGCCGGCGCGCCATCCAGCTTTGCAGATCCCTGCGCAGAGTTCCGCCGCCGATGGCGCCCAACCGATATTGCTTGGAGACGTTGTCGATCTCCAGAGTGCGCTCCGACATGCGAACCTCCTTTACACTGTGTCCATAAACGTCTTTTCAATCCGGGAGAAGAGAAGAAGCCCCAACACAAACACCGCCAGCGTCGTTCCGATCGAAATGGGCATGTAGTGCAGGCTGAAGCTCTCCACGCCCAGATAGGCGCTTCGGAAAAATTCGATGATGGGGGTCATGGGATTGAGCATGTAAAGCCCGATCAGATGGGGATATTTCTCCATGACCAGGGATGCGGAATAGGTTACGGGCGTGCCGTACATCCACAGATGCACGCCGAAACCCACCAACATGTTTAGATCGCGATACTTGGTGGTCAGGGAAGAAATGATGATCCCGATGCCCAGAGAGAGCACCGCCGTCTGCAAAAGCAGCAGGGGCGTGAAGGCGATCATCGCGAAATTCGGATGTACCGGAGAGTTTGGCTTGAGAGCATAAATCAGAAGGAACACCAGGAAGAACAAAAACTGCACCAGAAAATTCAATAGCTGCGTCAGGGCAATGGAAATCGGCACGCACAGCCGGGGAAAGTACACCTTGCTGAAAAGGCTGCGGTTGGTGATAAAGGTTTTGCTCGATTGCGTGAGGCAACTGGAGAAAAACGACCAACAGATATTGCCCGCCATGTAGAACAGAAAAGAAGGCATACCGTCTGTCGGCAAGCCGGCAATGCCGCCGAAGACCACGGTGAACACCAATGTGGTCAAAAGCGGCTGGATGATCACCCAGGCCGGGCCGAGGACGGTTTGCTTGTAATTGACGGTGAAATTCCTCTTGAACAGGAGCAGCGTCAAATCCCGGTAGCGAATCAGTTCCCGGAAATTCAAATCCAGCCATTTCTTCTTCGGCCGGATGATGATGTCCCACTGCTCGTTGGGGTTTGTCATGGAAAAAAGATCCTCCTCCCTTGTAATGCCATTCCATTCTAGCATGTGCCCCGGGGCATTGCAAGCCCGGCATTGCGGCAAAACTGTTGGGATACGCGAAAATCTTGGGATACCTTTTCACAAAACCCTGATAGATCCGGGCGAATTGGACGGCTATAATGATCCCGGACAGGGGGGAAAAAGCCGTGAAAAAGACCTATGTGACTCGTATGCCCGATCAGTCCGGGGCCTTTTTGGAGGCCAGCCGGATCGCCGCGTCGCTCGGGGCGAACATCACCCGCGTCAGTTACAACAAGGCCGTGGATGTGCACACGCTCTTTCTGGAGGTTTCGGGGAACGCGCAGCAGCATCTGGCGTTGGGCGCCGCGCTGGAGAAGATCGGCTATCTTCCCCAGAAGGAGGAGCGCTCGCGGGTGCTCTTGGTCTGCTTCCGGCTGCGGGACGTGCCCGGCGCGGTCACGCCGATTCTCGAATTGATCCGATCCTATCGCTTCAACATCTCCTATATCAGTTCCCACGAGGATGATTCGCTCTATCAGGATTTCAAGATGGGCCTGTTGGTGGAAGATCCAGAAAATGTCCGCGAATTTTTGCGCAGCGCGTCCGAATTGTGCGAGGTGCGCGTCGTGGATTACGACGGATTCAGCAAGGTGCTGGACAATACGGTCTTCTACCTCAACTTTTCCAATCGCCTCTCGGAACTTTTGCAGCTTAATTCCGAACAAAAACAGGCGCTCACGCTGGATTCCAATCGCATCATGCAGATGCTGGAGGATCGCGGGGAGACGCCCTATAAGACCTTTGAGACCATCGGCCGGTTCGCCGCCATGCTGTGCCGGTATAAAGGGGCCGAGTTCCGCCCGCGCGTTACCCAAAGGGAAATGGAAGGCGGCGCGAAGCTTACGGTGATCGAGCCGCCGTGCGGCAGCAACACGACCGTTCTGGAAAGCGGGGAGGCGCTGTTGTTTGTGGACAGCGGCTTTGCCTGCTATCGGGAGGAGATGCTCTGTGTTCTGGATCGACTGCTTCCGAATTGGAAGACGCGGCCCAGGGCGCTGCTTTTGACGCATCCGGACATCGATCATTGCGGCCTGGTATCGCTGTTTGACCGGGTGTATTTGGCGGAGGAGGCCCGGGAGAACTTTCTCCTGGAAATCGGGGGCAAGCCCAATTTCCGCGAACAGAAGCCGGAGCACGCGCCCTATTGCCGCCTGAGCAAGCTCTTCTCCGGCTATCGCCCGCCCCGGGAAAAGGCGCTGATCCCCGTGGACGCGCCGGACGCTATGCCCCTGGAGCGCGCGGGAAGGCTGGAATTCGGCGGAATGGAGCTGGCGATCTATCGCGGGAACGGCGGCCATTCGCGGGGCGAATTGGTCGCGGTCTGCGAAAAGATGCGGCTTGTCTTCAGCGGGGACATCGCGGTCAACGTTCATGGATTTACGCCTGAACAGGCTGCGTTTAACCAATTGGCGCCCTATCTCATGACCGGCGTGGACACTCTGCCTTCCAGGGCGCGCGAGGAGCGGGAGGCGCTCTTTGCACGCTTTCCGAAAGAAAAGTATCTCTATTGCCCGGGCCACGGCGCGCTCCTGGGAGGAATTCAAGGATCGGAAAAAGGGGATTAGTCCCGATTCCGCGCGCTTTTTCTTGCCTATTGGGTTGCGGGATGGTATAATATTTGCGATTACAGAGGAGGAGGAAGGGCGAAATGTCCTCCAAGTTGGTTCGAAAGCTTCGCGGCAATATACGGCTTCGGGAAGGGGTTATGCCGCTTGTCTCCCTGTACCGGCATTCCCTGATGCGCACGGCGCGCCTGTTCTGCGGCATTGACCCGAACAAGGCGGTTTTCAGCGCGTTTAACGGGCGCGGCTATTGCGACAATTCGCGCTATATTTCCGAACAATTGCACCGGCGCGATCCACAGATGCAGATTGTCTGGCTGCTGCGCGATCCCGCGGGGATGCGGGGCAAGATCCCGGAATATGTGCGCGCGGTTCCCTCGCTTTCCTGGAAGGCCTATTGGGAAATGGCGACCGCGCGCTTCAATATCGACAATTTCACCAAGCGCCCGCATCTGGATTTTAAGAAGGGCAAGCAATTCTATATCCAGACCTGGCACGGGGATCGCGCCTTCAAGAAAGTGGGATACGATGCGCATCCCTATATTCCCTTTATCCTCGAACAGGAGGCGGATCTGGCGGTCGTCGGTTCGGAGTACGGCGAGCGGCAGTTCCGTTCCGCGTTTCATTACCGGGGAGAGATCCTCAAGGAAGGATACCCGCGCAACGATCTCCTGGTGCGCAACGATCCCGAACAGGCGCTTTCGGTGCGCGCGGGCATCGGCGTGGACGGGGAAACGGGGCTTTTGCTCTACGCGCCCACCTATCGCGACAACCAGCGCGGCGGGCGGCAGAAGCCGGGGATCGATCTTTCCCGCGCGCTCGACGCCCTGGAAAAGAAGACCGGCCGGCCCTGGAAGTGCCTTTTGCGCGCGCATTACCTTTCCGGAGGCTTGAACCTCCGGGCGCAGGAGGAGCGCATCCTGGATATGACCGGATATGGGGAAATGGCGGAGCTTTTGCTGATCGCGGACGTGCTGATTACGGATTATTCCTCCTGCGCGGGGGATTACGCGCTTTTGCGCAGGCCGATTCTCCTGTTTCAGGAGGATTTGGAGGATTATCAATCCCAGAATCGGCAGCTGTATTTCGCCATGGAGGATTCTCCCTATTGGGTGGCGCGCGATCAGGCGGAGCTAGAGAAGTTGATCGACGATTTGGATTGGGGAAAGGCCGCGCAAAATTGCGATCAGATTCTGGAATTTTACGGCACGCATGAGACGGGCCGCGCCTCGGACGCGGTTTGCGATTACATTCTCTCGAAGAGGGAGGAACTCAGATGAATATTTTGGCGGTAATTCCGGCCCGGTATGCCTCCTCGCGCTTTCCGGGCAAGCCCCTGGCGGATCTTGCGGGCCGCCCGATGCTGTGGTGGGTCTACCGGCAAGTGGAAAAAGCGCGGGGGATCAGCGGGGTCGTGGTGGCGACGGATGACGATCGCATCGCGCAGATGTGCCGAAGCTACGGCATGGATGTCGAAATGACCCGCTCCGATCACGGGACGTCCACCGAGCGCGTCCATGAGGTGGCCTCGCGCCGGGAGGCGGACGTGTATGTGGTGATCAACGGCGACGAACCGCTCATCGAGCCGCGCCTGATCGAGGCGATTCTTCCCAAGACGCGGCCCGAGGGCTTCTTCTGCGCCAATTTGATGACGGAGATCCATCGGCCCAGCGAGGCGGTGGATTTTACCAACATCAAGGTGGTCACCGATTTTCAGGGCCGGGCGCTGTTTATGTCGCGCAGCCCGATTCCCTATCCCAAGAGCTCGATCGAGTATTCGTATTTCAAGCATGTGGGCGTCTTGGCCTATAGCCGGGAGGCGCTGGACTTCTTTGCGCGCACGCCCCGGGGATACAACGAGCGCATCGAGGATGTCAACGAACTGCGCTTTATCGAACACGGGATGCCGCTGCAAATGATCGCGGTCGAGGCCGAAACCCTCTCGGTGGATACGCCCAAGGATCTGGAGGCGGTCCGGCAGGAGGTGCTCCGCCGCGCGGGCAGGGGAGAATTGGAGCTTCCCCAATGATGTACAGGATCAAGAAATTTTCCTATGAGCATCGTAATCTCTGCGCGCTGCCCCGCATGGCGGCGCGCGCCGCAGGCATGGCCGGAATGCGGCGGGAACACGCGGAGGAATACCGCCGGCTCCGCCGCTTTCGCGACGCGCACAGGGGCGAGCGTTGCTTTATCATCGCCACCGCGCCGAGCCTGACCCTGGAGGATGTGGAAGCGGTCCGGGACGAGGTGACCTTCAGCGTCAATTCGTGTTTCAAGCTCTTTGACCGAACCGATTGGCGGCCGACGTATTACGGCGTGACGGACAAAAACGTCTTTCACGGCCTGAAGGCGGATTTCGATCGCTCGCAGCTTTCTACGATCTTTTTTGCGGACGGCGTGGATCTTTCGCCGGACGAAAACGCATTCTGTTTTCCGCTGGACGAGTTCCCCGTGGATTACGAGGGCACGATCTATCCGCGCCTGTTGCCGGGGCTGTTCCCGCCCGCGCGGTTTTCTTCGGATATCGAGCGGCGGGTCGGCGCGGGGGGAACGGTGGTCTTTTCCATGCTGCAAATCGCGGCCTACATGGGCTTTTCGGAAATCGCGCTGTTGGGCGTGGATTGCGATTTTACCGGCCCCAAGCGCCAGGCCGAGGGAACTGGATACCGGCAGGCGGGCGGGGGAGCGAAGAGCTACATGCGCCAGTCGGCCGAGCGCATCGGGGAGAGGATGCTCGAATCCTTCGCCGTGGCCAGAAAATACGCGGATGAGCACGGCTTTACCATCTATAACGCGACGCGCGGCGGCAAATTGGAGGCGTTCGAGCGCCGCACCATCGAACAGATACGGAAAGGATAAACCATGGCACAATTGCGCATATTGGATTGCACGCTGCGCGACGGCGGCTATGTCAACGATTTTAATTTCGGCGCCCGCGAATTGACGGAGATCGTGGGAATGCTCTCGCAATCGGGCGTAGAGATCATCGAATGCGGGTTTCTGCAGGATCACGCCGACAATCCGGATCAGTCCCTGTTCGCCTCGGCGGAGGATGTGCGGCGCGTGCTTTCGAAAAGAAACGCGCGCAGCATGTATGTGGCCATGCTGCAATTGGGACGGTTTCATGTGGAAAATCTGGAGCCTTGGGACGGGACGTCCATCGACGGCGTCCGCCTGACCTTTCACGAACACGAAATCGAAGAGGCGTTTTCCGTGGGCGAGGAAATTCAGCGGCGGGGGTACAAGCTGTTTATGCAGCCGGTGGGGACCAACACCTATCCGGACGACGTGCTTTTGCAAATCGTTCGCCGCGTAAACCGGATGCGCCCGTATGCGTTCTATCTGGTCGATACGCTCGGCTCCATGTACAAAAACGATCTGATGCGGATGCTTCTGGCCGTGGATCACAATCTCGCCGAGGGAATCCTCCTGGGCTTTCATTCGCACAACAATTTGCAGCTCTCCTTTTCCAACGCGCAGCAGCTCGCGGAATTGACGACCAAGCGCGAAATCCTTCTGGATTCTTCGGTCTTCGGCATGGGCCGGGGCGCGGGCAATCTGTGCACGGAACTGATCTGCCAATATATCAACGAAAATATCGAAAATCGCTATTCCATGCTTCCGATTCTCGAAATCATGGATGAATATGTCAATCCCATCTTTCGCAGGACGCCCTGGGGCTATTCCGCGGCGCACTACCTTTCCTCCATCAACGGATGCCATCCCAATTACGCGACCTATTTTCTCGATAAGCAGACCATTTCCGTGCGGGATATTCACGCCATCATCCGTTCGATGGAACCGGAACGGCGCGTGCTGTTTGATCGGGAATACGCGGAGGAAAGCTACATCCGCCATCTGCAAAGCGCCGTGGATGATCACGCGGCCCTGCAGCGGCTGCGCGAAGTAGTCGGAGGCAGGAGCGTTCTGCTTCTGGCTCCCGGAAAATCGCTCAATACGCATCGGGATAAGATCCGCGCCTTCCTGGAAGGCGAGCGGCCCGCCGCGATTTCGATCAATTTCCTCCCGCGGGAGATCCCGGTGGACGGCGCGTTTATCAGCAACCTCCGCCGTTTCCGCGCGCTGGGCGAGGAAAGCCGCTGCCTGGAGGGAAAAACCCTCTTTGTGACTTCCAATATTTCCCCGGAGGGAATTCGCGCGCAGGTGCTCAATTACTCCAGCTATCTCAACGACGATCCCGAGATTTCCGACAACGCGGGATTGATGTTGATCAACGCGCTGGTCAAATGCGGGGTGGGCGAGGTCATTTTGGCGGGATTCGACGGCTATCTTCCCGATCCCCGCGCGAACTATTTTACCGAGCGCATCGTTTCCACCGCCGAGGACGTGCGCCTCAAGCGCATCAACCGCGCCATTGCCGAGCGCGTGGCGCAACTGCGCAAGACCATCGCGGTGCGGTTTCTGACGCCTTCGATCTATCAGGGGGATTTTGATGCCGACGATCTTGTTTGATATTGACGGAACCCTTCTGGATACGGCTCCGGGCGTAATGGAGGCCGCGCGCTTCGCCATAGGCGAGATGGGCTTTGCCGCGCTTCCCGATGAGGTGCTCCGGCGCTTTGTCGGCCCGCCGCCGGTAGAATCCTATCAGAAATTTTGCGGGGCCACCGAAGAACAGGCGCACAGGGCCGCGGCATTGCATCGGCAATACGGGCGCGAAAAGGGATTATACGCATCCCGCCCCTATCCGGGCATGGCGCGGCTGTTGGAGGAATTGGAAAAAAGCGGCGCGCGATTGGGCGTGGCTACGCTCAAGGCCCAGGACGTGGCCGAGAGCATCCTGGAATATCACGGATTCAAGGCAAGGTTCGGGGCGATCGTGGGCGTGGATGCGACGGAGACGCGCACCAAGCGCCGGACGATCGAATTGGCGCTGGAGCAATTGGGCTCCCGCGCGAGCGAGGCCGTTTTGATCGGGGACAGTGAGTACGACCGGGAAGGGGCTTCCCGAGCGGGCGTTGCGTTTCTGGGCGTGGACTGGGGGTACGGCTTTGCGCCCCACGCGCCGGGTACGGTTTCCACGGTCGCGGAATTGTCTGCGGCGCTGACAAAATGGATGGAGGAACTCCGATGAAATTTGTCGTACTGGGCGGCACTTCCGGGCTGGGATTGTGCCTGAGCATGATTTTGTTGGAACGGGGACATTCGGTGACGATCCTCGGCCGCACGGACCCCCGGATCGACGGCGCGGAATTTGTGCGCTTCAATTTGCTTTCGGATGACGTGCGCCAAGTCGCGCGCCTGGCGGAGGAGGCGGACGGACTGATCCTCACCGCGGGCGCGGGCCGCGCGGCGGCTTTCGAGGATTTGCAGGATTGGGAAGTGCAAAACGCCTTCCGCCTCAACGCGGAGGGCGCGGCCAAAGTCCTGCACGCGGTCTATGGCCGGATTCGGGGCGAGCGCGATTTCTATTGCGCGGCGCTCAGCTCCGTCGCGGGATTGTTGGCTTCCCCGCTGATGGCCGTATACGGCGCGGCAAAGGCCGCTTCGGAAAAGCTCGTGGAATCGATCAACGCCGAATTGCGGGAAGCCGGAAAGAACAATCGCGTGCTCAACGTCTGCCCCGGCTTTTTCTCCGGAACGCGCTTTGACGGCGGAGAAAATCAATTGGAAAAGGTGCGCCCCATGGCCGAAGAACTGCTGGAGCGCATGTTTCGGCGGGAGACGTTCTGGATACCGCGATATGAGGAAGTCTACCGGGGCGTGCTCGAGCGCTATCATGCCGATCCCGAAGCTTTTGCCTTGGATAGCTGCCGCTACAAGCGCGAGGGAGGGCGGCTTTCCAAGGGAAATCACGGCCGCGTGGGATTTTTGAGCGGCACGTTTGATCTGTTCCATATCGGCCATCTCAATCTGCTGCGCCGCGCCAAGCAGTATTGCGATTATCTGGTGGTCGGCGTGCATCCGGAAACCTCCAAGCACAAGAACAAGCCCGTATTCATCCCGCTGGAAGAGCGCATGGAGATCGTGGGCGCATGTCGCTATGTGGACAAGGTGGTCGTCACGCTGGACGAGGACGACGACATGCACAAGCAGATTCCCTACGACCTGCTCTTTGTCGGCAGCGATTACAAGGGAACCGAGCGATTCCGCCGCTATGAGGAAAATCTGACGCCCCTGGGCGTGCGGATCATCTATTTCCCCTATACCCAGGGGACTTCCTCCACTCAGCTTCGGGAGGCTATCGAAAGAAACGTGGGAAAAAAGGAATCGTGACGCGCGTACGCCCTCGGAATTTT
>DVMU01000181.1 GCA_018714825.1 Candidatus Pullichristensenella excrementigallinarum
GCCCAGGCTTTCGTCGTATAATAAAAACTGTATATACAGTGAATATGCACCTGTTGTCAGACAAATATTCAGCAATATTCTTTGGTATATACACGGGTACATGTGCATAAAATATATTGCATCCCTCAAAAATACCCTCGAATTCCCTCGGATACGAAAACTGGAGGTCGAAATCATGCAGCCGGAAACTCGCCCAGCGGAAGAAACCCGCCCGCAGAAAGCGGCAAAATCTTCCATAACCGCGCGCAAAATTCTTGCCCTGATCGCAGCAGGAATCGTCCTTGCCCTAGTCATTTCTCTTTGTATATCCATTGCTGGCACTTCGCGTATACGGACTGCATATGCAAATTCACGCAATGCAATCGGTTACGCGCTTTATGAAAATCTGCAAATGCTCATTCGCAGTTATGACGACATCCTTCTCGCAGGCGCGGACATTGAAGGTTCCATCCTTCCCACCATGAAGGAATACTTCCTCGCAGCGCAGACTCTGGATTCCGCAATTTGGGATGCCTATGGGGAGAAATATTCCATCCTCTCCGGCGGCACGGACATTGCATTCCAAAACGCATTTCAGGCCTTTGACGACGCTTTCCGCCAGGGAAAATCCACCGCGGACGCTGTCAGCAACATGAGCGCGTGCGTCCAATCGCTCGACGCGCTGCTTGCCACCCGCTACACGGCGGATTTTGAACTTCTCCCCGCCTGATTTATCCACTTCCTTATTAAAACACGCAATGGCGCGCCTCTTGGGAGGCGCGCCATGTAATCTTTTGGGGCAATTACAGCTTGTAGTACTTCATCTTGTCCGCCGCGTCGAACAGATCGATCTTGTGACAGGCAACCTTCTTCATTGCCTCGATGCTGGCGGGATAGAGTTCGTTGGGTTCGCGGACCTTCTTGTCTTCGAGGGTGATGCGCAGCCTCTGATAGAAGGCGTCCTTGATATCGGAGGAAATGTTGATCTTGTTGATGCCCAGTTTGACGCTCTGCGCGATCTCCTCATCGGGATTGGCCGAGCCGCCGTGCAGCACCAGGGGAATATTGACGCGCTTTTTGATCTCCTGGAGAATGTCAAAGCGCAGATGCGGCTCAAAGCCCTTGGGATAGATGCCGTGCGAGGTGCCGATGGCCACGGCCAGGGCGTCGATGCCCGTGGCGGCAATGAACTTCTCGGCGTCTTCCGGATTGGTGTAGATGATCTGGTTGGCGCCGCCCTCGTTGTTGTTGTCGGCCGTGCCGATGGTGCCCAACTCGGCTTCCACCGTCACGCCCATGGAATGCGCGATCTCCACGACCTGCTTGGTGATGGCGATGTTTTCCTCAAACGGCTTGGAGGAGGCGTCGATCATCACGGAAGTGAACCCCGCCCGCAGGGCGCGCAGGATCTGCTGCATATTTCCGCCGTGATCCAGATGGATGGCCATGGGAACGTGCGAGCGATTGGCAAACGCCTTGCAGGCGTCCACAATTTCATCGCCCTGGAAAGACAGCTCGTTGGGATGAATCGCGATGATCACCGGAGCCTTCTTCTCCTCGCAGCATTCCACGATTCCCTTGAGGAACTGCCAGGAACTGATATTGAAGGCGGGAATCGCAAAGCCCTGTTCGGAAGCCGGGACCAAAAGGTCTTTCATTGTCATCAGCATGGGTACATCTCTCCTTTTTCTACGGTCTTGACGCAAAGGATTCTTCTTCGTTCGCATTTCTGCAAAGGCGCCTTTGGGCTCGAGCAGAAATGCCTGCTTCTATTTTAGCACAAAATTTCCCACATGTAAATTTCCATTTGCGCTTTTGTTGGGAAACTCCGATCTTTTTCCCGCATTATTCGCGCGTGTACTTGAGAATCGGGGTGCGCGCGGCCTTGACCTCGTCCAGCCTCCGAACCGGCGCGGTAATCGGGGCCTGTTTGAGCGCCTCGGGGTCTTTATGCGCCTGATCGAGGATTTCCAGCATTGCCTTTGCCGCCTGATCAAGGGTTTCGCGGGATTCGGTCTCGGTCGGCTCCAGCATCAGCGCCTCGTGCACGATCAGCGGGAAGTACATCGTCGGCGGGTGCATTCCCCGATCGATCATTCCCTTGGCCACGTCCAGGGCGGACACGCCCGTTTCGCGCTTGAGTTGTTCCAGGGTGAGGACAAATTCATGCATACACGGCCCGGAAACCGCGGGCGTGTACCCCGGTTCCAGCGCGCGCATCAGATAATTTGCGTTGAGCACGGCGCCCTCCGCCGCCTCGCGCACGCCCTCCGGCCCGAGCGCGAGCATGTACGCGAGCGCCTTGACCACCACGGTGAAATTCCCGTAGAACGACTTCACCGCGCCCACGGACTTGGGCGGATCGACAAAGCGGAAGCCTTCTTCGGCTTTTTCCACCTGCCGCAGCGGCAGAAAGTCCTGCAAGATCGCCTTTACGCCCACCGCGCCGCTTCCGGGGCCGCCGCCGCCGTGCGGGGTGGAGAACGTCTTGTGTAGATTCAGGTGCACCACGTCGAACCCCATATCGCCCGGGCGCGCCACGCCCATTACCGCGTTGAGGTTGGCGCCGTCATAGTAGTTCAGGCCGCCCGCCTCATGCACGATGCGGGTAATCTCCAGGATGTTTTCGTCAAAGATGCCCAGGGTATTGGGATTGGTGAGCATGAGGCCCGCCGTATCCGGTCCTACGGCTTCCTTCAACTTTTCGAGATCCACGCGGCCGTCCTGCGTGGAGGGAATGGAAACCACTTCGAATCCCGCCATGGCCGCAGACGCCGGATTGGTTCCGTGCGCCGAATCGGGGACGAGCATCTTCCTGCGCGCCGCATCGTCCCGATCGCGATGATACGCCTTGATCAGAAGCATTCCCAGCAATTCGCCATGCGCGCCCGCCGCGGGTTGGAACGTCACCCGATCCATGCCCGTAATCGCCTCCAGGCACTTCCCGGCCCGGTAATAGACCTCCATCGCGCCCTGCTGATCTTCCGGCGCGGCCATCGGGTGCAGGCGCAAAAAGCCCGGAAGTCCGGCGACTTTCTCGTTGATCTTGGGATTGTACTTCATCGTGCAGGAGCCCAGCGGATAAAACCCGTCGTTTACGCCGTAGGCCCGATCTTCCAGCGCCGAATAGTGTCGGCTCAGATCCACTTCCGAAATCTCCGGAAGATCCAGCGCGCTTCGGCGGCGCAGGGACGGTTCAATCGGGCATTCGGGCACGTCCAAAGGCGGCAGAACCGAAAGGCCCCGCCCCGCGCGGCTGCGTTCAAACAACAGTTTCATGCAATCACCTCCCGCACGACGGCGACCAGCCGATCGATCTCGGCCCGGGAATTCTTTTCCGTTGCGCACCAGAGAATCTTCTCCCCGAGCGGCAATCCGCCCAGGATTCCCCGTTCCTTAAGCGCATCGAGCAATTTCTCCGGCGCGACCGGGCACTGCGTGAGGAATTCATGGAAAAATTCTCCCCCGTGCACGGGTTCGAGCCCCGCTGCCGCCAGCTGTTCGCGCAGATACGCGGCCTTGGCATGGCAGGCTTCGGCCACGCCGCGAAGGCCCTCGGGCCCCATAGCGGCAAGGTACACCGCGGCGGTCATGGCGCACAGCGCCTGATTGGAACAGATATTGGAAAGCGCCTTCTCGCGGCGGATGTGCTGCTCGCGCGCCTGCAAGGTAAGCACGAACGCCCGGCGGCCCTCCAGATCCGTCGTCTGCCCGACGATGCGCCCCGGGAGCTTGCGCATCAGCGCGCTCCCGGTAGCCATAAATCCCAGATATGGCCCGCCGAAGGAAAGCGGCATCCCCAGGGGTTGGCCCTCGCCCACGGCGATATCCGCCCCCAATTCCGCGGGCGTGCGATACAGCGCGCAGGCAATCGGGTTCATGCTGAGAATGGCCTTGGATTTGTTTGCGTGCGCCTGTGCAAAAATCTCCTGCGCGTTTTCGATTTGGCCGTAGAAATTCGGCGATTGGAGCAGAACACAGGCGATTTCGTCCGTCAACATGCTCTTTAGCGCCGAAAGATCGGTCGCGCCGTCCTTGAGGGGAATTCGGCGGATGACCACGTCCGCACCGTCCGCATAGGTCTGCACGGTTTGCAGCGCCATGGGATGCAGCCCTTCGCTCACCAGCGCCACACGCCGCTTGGCGTCCACGCACATGTGAATCGCTTCCGCCGCGGCGGTCGCGCCGTCGTACACCGAGGCGTTGGACACGTCCATGCCCGTCAAGGAGCAGATCATGGTCTGATATTCAAAGATGGATTGCAAAATGCCCTGGCTGATCTCCGCCTGATAGGGCGTATAGGCGGTGACAAACGTCTCCTTTGAAGTTACCGCCCCGACGATCGCCGGGATGTAATGGTCGTATGCGCCCGCGCCGCGGAAAACGCTTTCATACACGCGGTTTTTCGCGGCCATGGCCTCCATTTCGCGCTGGACTTCCATTTCCGAAAGCCCGCCCTCCATGGAAAATTCCGGATAGCGAATGGACGCGGGCACCTGGCCGAAAAGCTCCTCCGGCGAGGAAAGGCCGATGGCCGAGAGCATTTCCCGGCGCTCCCGATGGGTAGAGGGGATGTAACCGCCCATCAACTACGCCTCCTCCTGTTCCACATGCCGGAGGTATTCCTCCGCGCTGAGAAGCTCCGCGCGATCCGTCACCTCGCCGATTTCGACGATCCACGCCTCGTAGGGGTTCTCGTTGATGGCTTCGGGCGCGCCGTCCAATTCCTCGTTGGCGCGCAATACGGTCCCCGTCACGGGGCTGAGAATGTCCGCCACGGCCTTGACCGATTCAATGTCCGTAAGCTGTTCCCCGGCGGTCGTCGCGTCTCCCTCTGCGGGCAGATTGATAAAGACGATGTCCCCCAGGCTGTGCTGCGCGTAATCCGTAATGCCGACGACCGCGTTTCCCTCCTGGGTAAAGCGCACCCACTCGTGCGATTTGGTATAGAGAAGCTCCTCGGGAATATTGTACGCCATAATCCTTTCCTCCTTTATCCTTTCGCGCGCTTGTAGAACGGCAGCGGCACGATCTTCGCCGCGACCCTCCGCCCTCGCACATCGATTTCCACTTCCGCATCCGGACGCGCCTGTTCGCTTGCGATCAGCGCCATGGCATAGGCGCCGCCGAGATAGGGAAGATGCGTCCCGCTGGTGACCCAGCCGATCGGTTCCGTTCCGGCATAGACCGCCTGCCCCTCGCGGGCAATTCCCTTGCCGGTGACCTTGAGCCCCACGCGCGTGCGCGGGACGCCCCTTTGAAGCATGGCCTCGCGGCCGACAAAATCATGCGTATCCGATTTGACCGCCCAGGAAAGCCCCGCTTCCAGGGGAGAAATCTCGTCGGTCATCTCGTGCCCGTAGAGCGGCATGGCCGCTTCGAGGCGAAGCGTGTCGCGCGCCCCCAAACCGCAGGGCACGGCTCCGCTTTCCAGAAGCTTGCGGAACAATCCCTCGGCGTTTTCCGGCGCGCAGTAAATTTCATAGCCCATCTCTCCCGTGTAGCCCGTGCGCGAGAGGATGCACTCCACGCCCGCCACCTCGGCCCTGGGACAAAAGTGATAGTATTTTTTCGGAAGATTCGCCTCATCGGTCCATTGCAAAAGGATTTCCCGGGATCGCGGACCCTGCAGCGCCAATTGCGCCCATTGATCGGAAACATCCGTCATCTCCACGCCCGCCTTCAGATGTTCCCGCATCCATTGGACGTCCTTTTCCCGGTTCGCGGCGTTGACAACCGCCATGTACCGATTTTCGTCAAAGCGGCACACCACCAGATCGTCCACAATCCCGCCGCTTTCATTGAGCATGGGCGAATAGCGCACCTGCCCGTCCACCATGCCCCGCAAATCGTTGGCCATGAGAAAATTGAGCGCGTCCAGCGCGCCCGGCCCTTCAAACAGAACCTCGCCCATGTGCGATACGTCAAACAAACCGCACGCTTCCCGCACCGCCATGTGTTCTTTAATGACTCCCTCGTACTGCACCGGCAGCAAATACCCCGCAAACGGCACGATCTTTCCCCCCAGGGATACATGCAGATCGTACAACGGCGTCTTGCGCTCCAAAGCCGTCACCTCCCAAATCTTCTGCGTCTTATAAAAGACAGAGGCGCGAAAACAAATCGCGCCTCTGTCTAAAACCTGAAAGATTCTCCCCCGCGGGGATTGCTTCTTCGGTGCCGCCAGGCGGCTTTCCAGAGTCCCGTCCGATTCCGGTCCTTTTGCCTGAGAGTTATCTGCTCTTTCCCCTTCGGCGCCTTTCGGTCTCTCCCGGAATCTTCAGCCGGATTTTATGCATTTTTCTTCCTCTATTTTACCGGAAAAGACCGCTCGTGTCAAGCAAAACCGCCCTTGCCGATCCTCAGGTCAAAATTGTGACGCCGTGTTGTTTGATTACGGTTTCCAGCGTGCTCTCCAGCGGAGCATCCGAGAAAAAATGGGAAATCTCATCCCAGCTGCTCAGGAGAAAAATCCCTCTGCTCGAGGATTTCGTATGATCCGCGAGCAGAAACGTCCTGCGCGCGTTTCCGATCATAATTCGCTTGATCTGGTTCCCAGGATACGCGTTGTTGAACGCCCCCTCAAAGGAAAATCCCGCGCAGGAGATGACCGCCACATCCACAAAGATCTTCTTGGCAATGTCATGCGATGTCTCATCGTCCAAGGTATTGTGATCCTTACAGAGAAACCCGCCGATCAAAAAGGGGCGGATATTGATATTGTTGCTGATCAGATTGAATGCGGCAAAGCTGTTGGTAAATACCGTCATCGGCCGCGTATCGGGCAAGATTTTTAACAACTCGTAGGCCGTGGTGCTGGCGTCGATATAGATGGAAGACGCTTTCTCCAGAAACGGGAGCGCCAACTGCGCGATTCGCCGTTTGCAGGCCAGATCCTTGATTGCGCGTTGCGAAAACTTGATATCGATATCCTGCTGCTCGAGAATTTCCGCCTTGCCGTGCGATCGCACAATTAGAGCCGCCTGCTCCAGCGCGACCAAGTCCCGGCGAACCGTCATTTCGGAGACATTGAAATGCCGAGCCAACTGCGCCACCGTGGCCACTTTTTGCATTTGAATATATTCAAACATCATTGTCTGCCGATTGGACGTCGTCAACGAAAAACACCTCCTTCCTTTTTGCTGTTTTCAGACGCAAAGATCCCCCTTTGAAGGGGGAAAAAACCCTTTTTAAACTTCCGCGCCGCATCAAAGCCGTCGCAGATACATTCTGTTCATATTCTATCGAAATCGCACAACAATGTCAAGAAAAGGCACGCTTCTCCTTTGTCCAATCAGCACAAACATGTTTGTTTTTACAATTTTTCGATTAAACGATCATTCAAGTTGTTTACAATGTTCGAATTATCTGTTATTATTAAGACATATCATCGTATATGCGATTTTGATGAAAATTATTCGTATCTCTTCTATGCGGCGGGGCCGCCTCCTCTCGGCGTCCTCGCCTTTCCCACATCGCAATTCCGCAAGATCTTCTTGCCGCCCTTCAACGCGGCATGGACGAACGAATAAGAATCGGAGGCGGAAACGTGTCTGAACAAAATTGGATCGAGTTGCGAAATATCACCAAGGATTTTTCCGGCGTTCGGGCGCTGGACAAGGTCAGTATCAAAATCCTCCCGGGACGTGTCCACACGCTCGTGGGGGAAAACGGCGCAGGGAAATCCACCCTGATGAAAATCCTGAACGGATTGTACAAGCCCAACGAGGGAACGATTTTGATCGGCGGGGAAGAGACGGTCATTCACAGCCCCATCGACGCCCGGAAAAAGGGCATCGCGATGATTTATCAGGAACTGAACTATATCTCGGAACTGTCTCTGGAAGAAAATATCTTTATGGGGCGGTTTCCCTCCGGGAAAATCAAGGGCACCGTGGATTGGAAGCAGGTCCGCAAGGACACGCTTGCCCTCTTTGCGCAGGAAGGCCTCAATTACGATCCCGCGATGAAGATCAAGCATCTCTCCGTTTCCGAAATTCAGATGCTGGAAATTCTCAAGGCCATTTCCTGCGACGCAAAAGTCATCATCATGGACGAACCGACCTCTTCAATCACCACTCGCGAGGTCGAAACCCTGTTCGAACACATTCAGCAGCTCAAACAGCGCGGCATTGCCATTGTCTATATATCCCATAAAATGGAAGAAGTCTTCCGCATTTCCGACGACATCACCGTCCTGCGCGACGGAAAGGTGGTCGATTCCGGTCCTGCCGGTCAATTCGATATCCATTCCCTGATCGCAAAGATGGTGGGCCGCGAATTAAAGGAAATCTATCCGAAAGTGCAGGCTGAAGCCGGAAAAACGGTTTTGGAATTGAAGCATCTCTCTTCCTCGGGCGTATTTAAGGACATCGATCTCACCATCCGGCAGGGAGAAATCCTCGGCCTGGCCGGTCTGGTGGGCGCAGGAAGGACGGAGCTGGCCCGGGCCGTCGCCGGATTGGACGGATTTACAAGCGGCGAAATCTATTTGGAAGGCGAACGCATCACGCCCGGCAACGTGCGCGAGGCCATGCAAAAGGGCATTGTCATGGTTTCCGAAGACCGCCGGGAATACGGCATCATCGGATGCCGGGATATCTTGGAGAACGCCACTCTGGCGGACAACGCCGTCTCCCGCGGCCTGCTTGCAAACAGGCGGCCGCAGGTCGAGCGCGCCAAGAACAACATTCGACGCATGAAAGTCAAGGCCCCAAGCCTGGATATCCTGATTGAAAATCTCAGCGGCGGCAATCAGCAAAAAGTCGTGCTGGCAAAATGGCTGATGCTGAACGCAAAGGTCCTGATCCTGGACGAGCCGACGCGCGGCATCGATGTCGGAGCCAAATACGAGATCTACAAGATCATCTGCGAATTGGCCCAACAGGGCTATGCGATCTTAATGATTTCCTCGGAAATTCCCGAATTGATGGGCATGGCGGACCGGATTCAGGTCATGTGCCGAGGGCGGATTTCTCCGGAAATTCAACGGGACGCATTTTCGCAAGAGCTGATCATGCAATACGCGGTGGGAGGGATTCTGTGATGAAGAGCATTCGCCATCTGAAATTCAACCTCAGCAAGTACACAAGCATTCTCATCTTAATCGGCATGTTGATCGTCTGCTCGTTTGCGGAGAAGACCTTCCTGTCCGTCGCGAATTTAACCAACATTCTCCGACAAATCAGCATCGTCACCATCATGGCCTTCGGCGAAACCATCCTGATCATCGGCGGACAGCTTGACCTCTCCGTCGGAACCAACGCCGCCATGTCCGGAACCTTTGCCTGCATTGTATTTATCGCTACCGGCTCCCTCGCGCTGGCGGTATTGGTCGCCCTGGTGCTGGGCTGTGTGGTGGGATTTCTCAACGGAGCCATCGTCACCAAATTCAACGCCCCGCCTTTTATCGTCACCCTGGCAATGCAGCAAGTCACCCTGGGCGCCATTTTCCTGTACACCAACGGACAAAATGTCTATAAAATCGGCGATTTCCGCATCATCGGGCAGGGAACCTTCCTGGGGATTCCCATTCCGATCCTGATCATGCTATTCATCGGGCTGATCACCTGGTTTTTATTGAGCAAGTGCAAATTCGGCCGATACATCTTTGCCATCGGCGGCAACGAAAAGGCCGCGAACGCCTCGGGCGTCAATGTCAAAAAAGTCAAATTGATCGCCTATTGCATTTCCGGCACATTGGCGGGTCTGGCGGGCGTGGTGCTGATGTCGCGCCTGAATGCCGGGCTTCCCGCTTCCGGAACCGGCTATGAAACCGACGCCCTTACCGCCACGATCATCGGCGGCACCAGCTTTACCGGCGGCATCGGGTCCGCGTGGGGCACCCTGATCGGTTCGTGCATCATCGGAATTTTGAACAACATCATGAATCTTCTGGGCGTCCAGGCCTACCTGCAGCAAATCCTCAAGGGCGCGCTGATCATCATCGCGGTCGTCATCGATATCTACACCAAGGAACACAAAAAGGTCGTCCGTGTGGTGGACGATGTGCTGGTGTAATCCCCTGGAATTCAACAGTTCGAAAGAGCTGTGAATAATACTGAGAAGAAGGTGGATTCCATGAAGAAACTCCTGGTAGTCTTGCTTTCCCTGGCCATGCTGCTGTGCTGCTCCGGCTTCGCCGAGGGCGAAACCTATGAAGTCGCAGTGTTGATCGGCGACCGCACCGCTACCTACGCCTCCTGGCTGGCTCAGTCCTTTGAGGAAATCGTCGCTCAATATCCCCAGATCCAATTGACCGTCATGGACTGCTCCAACGACATCGGCGCGCAGATCTCCAACCTTGAAAACTGCGTTTCCAAGGGATTTGACATGGTCATCGTGCAGCCTATTGACGTGGCCGCCACCAGCGATACCATCAACATGGTCATCGACGCCGGTATCCCGGTTTGCACCGTCAACGGAAGCAACGAGGGCTGCGAGCGCGCGTCTTGCGTGGACTGTGACCCGGTTCAGCAGGGCAGCATTCCCGCCGAGCAGGCGCTGGAACTCGTCCCCGAGAACGCCAATGTCGTGGTCTTGCTGGGCCCGTCCGGCAACTTCCACTCCAACGGCCGCCGCGAAGGTTGGCAACAGACCTTCTTTGACGCCCGTCCGGACGTGACCATCCTCGACGAGCAGATCGCCAACTGGTACAAGGACGAGGGAATGGCCCTGATGGAAGACTGGATCATCAAGTATGGCGATACGATCGACGCGGTATGCTCGATGAACGATGCCATGGCTCTGGGCTGCATCGAAGCCGCCAAGGCCGCCGGACTGAACGACATCCTGTACTTCGGCGTGGACGGCCTTGCGGATGCCTGCCTGTCGATTCAGGATAACGAACTGACCGCCACCTGCGTGCAGAATGCCTACGATCAGGCCAATGCCGCGCTGGACATCACCAGCCGCGTGCTGGCGGGCGAAATCGAGCAGGAAACCTACCTCTCCCCCGGCGAACTGATCAACAGCGACAACATCGACGAGTGGATCCAGATCCATACCGAGAACGGACAGATCCAATAATCCTCCCGTCACAGGCGCTTGTCTGGCCAGTGTGTCTCCGGCACGCTGGCCAGTTCCCTGAATTTTTCTTCTTAGGAGAATCGAGCATGAACAGCTACAAAGAATTTGATATCAATCTGAGCCTTGCGGGAAAAACCGCTCTGATTACCGGCGGCGCCAGCGGCATCGGAAACGCGATCGCCAAGATGATGACCAAAAAGGGTGCAAAGACCATCCTGTTTGACATCAATCCCGCCGTCAAACAGGCCGCGGAGGAAATTCCAGGCGCGATCGGCGTATGCGTGGACATTTCCAATTATGCCTTGGCTGAAAGCGCGGTGGATGCCACGATTGCCGAGGTCGGCCCCATCGACATTCTCTGCAATATCGCCGGCCTCGGTTCCGGAACGGCGGCTACCGAAATTTCGAAAGAAGAATTTGACAAGGTTCTCCAGGTAAATCTCAACGCCGCCTTCTATATGGCGCAGATTGTCGGACGTCGGATGATTGCCGCGGGCAGGGGCGGAAGGATCATCAACATGGCGTCCCAGGCCGGAATTGTCGCCCTGTTCGGGCACGTCGCTTACTCGGCGAGCAAGGCTGGTCTGTTGGCCGTGACGCGCGACCTGGCCTTGGAATGGGGACAATACGGAATTACTACCAATGCGATTTCTCCGACCGTCGTAATGACGCCCATGGCGCGCGACTATTGGGTCGGCGAACGAGGGGCAGCGCATCTTGCACAAATTCCCGTGGGCCGTTTTGCAGAAATGGACGAAGTTGCTATGGCCGCTTGCTATCTTGCCAGCGATGCTGCTACAATGATAAATGGAGCAAATCTGGTACTGGACGGCGGCTTTACGATCGGCTAATCACGGAGGGATATGCAATGAAACGTTCGGAAATCGACAGACACATCGATTGGGCCATTGACCTTTGCAAGCGTTTGCACTTCGCCATGCCTTCCTTCGCCTATTGGACGGAGAAGGAATGGGAAGATCGCAAGGCGGAAACGGAGCATTTGATCAACGTCATGCAGGGCTGGGACGTGACCGATTACGCTTCCAATGACTTCGACAAAATCGGCGCTGTGCTGTTTACGTTGCGCAACGGCAATGTCTATGATCCTACTAAGGGAACCCCCTACTGCGAAAAGATCATCGCCATGAAGGCGGGGCAGCTTTTGCCCATGCACTTCCACTATTCCAAGACCGAGGACATCATCAACCGCGCGGGCGGAACGCTGTGCGTGCAGGTATACAATTCCAAGAGCGAAGCCGAGGGCTATGCCGTGGACACAGAATCCGACGTGCATCTGCGCCTGGACGGAAAGCCCGTGACCATTCCCGCCGGCGGATGGGTGGAGGTTTCCAACGGAAACAGCATCACCCTGTTCCCCTACATCTACCATCAGTTCATCGCCAAGAAGGAAGACGGCGATCTGATTGTCGGCGAGGTTTCCTCGATCAACGATGACCGCAAGGACAATCACTTTGCCACGCCCTTTACCTTTGATCCCATCGTGGAGGACGTTCCGGCCAAGCACCATCTCTGCAACGGTTATTTGCAGAAGTAGTTCTTCCTATAATTATTTTTAGACAACGAATGGAGCCTCTCCCGCGTTGATGCGG
>DVMU01000182.1 GCA_018714825.1 Candidatus Pullichristensenella excrementigallinarum
ATCATCATTCTGTTGCTCAATGCGTTCTTTTTCCCGAACATCCTGGAGAAACAGGTGACGGAAGTCGGCTATAACGATTTTATCGCCATGCTCGATGCGGGAGAAGTGCGCGAGGTGGCCATGGAAGACGATGTGCTGATCTTCGTGGCGGAGAAAAATGGGCAAGAGGGATACTATAAGACCGGTCTATGGCCGGACGACGAACTGGTCGATCGCCTGCTCCAGGAAGAAAACGTGACCTTCCGCGCGGTGATTCCCACCCAGCAATCGCCGATTGTGTCGTTCCTGGTATCTTGGGTGTTGCCGGTTGCGTTTTTCTTCCTGATCGGACAACTCATGTTGCGCATGATGCAAAAGAAAATGGGCGGCGGATTAAACGCGATGAGTTTCGGAAAATCCAATGCTAAGATCTATGCACAGAGCGAGACGGGCGTGACGTTTAAGGACGTCGCGGGGGAGGATGAGGCCAAGGAGGCGCTCTCCGAAATCGTGGATATGTTGCACGCGCCGGAAAAATACGCTTCCATCGGCGCAAAGCTTCCCAAGGGCGCGCTGCTGGTTGGCCCGCCGGGAACCGGCAAGACGCTGCTGGCGCGCGCGGTGGCTGGCGAAGCAAAGGTGCCGTTTTTCTCGATTTCGGGTTCGGAATTTGTGGAAATGTTTGTGGGCATGGGCGCGGCCAAGGTGCGCGATCTGTTCAAGCAGGCGGGGGAAAAGGCGCCGTGCATCGTATTCATCGATGAAATTGACACCATCGGCAAAAAGCGCGACGGCGGCGTCATCGGCGGCAACGACGAACGCGAACAGACGCTCAACCAGCTGCTTACGGAAATGGATGGATTTGATGCGAACAAGGGCGTGGTCATTCTCGCGGCCACCAACCGCCCCGAATCCCTGGATCCGGCGCTTTTGCGGCCCGGGCGGTTCGACCGGCGCGTGCCGGTGGAGCTTCCGGATCTGATGGGGCGCGAGGCCATCCTGAAGGTACATGCCAAGCGGGTCAAGCTCGCCCGGGGCGTGGATTTTTCCGCGATCGCGCGCGCGACTTCCGGCGCGTCCGGCGCGGAATTGGCCAATATCATCAACGAGGCGGCGCTGCGCGCGGTGCGCGAAGGGCGCGATGAGGTTTCGCAGACCGATCTGGAAGAATCCGTGGAAACCGTCATCGCGGGCTATCAGAAGAAGAACGCGGTGCTTTCGGATGAGGAAAAGCGCATCGTGGCCTATCACGAGGTCGGGCACGCATTGGTCGCGGCGCTGCAAACGCATTCCGCGCCGGTGACCAAAATTACCATCGTGCCGCGCACTTCCGGCGCGCTGGGCTATACCATGCAGGTAGAAGAAGGGCAGAAAAACCTTCTGAGCCGCGAAGAGCTCTTGAACAAGATCGCTACCCTCACCGGCGGCCGCGCGGCGGAAGAATTGGTCTTCCATTCGATCACCACCGGCGCTTCCAACGATATCGAGCAGGCGACCAAGCTCGCCCGCGCCATGATCACGCGCTACGGCATGTCCGAAGAGTTCGGCATGGTCGCCCTGGAAACGCTGAACAATCAATATCTTGGGGGCGATACGTCCCTGGCCTGTTCTCCTGAAACGGCGACGGATATCGATCGCCAGGTGACCAAGCTGGTCGGTTCGCAATACGAGAAGGCTTCCAAGCTCCTTTCCGAAAACATGGCCTCGCTCAACCGCATCGCGGAGCATCTCTACCGCGAAGAGACCATCACCGGCGAGGAATTTATGGATCTTCTCAAGCAGTATCAGCTTCCTGCGGGGGAAAAGAACGAAACCTAAAACGCTTAAATTTTGCGGCGCGCTTTTCAAACAGGCTTTTTCGACAGTCTGCCGCTGCCGGAACAATGTCCCGGCAGCGCAAGGAGCTTGAAAATGCGAGAGGGAAGGCTTCTTACCGAACGCTTTCGGTTTCAAACGCCTTCCAGGGGATCTCTACGCTTGCCCCGCGGTTGATGATCTCGTCCACATGCAAAAGCAACGGGAAATCTTCTTCCCGCACCGCGCCGCGCGCGATCAGGCGGCGCACCGCGCGAGCCGTGCGCGTGGCGATGACGATGGATTCCAGCGTCACGCCCGAGAGCTTTTCCATGGCCTTTTCAAAGGACAGCCCTTCGCCCAGCAACGTGCCGATCAGGCGCGTGCGGCCGCCGAAGACCGTGACATACAGATCGCCCGCGCCGTAGACGATGTTTTCGTCCCCGCCGCCGACCAGAGAAAGGAGCCTGCGCATCTCCCGAACGCTCTGCGCGAACAGAGCGGCCTGGGAATTGTAATGCAGTTTCCCGTCGCGCTTTTGCGCCATGCCCACGGCCAGCGTCACCGCCAGCGCGTAGGCGTTTTTCATGGCCACCGCGCATTCCACGCCGATGACATCCGTGGAAAGGCTGATGTTGTAATACGAAGTCTCAAACAGCGCCTTGATGCGCCGCAGGATCTGGATGTCTTCCCCGCAGAAAGCCACATATGTCGGATCGCGATCGGCCAGCTCGTAGCTGGTGCAGGGGCCGCCCACCGCGTTGAGCGAGAGGTGCCTGGTTCCCAGCTTCTCCCGATAATAGTGCGGATAGGGAATAAGAGCGCCGTCTTCCCGGTCGATCATTCCCTTGGTAACGGCCAGGACGGGGAGAGTTTCGGGAAGCGTGCGCAACACATTTTCCAAAAACCAATCCACGCCGAAGCTCGACACGCCTGAAACCAGCAAATCCGCGCCTGCCAGGGCCTGATTAAGCTGCTCGAACGGGTAATAGCGATAGCTTTCCGGGAGCTTTCTTTTGAGGGTAAGGTGTTCTCCGGTCGCCTTCGCGTGGCGAATGATTTCGCTGTCCAGCGGCGTTCCCACCAGGCGAACCTCGTTTCCGTTTTCCGCGGCGGGGATTCCGATGGAGGAACCCATCATGCCCGCGCCGACGATGGTAATCACAGCCATTTTTTACACCATCCAGATCTTAAAGACGAATTTGTCCAGCAAAAGGAACGTGCCCAAAAGGAACGTATACAGCGCGAACCACTTCATGCTGATTCGCCGAATGAGGGCGAGCATTCCCTTGATGGCGAGAAAACCGAAGAGGGCTGCCGCCAACATGCCCAGCAGCGTGGGAACTGCACCGATGGTTCCGGCGCTTGCGCCGTCAAAGACGATTTCCTTCACTTCCAGCACCGCCGAACCGAGAATGGCCGGGATGGACATCAAAAAGGAGAAGTCCGCCGCGTGCTTGCGCGAAAGGCCGACGACCACGCCGCCGGAGATCGTGGAACCCGAGCGCGAAAGGCCGGGCAGAATCGCCACCGCCTGCATCACGCCCATGGCCGCGGCGTCTCCGACGCGCATTTTCTTGTGCACCTTGCGGTTTTTGCGCCGCCATTGGCCGATGGCATCGCCGGCGATAAGCACCGCCGAAGTCAGATAAAACGACCAGATGATGAATTTGCCCTCAAAGGCATCGTCGAAATCAATGAGAAGCGCCGCCAGCACCGCCGGGATGGTCGCTACCACCAGGTACTTCAGTTCGCTTTGAATGGGATGGCACAGCATATCCCAAATGCGCCGCCAGTACACCGCGAAGACCGCGACCAGCGTTCCCATGTGCAAAAGGATGTTGAAAAGCAGCACGTTTTCCCCGGCATCGCCGATGCCGAAAATCTTCTGCAAGACCAGCAGATGGCCGGAAGAGCTGATCGGCAAAAATTCCGTCAGCCCCTGAACCGCGCCGAGAATCAAGGCGTGAAGTGCGTTCAATGGAATCCCTCCCTTGCAATGCTTATGCGCATGAAATCAGACCTTTTCGCCCTTTGGGTCAATCCCGGAATCAGGCGACGATGTTGACCAGGCGGCCCGGCACGAAGATCAGCTTTTTGACAGCCTTTCCGCCCAGGAGTTTTTGGATGTTTTCCTGGCCCAGGAAGTATTCTTCGGCAGCCTCGCGGGTGAGGTCGGCGGGAACGTCCATGCGGTCGCGCACCTTGCCGTTGATCTGCACGGCGATTTCCACCGTGTCTTTGACAAGCGCCCGCTCGTCCCACTGCGGCCAGGGCTTGTGCAAAAGCTCTTCGCCCAGATCCAGGAGCTGATTCATTTCCTCGGTCATGTGCGGGGCGACGGGATTGAGCAGCTGCAGGAGAATGGCCAGCTCCTTTTTCGTGACGGCGCCCTTGGCATAGAAGCCGTTGACCAAAGTCATCATCTGGGCAATGGCGGTGTTGTACTTCATGCGCTCGTAATCTTCGGAGACTTTTTTGATCGTGAAATGCACGTCATAGGCCATATCCTTGGAAATCGCGTCGGAATCCACGAGCAATTCCGCCAGCCGCCAGACGCGGTCAAGGAAGCGGCGGCATCCGCGCGCGCCCTCGGTGGACCACGGAATCGCCTGGTCAAACGCGCCCATGAACATCTCGTACATGCGGAAGGCGTCCGCGCCCAACTCTTCCACGATCTGATCGGGATTGACCACGTTGCCGCGCGATTTGGACATCTTTTCGCCGTCCGCGCCCAGGATCATGCCGTGGCTGGTGCGCTTCTGATAGGGTTCGGGCGTGGGAACCACGCCGATATCGTACAGGAAGCGATGCCAGAAGCGGGAATAGAGCAGGTGCAGGGTGGTATGCTCCATGCCTCCGTTGTACCAATCGACCGGCAGCCAATATTTGAGCTGTTCCGGATCGGCCGGCGCCTGGTCGTTGGTCGGATCGATATAGCGCAGGAAATACCAGCTCGAACCCGCCCATTGCGGCATGGTGTCGGTCTCGCGCTTGGCGGGACCGCCGCATTTGGGACAGGTGGTGTTGACCCAGTCGGTCATCGCGGCCAGCGGGCTTTCGCCGTTATCGGTGGGCATATAGCTTTCGACCTCAGGGAGCGTCAGCGGAAGCTGATCGTAGGGGACCGGCACCCATCCGCAATGCTCGCAATGGACCAGCGGGATCGGCTCGCCCCAGTACCGCTGGCGCGAAAATACCCAGTCGCGCAGCTTGAAATTGACCTTGCGCTCGCCCAGCCCCCGTTCCTGGAGCCAGTCGATAATGGTCTTTTTGGCCTGCGCGACGCTCAGGCCGTTGAGGATTCCGGAATTGACCAGCACGCCCTCCTGAATGTCGGTGTACGCGGCCTTTTCCACATCGCCGCCCTTGACGACCTCCACGATCGGCAGGCCGAACTTGCGGGCGAATTCCCAGTCGCGCTCGTCATGCGCCGGAACGGCCATGATCGCGCCGGTTCCGTAGCCCATGAGCACATAATCCGATACCCAAACGGGGATCTCCTGACCGTTGACGGGATTGACGGCGCGAATGCCGCGAATTTCCACGCCGGTCTTGTCCTTGTTCAGCTCCGTGCGCTCAAAATCGCTCTTGTGCGCGGCCGCGTCGCGATAGGCGCAGATTTCCGCGTAATTCTCAATCTGGTCCCGATGCTTTTCCAACAGGGGATGTTCCGGCGACATGACCATGTACGTCGCGCCGAAGAGCGTATCCGGGCGAGTGGTAAAGATGCGCAGCTTGTCCCCGGTGGTCAGGGTAAAATCCACTTCCGCGCCTTCGGAACGGCCGATCCAGTTGCGCTGCTGTACCTTGACCTTTTCGATAAAGTCCACGCTGTCCAGGCCGTCGAGCAGCTTCTGCGCGTACTCGGTGATCTTGAGCATCCATTCGCTTTTGACCTTGCGCACGACTTCGCCGCCGCACCGCTCGCACCGGCCGCCCACGACCTCTTCGTTGGCCAGGCCGACCTTGCAGGAGGTGCACCAGTTGATGGGCATCTCCATTTTGTAGGCCAGGCCGTGTTCAAAGAGCTTGAGGAAGATCCACTGCGTCCACTTATAGTATTTCGGATCGGTAGTGGAAATTTCGCGATCGTAATCGAAGGAGAAGCCCAGGCGCTTGAGCTGCGAGCGGAAGCGGGCGATGTTCTTTTCTGTGACGATCGCGGGATGAATCTTGTTTTTGATCGCGTAGTTTTCCGTGGGCAGACCGAAGGCGTCGTACCCGATGGGGAAGAGCACGTTGTACCCCTCCATGCGGCGCTTGCGGGCGATGATGTCCATGGCCGTGTTCGAGCGCGGATGGCCCACATGCAGCCCCGCTCCCGAAGGATAGGGGAACTCGATCAACGGATAAAATTTGGGCTTCTCATGCGAGACTTCTGCGGCAAAGGCATGGGTCTGTTCCCAATGCTTCTGCCATTTGGTTTCCACGGCGTCGGGGTTGTACGCGGGCATGTTTTTCATAAAGACGCTCCTTACTGCCAAAAATTGAAGCCTTCCGTCCAATAAAGAGACGGAAGGCGTGTTTGCCTTTCGCGGTACCACTCTCATTGGCCTTACAGGCCCACTTTGCGCCCTGTATCGGGGGCAACCGCCCGGGAAGGGATGCTCCGGGACGAGTTCCGCGCGGCCCGCGTCCGCCTCGCACCGTCCGGCGGCTCTCTGAAACGCGGAAAGCGATCGCGTACTGCTTCCCATCTTCGCTCCCCAATTATAGCCCAACGCGCGGAAAATTGTCAAGCCCGGCGGGGTAAAATGCGTATGGCAATTCGCCGCCGGAAAGGAAGGACTTTTCCGATCCTGCGCGCTTGTCAGGTTCGCCTTTGGGTGCTATACTGAAAGGCGCCGCTTATGCCGGGAGGCTTGTGCCGAAGGACAACCGATGCGGCTATGGGAGAGATTTTTATGGAAAAGATCTTGCTGCACTGCTGTTGCGCGCCGTGCTCGGTTTCCTGCGTGGAGCCGCTGCGCGCGGAGGGACTGGAGCCGGTGGCGCTGTGGTACAATCCCAATATCCATCCCTGGAAGGAATACCAGGCGCGGCGGGATTGCCTTTTGGAATACGCGCCGGCAATCGGCATGGAAGTGCGCGTGCGGGAGGAGTACGGGCTGCGGGAATTTGTGCGCCATGTGGCCGGAGAAATCGACCGCCGCTGCGCCTGGTGCTATCGGTGCCGCCTTGAAGGGACGGCCGAGTTCGCGGCGCGGGAGGGGTATTCCGCCTTTACCACCACGCTTCTGGCAAGCGTCTATCAGGATCACGAGGGAATTGCGCGGATGGCCGAAGAATGCGCAAACAAGTACGGCGTGAAGTTCCTGTACCGGGATTTTCGCCCCAATTTCCGCGAAGGCAACCGGCGCGCCCGGGAACTGGGACTATACATGCAAAAGTATTGCGGCTGCGTGTTCTCCGAAGAAGATCGCTATCAAAAACAAATCCTGCGCGATCAAAAACGATTCGCGCAGGAGGAAGAAAATCTTTAGAACGCGCTCAGAGCAGCAGTTGCGCGATCTGCACGGCATTTGTGGCCGCGCCCTTGCGGATCTGATCGCCCGCGCACCAGAGGTTGAGGGCGTTGGAATCCACCAAATCCTCGCGGATGCGGCCGACAAACACCAGATCCTGATCGCTGGTATAGAGCGGCATGGGATATTCTTTTGCTTCGAGATCGTCAACGAGCTTGCAGCCCTTGGCCTGAGAGATAGCCTCTCGCGCGGCCGCGACCGAAATCTTTTCCTTCGTGCGCACGCACAGGCTGATGGAGTGCGAGCGCATGACCGGCACGCGCACGCAGGTGCAGGAAACCTTCAAATCGGGCAAATGCAGGATCTTGCGCCCTTCGTTCTGCATCTTCATTTCCTCGGAGGTATAGCCGTTGCCCGTGTCCGAACCGATTTGCGGAATCAGATTGAAGGCGATCTGATAGGGAAAGACCTCGCTTTGCAGCGGTTTGCCCGCGGCATAGGAACGCACCTGCTCCTCAAGTTCGGCAATGCCGCCTACGCCTGCGCCGGATACGGCCTGGTACGTGGAAGCCACAATGCTTTGGATGGGCGAAATCGCTCCCAGCGCGTAGATGGCCACCAGAGAAATGATCGTGGAACAATTGGGATTGGAAATGATGCCGCGATGTTTCCGGACGTCTTCGGGATTGACTTCCGGCACCACAAGCGGCACGTCTTCCCGCAGGCGGAAGGCGCTGGAATTGTCCACAAAGACCGCGCCCGCCTGCGTGATGTAGGGGGCCATCTCCTGGGCCAGATCGTTGGAGGCCGCGCCGAGCACGATGTCCATATCGCGGAACGAATCTTTCGTCGCTTCCTCCACGGGATGGCCGTCGAGCACCTTGCCCGCCGAGCGCGCGCTCGCCAGGAGCTTTAATTTCCCGATGGGAAAGTTGCGCTCCATGAGCACCTTGAACATCTCGCGTCCCACCGCTCCGGTGGCGCCGAGAATTGCGATATTGGGATTTTTCATCACCGTTCACATCCTATCTTTTCTTTTCCAATGATATGCGCAAAGGAAGAATTTGTCAATGCGGCGAGCGGCTTTTGCCCGCCCGTGTTTATTCGCGGATTCCGGCGAAGAACAGTTCCGGATCGGCGCGGCGCATTTCTTCCGCCCGCGAATGCATTTCGCCCACGGGCAGCGGGCGGGTGCGATAGCGGTTTTCGCCCAGCGATTCGGCTTCTACATTCAGCGGGGCGGAGGTGCGAAGATAATAGCTCTGCGAAACCAGATGGTTCGCAAGGTCGGTCGGCGCGTAGCGCCCGCAAAGCGGAAGCCTGTCCGGGCCGAGAATGTCGATCAAATCCTCCACGACCGCGTATCCGGTGGGGAATTTCCCCGCTCCCTGGCCGAAGAATTTCTGCACGCCGGCATATTCTCCGGTGAAGGAAATCAGATTGTCGTTTTTCCCCACGGCCGCTTCGATCGCGGATGCGGGCAGCAGGGTCGGCTCCACATAGGCGCTCAGACGCCCGTCCTCCTGCCGGACGGCGCGCGTGAGAAAGCGGCAGGCATAGCCCAAGGCGGCAAACGCCTCCACGTCGCCCTTGTGCAAATGGCGAATTCCCGCGGTGGGAATCGCGGCCGGATCAATGCAAACGTCAAAGGCCAGATTCATGGAAATGGAGAGCTTGCTGCGCGCGTCCAGGCCGTCGATATCCGCGGAGGGATCGGCCTCGGCGTATCCCATGCGCTGGGCCTGGAGGAGGACTTCCTGAAAATCCGCGCCGGTGGACTGCATGGTATCCAAAATCAGATTGGTCGTGCCGTTGACAATCCCGCCCACTTCCAGCACGCGATCCGCGCGCCGGGCGCGCAAGAGATTGTACAGATAGGGGATTCCGCCGCCCACGCAGGCGGAAAAGCGGAATTCCACGCCCGCCTCGTCCGCCACGCGCATCAATTCCGAAAAGTGCGTGGAGACCATTAGCTTGTTGGCGGTCACAAAATGCTTGCCCGCCTGCATCGAGCGCACGGCGAATGTATGCGCCGGCTCCAATCCGCCCAGGAGTTCCACGACCGTATCGATCGCGGGATCTTCCAAAATGTCCTCAAACCGGCGGGTCAGC
The DNA here is from genome assembly GCA_018714825.1 of Candidatus Pullichristensenella excrementigallinarum. Taxonomy (GTDB): domain Bacteria; phylum Bacillota; class Clostridia; order Christensenellales; family Aristaeellaceae; genus Pullichristensenella; species Pullichristensenella excrementigallinarum. The sequence goes on from DVMU01000182.1 coordinate 9,354, forward strand.
CGCCCCTCCAAACCCGCGATATCGCGTATATCCAGCACGCGCGACACGCGGATGTCGCTTCGCTTCTCCAGAATTTCAAATACGCCGGAACCGATGGTTCCCATGCCGAGCAAGCCAATATTCATTGCTTTCGTTCCTCTCTTTTGCGGCGAAAGTTTACCTGTCTACCTGGAAAAAACACTTGTATTTTTGTAGAAAACACTATATCATAGAACCGCGAACTTGTAAAGAAAAAGAAGTGGGTGTTTTTATGAAGTTCTATCGAAGCACGCGCGGCGGCGCGGCGGTGGGCGCTCCGGAGGCCATTCTCGCGGGCATTGCGCCCGACGGCGGCCTCTATACGCCGGAGGAATTTCCCGCCATCGATCTCAACGCGCTTTCGGGCGCTTCGGCGCTTGCGATTTCTTCGGAAATTCTCTATCAGCTTCTGGGAGATTTCTCCCGGGAGGAAATGGAAACGATTGTCCGCCAGGGGTATGCGGGCAAGTTCGCCACGGAAGAATTGACCCCGCTTTTGCAGGTGGGGAACCAATATGTTTTGGAGCTGTTTCACGGGCCGACCAGCGCGTTTAAGGACGTGGCGCTTTCCATTCTGCCGCGACTGCTTTCTGCTTCCCGGGAAAAGATGGGGGTTCGGGAGGAAATCGTCATCCTCACCGCCACCAGCGGGGATACGGGCAAGGCCGCGCTGGAAGGCTTCCGCGATGTGCCCGGCACGCGCATCGCCGTGTTCTATCCGCACGGTGGCGTGAGCGACGTGCAGTATCGCCAGATGGCGACCCAGGAAGGCGCGAATGTGCGCGTGTGCGCGGTGCGGGGAAATTTTGACGACGCGCAGACCGGCGTCAAGCGCATCTTTGCCGATGATCGGAAAAATCACTGGGCCGCGGCAAAGAAAGCCGTCCTCTCCAGCGCCAATTCCATCAATCTCGGGCGGCTGGCGCCGCAGGTGGCCTATTATTTCAAGGCGTATCTGGATCTGGTGCGTCGCGGCGCGATCGCGATGGGGGAAACGATCAATTTCGCGGTGCCCACCGGAAATTTCGGGGACATTCTGGCCGGGGAATTCGCGCGAAGGATGGGCCTTCCGGTGGAAAAGCTGATTTGCGCTTCCAACCGAAACAACGTGCTGACCGATTTTATCCGAACCGGGATCTATGATCGCCGCCGCGCGTTTTACAAGACCGCGTCTCCCTCCATGGACATCTTGGTTTCCAGCAATCTGGAAAGGTATCTCTACCTCGCCGGGGGAGGGGACGCCGCCCTGGTTTCGAATTTGATGCAGGCGTTGGAAAGCGAGGGGGTCTACCGCGCGCCGGAAAGCCTGATGCAGGAGATGCGCGCGCATTTCCTCGCCGGATCTGCGGACGACGCGGCCGCGTTCCGGGCCATTGCCGAGGTATGGGAAAAGGAGGGCTACCTTCTCGACCCGCACACGGCCGTCGCCTGGAGCGTCGCGCAGGCGTGCGGGGACAACGGGAAAAAGACCGTCGTGCTCTCCACCGCTTCGCCCTATAAGTTTTCCCGGGATGTTCTGACGGCGCTGGGCGCGCCCGCAGAGGACGGCTTCCAGGCCATGGATGCGCTCTTTGCGCGAACCGGCATCCCGATTCCGCGGAATCTGGCCGATCTGCGCGCGCTCCCGATTCTCCATCGGGACGTGGTGGAAAAGGATCGAATGCTTTCGTATGTAAAGGAGGCCGTGCTGTGATCTCTCTTTGTGTGCCCGCCACCACCGGCAACGTCGGTCCGGGCTTTGATTCTTTGGGCCTGGCTTTTTCCCTTTACGCGCATTTTGGGTTTGAGAAACTCCCCGCGGGCAAACTCGAATTCGAGGGATGCGCGGAGGAGTATTGCAACGAGGAGAACCTCGCCGTGCAGGCCTTTCGCGCGACGGAGCGCGCCCTGGGCGTGGAACCTTCAGGAATCGGCCTGAAGATCGCCACGGACGTTCCCGTTTCCCGGGGGTTGGGGTCGTCCGCCACGCTCCTGGCCGCAGGCGCGTACGCGGCCAACGCACTCAACGGCGGAAATCTCGCGCCGGTAGATCTTTTGAATATCACCACGCGCATTGAAGGGCATCCGGACAATCTTGCTCCCGCGCTGCTGGGCGGGCTGTGCGCATCGGTCGTTCTGGAGAGCGAAGTGGTGTGCGTGCGCTATCCGGTACACGAACGCCTGCGGTTTGTGGCGCTGATTCCGGATTTTCCCCTTTCTACCAGTCTGGCGCGCAGGGCGCTGCCGGACGCCTATTCCCGGAAGGATGCGGTGTTTAACCTCTCCCGCACGGGCGTATTGATCCGCGCGCTGGAATCGGGAGACAGGGGTCTGATCCGGGTGGCGCTGGACGATCGGCTGCACCAGCCCTTCCGCGCGAAGCTGATCCGCGGGTTTGATACAGTACAAACCGCGGCTCTGGATTTGGGCGCGGAGGCGATGATCATTTCCGGTAGCGGGCCGACGCTTTTGGCGGTGACCGATCAGGCGCGGGCCGAGGCATTTGCCCGCGAAATCGAGCGGAGGCTGCGCCCTCTGGGCGACGGCTGGCGCGCCATAGAGATGTCGGTAGACAAAACAGGTACGCATATAGAGTCATAAACGTTATATCTTCGAAAAATCGCAAATATCTTTTCCCCCCGCCGCATAAGCATCAACAGGCGAAATGCGATTGGGGGGTTTTTTCTATGGCGATCAGCGTGTTGAAGCAGACGCTCGAAATTGAAAAGCTGGTAGGCGCGCGACAGGGGCAGGCGCTTCTGCGCGCGGAAGCGCTGGTGCCCGGCGCCGGACGTGAGGCCATTGAGGTATTGCTCGCGGACGCGAATCTGACGCTGGGGAATGTCGAAGTGCAAAAGGACCGCGTGGTGCTGGAGGGGGTTGCCTCTTGCCAGGCCGTATACCGGCAGGGCGAGGAATCGGCCCTGCGCGCGCTGGCGGCGCAGGCGACGCTCAGCCATGTCTTCGAAGTGGCGGGAGCGCAGCCGCAAATGCCGTGCCGGGCGCTGGGCGAGGTCGAACATGTGGAAGCGAAATATGAAAACGGACACATGGTCTTCCTGGTGAGCGTGGGAATCCGGGTACAGGTGCTTTCGCTGGAGCAACAGGAGGTTGTCACGGGGCTGGAGGGCGTCGAAAACTTGGAGACCGATTCCGAACAAATCCGCTCGGTATGCCTTGCGGCCGAGGCCTCGGCTTCGGCGCTTTTGACCGAGGAGATCGATTTGCCCGCGGCGCTGGACGCGCGCGTGGCGCTGATGGATTGGGCGACGGTGGTTGTGGATTCGGTCAAGCCGGATTTGGGCGGCGTGAAGGTCGCGGGCAAGGTCAATGTCGAGGCGCTCATTGCCAGCGGCGTGACCGGGCGACCGGTGGCGCTGATCAAATATCCAATGGCGTTTGAGCGTTTGGTGGAAATGCCAGATTGGCTGGCGCAGAACGTGTTTGCCACGGCTTCGGTTTCCCGGCTCGTCACGCGCGTGGATCAGGGGGAAGACGGGGAAGACGCGGCGCTGGAGATCGAAGCGGAATTGGAAATCCGCGTGCAATCGGCAGTAGAAAATGCGGTGGAGGCATTGACGGACGCCTATACCACCTCCGGGCCCTCGCTGGTGATCCAGAAAGAGGAAATCAAGCCGTGCGTACAAATCGAACGCCAGGTGCTCACCGATACCTTCCGGGGAACGCTGCTGCTGCCGGAGAACGCGCCCGGCGTGGGAACCGTACTGGCGGTGCGCGTTCGGCCGGTGATCGGGGGTTGGGGCGTGGAGGAAGAAACCTCCACGATCGACGGCGTGCTCGAAGCCACGGTGCTCTACATGCCGGGGGGAAGCGACCGCGTGGCGTCCGCGCGAAGCGAAATGCCTTTCTCCATCAGCTATCCGGGGCCGTTGACCGGGCAGAGTTGGGTGACGGTTGAGGCGATCTCCGCCGAGGCAAGCGCGCTGATGAGCGATCGCCTGGAACTCAAGGTTTCCTTCCTGACCAAGGGAGAGACGCGCGTTTTGCAGACCTATGAAATCCTCTCCAGCGTGGAAGAAGGAGAGGATGTGAAAAAGCGGCCCGGAATTCTGCTGTTCTGGCCAGGGGAAAAGGATGATGTGTGGTCCATCGGAAAGCGGTATAACATTCCCATCAGCGCGGTTCGAGAGATGAATGGAGGAAGCGATAACATTCAAAAGGGCAAGGCCATGATGCTGAAGATTTAACCGCGCAAACAAAAAGGCTCCTCACGCGATGGCATTCGCGGTGAGGGGCCTTTTGCGTGTCAAAAAAGGAATTTGACACGCTCCATGAAAATCTGTGGATTTTCATGGAAGGAGAAAAGGACTGCGGAAATCTGAAAATCTCTCGATTTTCCGGGCGATTTCCTGACCGAAGGAATTGTTTTTCCTGCGCTTGTGCTCCGGAAAAACCGAGCGCGACGTACATGCCGCCGCGCTCGATTTGGGAGGGCTTCTCCCACAGAGCTTTTTCGACAGTCTGAAGGCTCCTCATGCAATGGCGTTCGCGGTGAGGAGCCTTTTGATTCATCAGGTCAATTCAAACATGCCGGTATAGAGCTGATAGTACAGTCCTTTTTGCCGCAGTAGGTCTTCATGATCCCCGCGTTCCACGATCTTGCCCTTTTCCAGAACCATAATCGCATCGGCGTTGCGCACTGTGCTCAGGCGGTGCGCGATGACAAAGACGGTTCTTCCCTCCATCAGACGATCCATGCCCTTTTCAATGAGCGCCTCGGTGCGGGTGTCGATGGAAGAGGTCGCCTCATCCAGGATGAGCACCGGTGGGTCGGCGACTGCGGCGCGGGCAATGGCGAGCAATTGCCGCTGCCCCTGCGAAAGGTTTGCCCCGTCGGAAAATACCATCGTCTCATATCCCTGCGGCAGACGCCGGATGAAGGAATCCGCGTTGGAAATCCGCGCGGCCCGCTCGATTTCCTCCTGCGTGGCGTCCAATTTGCCGAAGCGGATGTTGTCGGCAATGGTGCCGGAAAACAGGTGCGTATCCTGCAAGACGATGCCCAACGAGCGCCGCAACGCATCCTTGCGGATGTCGCGCACGTCGATGCCGTCGTAGAGAACGCGGCCGGATTGCACGTCGTAAAATCGATTGATGAGGTTGGTGATGGTGGTCTTGCCCGCGCCGGTGGAACCCACAAAGGCGATCTTCTGCCCCGGCTTGGCGTAGAGTGAGATCCCCTTGAGAATGGGGTGGTTCGATTCGTAGCCGAACACCACGTCCTCAAAGCGCACGTCGCCCCGAAGCGGCGTGGTTTCGCCGTTTTCCCAATGCCAGTTCCATTTCTTTTCGCCTTCCGCGGGAACCAGATCCACCCGTCCCTTGTCGATCTCGGGCGGCTGATCCATGGTTTCAAACACGCGCTCCGCGCCGGCCAGGGCCGCGAGGAGGAAGTTGCTCTGTTGCGTGAACTGGTTGATGGGCGCGGACGACTGGCGCACGAAGACCAGGTAGCTTGCCAGGCTGCCGACATCGGAGATGCCCTTGAGCACCATGATGCCGCCAAGGATGGCGACGATGGCATAATTGATATAGGAAATGCTCACCACCGCCGGAATCATCGTGGCCGCATAGCTCTGCGCGCCCACGCCCGCCTTGCGCAACGCGTCGTTCTTGGCGCGGAAGGTTTCCAGGTTGGCCTCCTCGTGGTTAAAGACCTTGACGACCTTTTGCCCGGCCACCATTTCTTCAATATAACCGTCCAAATCGCCCAGGCAGGCCTGTTGCTTGGTATAGTAGGCCTTGCTGCGGCGGCCGCTGAAGCGAATGTAGAGGAACATCACCACATAGCACACCGCCACCACCAGGGAAAGCCGCCAATTGAGGATGAACAGAAGCGTCAGCGTTCCCACAATCTGGATAAAGCTCTGAATCAACATGGCGAAGCTGTTGTTCAGCGCGTCGGCAATGGTATCGACGTCGTTGGTGAAATAGCTCATGATATGGCCGTGGCGGTGGGTATCAAAAAAGCGCAGGGGCAGCGTCTGCAAATGTGCGAACAGATCCCGGCGAATGTCGTACAGCACCCGCTGCGCCGCCTTGACCATGGTCCGCGTGTATCCCAGGGAACACAGGACGCCCGTCGCGTAGATCGCCACCGTGATCCCCACGCCGCGCGCGAGATCGGAAAGATTGCCGTCGGCAAGGTCGTTGACGACCGGGCGGATCATGTAGGTTCCCAGAAGATTGGCCGACGCGCTGATCGCCACCAGAATGGCGACCGCGAGCAACAGCAGGCTGTGCCGCCCCATATAGTTAAAGAGCCGACCCAGTGTGTAGCGTAGATTCTTGGGCCGCTTTGCGCTAAACTGCCGTGCCATTCGCTTGCCCTCCCTTCATCTGCGAGGCGTAGATTTCCTGATAGATGGGATCGCTCTTCAGCAGGCTTTCGTGCGTTCCGGTCGCGTGTATCCGGCCGTCTTCCAGGATGACGATGCGGTCCGCGCCCATGACGGAAGTGATTCTCTGCGCAATGACGATCTTGGTCACGTCCTTCAGAGACGCCAGCGAAGCGCGGATCTTCCCTTCAGTCGCGGTATCCACCGCGCTGGTGGAATCGTCAAAGATGAGAATCTTGGGCCGCTTGAGCAGGGCGCGGGCAATGCACAGCCGCTGTTTTTGCCCGCCGGAGATATTGACGCCGCCCTGGCCCAAATCCGTGTCCAGCCCCTTGGGCATCCGTTGCAGGAATTCGTCCGCGCAGGCGGCCCGGCAAGCTGCCCAGAGCGTTTCGTCGTCGGCCTGGGAATCGCCCCATTGCAGATTTTCCCGCACCGTGCCGGAAAACAGCACGTTTTTCTGCAGCACAATGCCGACCGCGTCGCGCAAGGCCTGAAGGTCATATTCGCGCACATCGCGCCCGCCGACCTTGACGGTGCCTTCCGTCGCGTCGTACAGCCGGGGAATCAATTGCACCAAGGTGGTCTTGGAAGATCCCGTACCGCCCAGAATTCCGATGGTTTGCCCGGGCTCAAAGCGCAAATTCACGCCGGAAAGGGCGTATTCCTTTGCCTCTGCGGAATATTTGAAGGAGACGTTTTCAAATTCTACGCCGCCGTCGGGGACTTCGCGCACCGCGTCCTCCGCAGAAGTCAGGGCGACTTCTTCAACCAGCACTTCGCGGATCCGCTGCGCGCTGGCGAGGGAGCGCGTGAGCAGCAGGAATACATTGGAAATCATCATCAAAGAATTCATGACCTGGAAGACATAGCTCAAAAATCCGGTCAGTTCGCCGACCTGCAGGGTAGATTGGAGAATCATATTGCCGCCGAACCACATGATGAGAACCACCGAAGTGTACATCACCAGCTGCAAAGCCGGCAAATTGAGCGTTGCGAAGCGGAAGGTCCGTTGGCTGGTCTCCATCAGGCCCGCGTTCGCTCCCCGGAATTTTTCCTCTTCATATTCTCCCCGCACGAAGGCCTTGACCGCGCGGATGGCGGTCAACCCCTCCTGCACGACATTGTTCAGCCGGTCCACCGCCCGCTGCAGACGGCTGTACATCGGAGCCACCTTGCGCACGATGCAGAACAGAATGGTAGCCAGAATCGGCGCGCACACCAGGAAGACCACTGCCAGTTGGGGGTTCATCCAAATGGAAAGCACCAGCCCCATGATCAGCATCATTGGCGCGCGCACCAGAGGGCGAAAACCGCCGTTAATGGCATTTTGTAAAACGGTCACGTCCGTGGTCATGCGCGTGACCAGGGAGGAGGTGGAAAAGCGATCCAAATTGGAAAACGCATACCGCTGGACGTGTTCAAACTGCGCCTCCCGAATCCGGGCGCCCCAGCCATAAGAGGAGCGGGCCACAAAGCGCGCGTACAACAACCCGCAGATCAGCGAGAGCGCGGCGCACAGCACCATCTGTCCACCCTTGGAAAGGATGTAGGGAATATCCCGATTTTCTACGCCCACGTCGATCAGATCTGCCATGATCACAGGGATGAACAGTTCAAAACAGGTTTCAGTCAAAATCAAAAGTCCGCCGATGATCATGTCCAACCGGTACGGGCCGAGATAGCGCAAAAGCTTCCTGAGATCCTTCATGGATGGACCTCCTTCCACTGCGTGAAATTTTGCCGCACGCGGGTAAGATAGTCGGCAAATTGCTCCCGCTCCTGCCGGGTAAATCCCTGCAACATGATTTCTTCGATTTCTCCGCAATTTTGCCGCCAGAGTGCGTTGGCTTCCCGCCCGCGATCGGTCAGGGCGACCAGTTTGCAGCGCCGATTGGTATCGTCTTCCTGTAAGCAGACGAATCCGCCCTTTTGCAGCGATTCCAGCATCCTGGAAATCGCGGCGGGATCCACTTCCAGATAGTCCGCCAATTGCCGCTGGCGACAGGGGCCGTTTGTCGCCAAATAAGTGATCAGTTTTGGCTGGCCCGGACACAGCCCGATCTCGTTCAGGCAAGGGCGCAGGTAGTTGCGCTGCGCGTGAAACGCGCGGTAGAGAAGCATGTGAAAGGTGCGTTCCACCCAATCCCTCCCATCAATTGATATATCAATTGTTGACGTATCAATTATTATAACAGGGCCCTTGCGTTTGTCAAGGGAATTTTTGCAACAAAAGGAGGGACGGCTGATCTGGGAAATTTTTTGCAATCGGCGCCGAAAATTGGGGAACCGAACGCAGGGATTTTGCGTCTAAATCCCTATATTGTCAAAAGGAGGGAATCGAATGCGCCGGAAGGTTCTTCGCAGGCATGCGCTGTGGATTGCGGCGTTGATCCTTGTGGTGCTGATTTCTTCCGCGACGCTGGTGCTCCTGGGCACCAGGCATCATCATTGCCCGGGCCAGGGCTGCCGCTTGTGCGAGGCCGTGGAGCAGGGCGCCAGGCAATTGGGCATATTTTCTCTGGTTTTGTTGGCGGCGTTTTTCGCGCGCCTGAATTTTTTCCGAGGACGACGGATGCCGGCGTGCGACAAACGCGCGGACAAGGTCCTCTCTCCCGTCCGGATGCGGGTCCGCATGAACGATTGAGCCTCCCATAGTCTATATTCTGTCATGGCAAGCCTCCGCAAGCGCGGTGGCGTATTTGCGCATGGCGTTTGTGTTGGAATCGACGAAAGGGAGACAAAAAAATGATAGAGACACGGAATCTCACCAGGCGTTTTCCGCAGGAAACGGGCCTGGAATATACGGATTTGACCTTCGCCACCGGGCGATCCTATGTGCTTTTGGGCGCGTCCGGCTGCGGAAAATCGACGCTTTTAAACCTGATTGCGGGCGTGCTCACGCCCACGACCGGAACCGTTAGCGTGGATGGAGTCCCGCTCAGCGCGCGTTCCCAGCGCGAGCGCGATCGCTTTCGCATCCAAAAAATCGGCTATATTTTCCAGGATTTCCGGCTCATCGAGGAGATGACCGTGGAGGACAACATCCGCCTGCTCCAGATCGAACATGTGGACGTCTCGGGGCTGCAGAAACTGTTGGACGAACTGGGCATCGGCGCGCTGCGCAGGCGCAAGGTGCGGAGGCTCTCGGGCGGGGAGAAGCAGCGCGTCGCCATTGCGCGGGCGCTGATCAAGCGTCCGGACATCGTCCTGGCGGACGAACCCACGGGAAATCTCAATTACGCCGTCGGAAGGCAGATCATGGAAAAGCTTTTGGACACGGCCCGCGGGCGCACGCTCATCACCGTGACGCACGACGAGCGCCTGGCCCAGCTCTTTGACGAGCGCATTGATATGAATGCCGTCGCGCGTCCCATTGCCGCGCGGGAAGGGGGCGAAGGGAAATGCTGAGATTTGCCCTGAAAAACCTGGCCGTGCGCAAGGGAAAGGTATTTTTGAGCATCCTGTCGATCGTGTTTTCCGCGAGCGTGGCGCTCCTGGCCTACAACGTGGCCACGCAGGTGCGCGGCGGAATCGTGGATACGGCGGGGTATTACGATCTGATCATCGGTCCGGCCGGAAGCTCCACGCAGCTGGCCATGAACACCATGTTTTTTACCGATCAGCCGCTGGGAACCATTCCGTACAGCCTGGTGGAAGAATTGCAGGAAAATCCCATGGTGCAGCAGGCTGTGCCCTTTTTGATGGGCGACAGCTACAATTCCGCGCGCATCGTCGGTTCCACGCCCGCGCTTTTGGAGGGAAAGGAACTGCGGGAAGGGGAGATGTTTTCCCAGACGTTTGATGCCGTGCTGGGAGCGGCGGTCGCGGAAAAGTACGGCCTGAAGGTCGGGGACGAGATTGTCACTTCCCACGGATTGACCGGAAACGGAACCGAGCACGCCGCCCAGCCGCTGCGGGTGACCGGCATTCTCAAGACCACGCATACCGCTTATGACAATCAGATCTTCACCTCCTGCGAAACCGTATGGGCAGTGCACGGGCATTCCGAAGAGGAGGAAGAAGAGCACGATGAGGAAGAAGAGCATGTCGAGGAAGGCGAGGTGTGCGCGATCCTCGTGCGCACCCGCAGCTTCAACGATTACTATCAGCTTTCGGAATATTATGCTTCCGACGCCTCCTTGCTGGTCATCAACCCGGCGACGGTGTTGCGCGAGGTGCTGGAAAATGTGGATGTGAGCGCGAAGATCGTCTATATCCTCTGCGGCATCATTCTGGGAATGAACGTCCTGGTCATCTCGGTGATCACGCTTTTGAATCTCCTGGACGCGAAAAAGGAGATTGCGCTGATGCGGCTGATCGGCGTTTCCATGGAAAAAATCGCCCTCATGCACCTGATCCAAAATGGCCTTACGGGAATCGCGGCGGCGGGAGTTTCCCTGGGGGTTTCTAGGTTGTGCCTGGTCTGGATGTCGGATTATGTCTCCTCGATGGGGATCGTGCTCAACGCGGGAAAAGTCTATCCCGCGGAAGGGTGGATTCTGCTTCTGGTGTTCGCCATCAGCATTTTGCCCACGGTCGCCTGCGTATTTTCCATGAGCCGGCGCGACGGGTTGGAAAATTAGGAGGGAACAACCGTGAAAAAATCTGTGCTGCTGCTGTGCCTTCTTCTGGTTCTGGCGCTTTCGCTTTCTGCCTGCGGCGGGGGGACTTCCTCCGCGCAGGCCGCCGAAAAGATCAGCTTTTCCCAGGCGCTGGACATCGCTTCGATCGAGGCGCTGGAAGGGAAAACCGTGGAGATCATCGGCTACATGGCGACCATTTCTCCCCTGGACGGGCGCTATATCTATCTGATGAACATGCCGTACCAGAGCTGCCCGTTCTGCGTGCCGAACACGACCCAGCTGGCCAATACCATGGCCGTGTTCGCACCTTCGGGCAAGTCCTTTGATTTTACGGATCGGGCGATTCGCGTTACGGGAAAGATTGAATTGGGGGAGTATACGGACGATTTCGGATATCAATACAACTACCGCATCGTGGACGCCTCCTATGAGGAAGTGGACATGAGCCAGATTTCGGAAGAATATGCCCTGTGGCAGTCCCTGGCGGCGGACGGCGTGGTTGCGGAAATCAATTCCATGTTCGATTATCTGTACTTCATCTGTCAGTGGACGGAGATTCAGGCGACCTTTACCTTTGAGGACGGCAGCACGGCCAGCGATTATCTCTATCCCGGCGATGTGGAAAACTATTTGCAGGATACCGGCGTCGGCGGATATGCGGACAAGGCGCAGGAGGGCTATTTTGACGGCCTGATTGCGCGCGTGCGCGCGATTTCGGAGACGGAGCTGGAGGATTTGGTGGCCATCCTTGAACAGGCCGAAGCGGCGGCGAGTTACGCGCGCGAGGAATTGGAAAAGGGAAACTTCTCCTATGACGAGCAGGCGGGGAAATATGTCCTGACAAATGCCCAGGAACTCTACGATCGCTTCTACGAACCCTATCTCGCCTTTTCCGAATGGCTCGCGAGATGGGAGATGTAAGTCGCGGGAGAACTCTTGCCCGGTTTTTGCGCGTGTCGGTCTTCCTCCGAGAACGCTTGAATAGCGAAAATGCGTGAAAATTCGTCGCGCCATCTTTTAATGCGGCGGGTATGGAAACAATAAACAAATTTGTGGATTTTCTGTGGTATAATGGCAACGTTCCCTAAACATGGAAAATCAAATTTAGGAGGAAGACACGATGAGTCAAGAGTACAACACCGCTCCCAACGCGACCCTGCCGATGGGCTGGCACAAATTCCTGATCTACTTCTCCCTTTGGGCAAGCGCGCTTTTCTGCGTGGTCACGGGGATCATGACCTTTTCCGGCAGCCACTACGGCGGATACGCCCAAGAAATGTATGCGATCTTTGGCGGAATGCGCGCGGTCGACATCGCATTTGGCCTCATCTGGATTGCCATCGGGGCCTATGCCGTTCTGACGCGCTTTGCCCTGGCGCGCTTCCGGAAGGGTGCGTCGCAAAAGCTGACGGTTCTTTACGGAGCCAATGTTGCTGCCAATGTGCTCTATATGATCCTGGCCTCCTCGGTAATAGGCGTTTCCCTGTGGGGAGAGATGGACGGTTCCAGCTATAGCTCTCTGGCTGTCTCGATCGTGATGATCTTTGTCAATAGAGCGTATTATGCGAAGCGCGCGAGCATGTTTGCCGAATAAATCGATGCCCGGAAATTGGTAAAGGGAACTTCCACAAAAAAGGTTGGAATCTCTCGCGTTTTCTTTCCGATTCCTTCCGCGCAAAGGGCCCGAAGATCTTGACAATTCTCCCGCACGGCTGGTACAATAAGTTGTTTGCCGGACGCGGGAGAATTCTTTTTTCGCGGCGGTTTCGGACATTGGTGTCGGGCGCACGAATGTTGCGCGCGGCGCGAAACGTATTTTTGGAGGTTGCGGCATGATCCTGGTGGTGGGGCTGGGCAATCCCGGCCGCAAATACGAGCACACGCGGCACAATGTCGGCTTTGACGTAGTGGACATTCTGGCGCAAAAAAACAACATTTCGCTGACAAAGCTCAAAAGCAAGGCGCGCGTGGGGGAAGGCGTGATCGCGGGCAAGCGGGTGGCGCTGGCGCTTCCGCAGACGTTTATGAATTTGAGCGGGGAAAGCGTCGTGGGCCTGGTCAATTGGTATAAGCCTCAGGCGGACGAGATGATCGTGTGCTATGACGATGTGGATCTCCCCGAGGGAAAATTGCGCTTTCGGCCCAACGGCTCGGCGGGCACGCACAACGGGATGCGCAACATCCTCTATCTTCTGGGGCGGGAGGATTTCGCGCGCATTCGCGTGGGCATCGGTCGTCCTCCGGAGGGCTGGGATCTGAAGGACTGGGTATTGGCTGGGTACGATACCAGGGAATTGCGGGAAACCATGTTCCGCGCGTATATGGCGGCGGCGGACGCGGTG
>DVMU01000183.1 GCA_018714825.1 Candidatus Pullichristensenella excrementigallinarum
AATCCCGATCCGATTTAGTGTGCTTTTCGCGCTCGATCCTCGCGAGTTTCGCCCGGGTCGGGCATTTTTTTGCACAACTCGGCGAAAAGATGCGCGCCCCCGCTCCTCTTCCGGCAAAATCCCCGAGAATTTTTGGGTTGCAACCATTGGAAAAATGGTTTACAATAGAAACTCGGAGGGGATTGGCACATGATACGGTTGATTGCCACGGATCTGGACGGAACCTTGCTCGATGAGCGGGGAGAACTTCCCGAGGGAAACCGTCTGAGTTTGATCCGCGCGCGCGAAGCGGGTTGCAAGATCGTCATTTGCAGCGGAAGAATGCTCGATTCGGTAACGCGGTTTGCCCAGGCCATCGGGGTCAACGCGCCGACCATCGTCTTTAATGGCGCGGCCGCCATCGATACTCGCACGGGAGCTTGCGTCTTTTCCAATGCCATTCCTCCGGAAATTGCCCGTCGCGCCTGCGCAATCGCCCGGCAACACGGAGAATTTATTCAGGCTTTTCCTGCAAAGGGTTTTTTCTATGAAAAGCGCGTGCCGAAAGTATGCGATATCTATGAGGGACGCATTCAGGCGCGCGGTCAAGAGACCGGGATTCCCCTTTCCGAATGGATCGATCAGCCGATATTGAAGCTGCTTTCCCTGGGAGAGCCGGACAAGCTGCGCCTGTTGGAGGCGGAGATTGTCCGCGCCTGCCCGCAATTGCGGCTGATGTATTCGCGTCCGACGTATTTGGAAATGGTCTTTGAGGGGGTTGACAAGGGCAACGCGCTCCGCGAAATCTGCCGGATTGAGGGAATCTCCCCCCAGGAAGTCCTGGCCTTTGGCGATCAGGAAAACGATCTGGAAATGCTGGAATTCGCGGGCTTGGGGTATGCGATGGAAAACGCTACGGATGAGGTCAAGCGCCGCACGCAATATCGGGCGCCGCGCTTTGACCGGCTGGGGGTGGCAAGCGTGGTCAATGATTATCTCGCCCGGGGAGAGATTGGAGGACAGCCATGATTTTGGAAAGCGATCTGGTCAAGGCCCTGCATCTGCACACATTGATTCCCAGTGAAAATGGAGAATTGCCCATCGAGGTTTCCAATGTCAACCGGCCGGGTTTGCAATTGGCCGGATATTGGGATTTCTTCGGATATGAACGTCCACAGCTTCTGGGCATGGTGGAAATGACCTATCTCTCCATGCTTGATGCAGGTACCCGTCGCGAACGGCTGACCAAATTTTTCAGCTACGATCTCCCCTGCATCATCATCGCGCGCGACATTCCCTGCTTTGACGAAATGCTCATCCTGGCGGCGGCGCGCAAAATTCCGATTTACTCTTCCAAACGCCAGACCACGCAGGTGGAAATCGATCTGATCAATTTCCTGGCCAACGCGCTGGCTCCGAGGGAAACCAGACACGGCGTACTCGTGGACGTATACGGTTCCGGCCTTCTCATCACCGGCGAAAGTGGAGTGGGGAAGAGCGAAACCGCCCTGGAATTGGTCAAGCGCGGGCATCGCCTGGTTGCGGACGATGTGGTGGATATTCGCCGGGTAAGCGACGATCGCCTGGTGGGCGAATCGCCGGAACTGGTGCGGCACTTTATGGAAATTCGCGGGGTAGGCATTATCGACATCGCCACGATGTATGGCGTCAGCGCCGTCCTGCCCTCCAAATCGATCGATTTGGAAGTCAAGCTGGAATTGTGGAAACAGGGAAAGGAATATGACCGGCTGGGTCTGACCGATGAATACGGGGAAATTCTCGGCGTAAAAGTGCCCTATATATTGATCCCCATTCATCCCGGCCGCAACCTGGCGATCGTACTGGAAGTGGCGGCGAGAAATTTCCGTCTTAAACAGATGGGATACAATGCGGCCCAGGAATTGGCCAGGCGGCACATGGAACGCGCCCGGGCCGCGCGCGAAGAGGAGGAAGCGAAATGAAGCTCTATTTGGGGATCGATGTGGGCGGCACTAGCGCCAAGGCCGGAGTGGTGGACTCCGAGGGAAAGATTCTGTACAAATCCAGCTGTCCCACGGGCATCGAGCGCGCCTTTGAGGCCATTGTTGCGGACATGGCCGATCTCTGCAAGCGCGTGGTGCAAGAAAGCGGACATTCGATGGAAGAAATTCAATCTGTGGGCGTGGGCATTCCCGGAGAACAGAGCCCGGAAACCGGATTGGTCGCGCTTTGCAACAATCTCGGCTGGCACGATGTGCCGCTGATGGGCACCCTCAAAAAGCTCCTGGGCAAACCCGTGTATGTCGATAACGACGCCAATGTAGCCGCTCTGGCCGAAAGCTGGGCAGGCGTTTCCAGGGATGTGAAGTCCAGCGTGCTGGTGACTTTGGGAACCGGCGTAGGCGGCGGCATCGTGTTCAATCGCAGCGTCTATCCGGGCGCGCACGGCGTGGGCGGCGAAATCGGCCATATGGTGGTGGTCGTGGATGGAGAGCCCTGCAACTGCGGCCAGCGCGGCTGCTGGGAAAAGTATTCCAGCGCCACCGCTCTGATCCGCATGGGGCGCGAATGTATCCAAAAAAAGCCGGATTGTCCCCTGGCCCAGGCCGTTAAAGACGTTTCCAATCTCAACGCCAAGGCGGTCCTTGATTTGGCCAAGCAAGGCGATCCGGATTGCCTGGAGATCTTCCATACCTATGTGCGCTTTGTGTGCATTGGACTTTCCAACCTCATCAGCATTCTCGATCCGGACATGTTTGTGCTCGGCGGCGGCGTGAGTTACGCGGGAGAATTCCTGCTCAACGCCATCCGCGCGGAATTGCCGAAATATCTCTATTGTCCTGCCATCCCCCACGCGCGCGTGGAATTGGCGACATTGGGCAACGACGCGGGCATCATCGGAGCCGCCATGCTCGGCAGGGAGGACGCATGAAACAGGGGTTTGACAACGCAAAATATGTGCATCTGCAATCCGAACGCATTCGCGAGAGGATTGCCGCCTTTGGAGGCAAGCTGTATCTGGAATTCGGCGGAAAGCTCTTTGACGATCACCACGCTTCTCGCGTGCTTCCCGGCTTTCATCCGGACAGCAAATTGACCATGCTCAAGACGCTCAGCGACCGCGCGGAAATCGTCATCGTCGTCAATGCGCACGACATTGAATCCAATAAAGTGCGGGGGGATTTGGGCATCGGCTATGATTCGGAAACCCTGCGATTGATCGACTCGTTCCGCGAAGCCGGATTCTATGTGGGCAGCGTGGTCATCACCCATTTCAGCGGGCACGCCGCAGAAGCGTTTCAGGCCAAGCTGGAATCCCAGGGCGTGCGCGTGTATCGCCATTACAAAATCGAGGGATATCCCTCCAATCTCAAGGCCATTGTTTCCGACGAGGGCTACGGCAAAAACGAATATATCGAGACCGAGCGGGAATTGGTCGTCATCACCGCGCCGGGGCCGGGTTCGGGCAAGATGGCGACGTGCCTGAGCCAGCTCTATCACGAAAACAAGCGCGGCATTCAGGCGGGCTATGCCAAATTCGAGACGTTCCCGATCTGGAATCTTCCCCTCAAGCATCCCGTCAATCTGGCCTATGAGGCTGCGACTGCGGATTTGAAGGATGTGAACATGCTCGATCCTTACCATCTGGAAGCCTACGGGCAGCTCGCGGTCAATTACAACCGCGATGTCGAAATCTTTCCCGTGCTTCGGGCGATCTTTGAGCGCATCCAGGGCCAGTCTCCCTATCGCTCTCCAACGGATATGGGCGTAAATATGGCAGGGTTCTGCATCACCGATGACGACGCCTGTTCCGACGCTTCCCGCCGGGAAATCGTGCGCCGCTATTACGCGGTGCAGACCGCGCGCCTGAAGGGAACGGGCGATGAGGAGAGCGTCCATAAGATTGAAATCCTGATGGAGCAGGCCGGCGTCTCTCCGGAAAACCGTCGCGCCGCTGTGGCGGCCAATCGGCTCGAACAGCAGACGGGCAAGCCCGCTGCGGCCTTGGAATTCTCGGACGGTTCCATTGTCACCGGCAAGACCACGGATCTTTTGGGCGCTTCTTCGGCCATGCTGCTGAACGCTCTGAAAGTGCTCGCGGGCATCCCGGACGAAGTCAAGCTCATGTCCCGGCGCGTCATTGAGCCGATTCAGCGGCTCAAGGTGGATGCGCTGCACAATCGCAATCCTCGGCTGCATACGGACGAAGTGCTGGTAGCGCTGTCGATCTGCGCGGTGGACGATCCCGACGCGGCGCGCGCCATTCGGGAGCTTCCCCACCTTGCAGGACTGGAGGCGCACACGAGCGTGCTTCTCTCCCCCGTGGACGAGGATACCTTCCGGCGTCTCGGCATCAATCTTACCTGCGAACCCAAGCGGGAAACGCAAAGGCTCTACTATCGCTAGACCCTTTTATTCCCATTCGGGGATTATCAAATCAACACAGGAGGTTTTTTCCCCATGCGTGCTTATGAACGGCTTTTGCGGTATGTCCAATTCGACACCGTCTCTGATCCTAAGAGTTCGACCTGTCCGAGTACAAAGAAGCAATTTGATCTCGCGCGGGCGTTGGTAGAAGAGCTCAAGCAGTTGGGTCTGAAAAATGCCCGAGTGGACGAAACCTGCTATGTCTATGCCACGCTTCCCAAAAATACGGACGGTCAGCCCTCGATCGGCCTGATCGCGCACATGGATGTGTCCGACGCCGCGCCTACTTCGCCGGTCAACGCCAGCCTCGTTCCCTTCGACGGGAAATGCCTGACTCTGCAAAACGGCGACGTCCTCACTCCGGAAAAGTTTCCGGGACTTTCGAAGCGCGCGGGCAAAACGCTCATGGTGACTGACGGAAAGACGCTTTTGGGCGCAGACGATAAGGCGGGAATTGCCGAAATCATGACCTGCCTGGAAACGCTTGCGCAAGATCCTTCCATTCCGCACGGCGATATTCAGGTTGCCTTTACGCCCGACGAAGAAATCGGCCGCGGCGCGGACAAATTCGACGTTCCCGGCTTTGGCGCGGAATTCGCCTATACCGTGGACGGCGGCGACATCGGCTCCATCGAATACGAAAACTTCAACGCAGCTTCCGGCGTTTTGCAGATTCACGGCGTCAGCATTCATCCCGGCAGCGCTAAGGACCGCATGATCAATGCCCTGAACGTCGCCTTCGAATTTCACGGGATGCTCCCTCCCACGGAAGTTCCGGAACATACCGAAGGGTATGAGGGGTTCTTCCATCTTTCTGAGTTGCGCGGCGGGGTGGAAAACGCGCTGATGCACTATATCATCCGGGATCACGACATGGCGAAATTTACTGCCCGCAAGGAGTTGTTCGCAAAAAACGCGGAGGCGCTCAATCGCAAATACGGCGAGGGCACGGTGGATGTCCAGATCGTGGACAGCTATTTTAACATGAAGGAAGCTCTCAAGGATCACATGCACGTAGTGCGCCGCGCCGAAGATGCCTTCCGTGCCGTGGGCGTCGAACCCTTTGCCGAGCCCATCCGCGGAGGCACGGACGGATGCCGCCTGTCCTATATGGGCCTTCCCTGCCCGAACCTCCCCACCGGCGGCCTGAACGCCCATGGCCGGCATGAGCTGATTGCCATCGAAGATATGGACAAGATGGTGGAAATGCTCGTGGAGCTGGTTCGCGCAAAGTAAAAACCGCATTTTTCTCTGCCGGGGCCATTGTCCCGGCCCTGTATGTCAAAAAATTTTGACACGGCCCATGAAAATTTGCGGATTTTTATGGATTGGGGAGAAACCTGCGGAAATCTGAAAATCTCCGGATTTTTCGGGCGATTTTCTGACGGGCAGAATTGTTATTCCTTCGCTTGTGCTCCGGAAAAACCGGGCACGACGTACAAGCCGCCCGCTTGATTTTGAAAGCCTCTCCCTACAGGACTATTTCAACAGTTTGCGCCGGGACATTTGTCCCGGCCTCTTTCGTTTGAATTTGTTTCCAAAAATCCCCTTGGGTTTTCGCGTCATTCGCGGCAATACTAGGATCGGGCGGCGCCATGCCGCATACCCGAAAATTTCGGAGGGGATATTTATGTCCATAGGATTGATACTGTTGATCGTGACCGGCCTTCTGGTCGTGTTCGGCGTAGGCCAACGCGCGCTGGATAGGCTTCGCCTTACCGACCGCCAGGCGCTTTTGTGCATCGCGCTGATCATCGGGCTTGGTTTTGTTCCGGACATTCCATTGGGAAAAAATGTCACGGTAAACCTGGGCGGATGCGTCCTTCCCGTGCTCCTGTGTGCCTATCTGTTTATCAAGGCTGGAACCTGGATGGAACGCGGCCGCGCCATTGCCGCAACTTTGGTCACCGCAACGGCCGTCTATATCATCGGCCGCTATACGGCCAATGAACCGGAAACCATTACCTTTGATCCAAACTATCTCTACGGAATTGCGGCCGGAGTCATTGCCTATCTGTTCGGGCGCTCCCGCAGGAGCGCATTCATCGCGGGTGTCCTGGGCGTCCTTTTGGCGGATGTCATCGCTTCGATCGAAGTATGGGTTCGGGGCATTGACCAAACGCTCGCTTTAGGCGGCGCAGGCGCATACGACGCGGTGGTTATTTCCGGCATTCTGGCCGTGATGTTGGCCGAACTGATCGGTGAAATTGTGGAGCGTGCAACGCGCGGCAATCGCCGCCCGCAGCGCGAATACAGCATTGAAAACGGTGAGTTCATTCGAAAGGAGAGAGGCCGATGAAGCGCATCGTTCTTTTGCTGGTCGCGGCGTTTGTGCTGATATGCCTCCCCGCCGTCGCGGAAGAAACCGACGGGGACTGCCTGTATACGCTTCTCGGTCCGGATGGCCAGATGCTGACCATGCGCGCCGGACGGATGTACGAAGGAGACGAATACATCTCTTCGGACGACCAGCTCTATCGCATCGTTTCCGTGGACGACGTGAACATGACCGCGACCGCCGAACACTTGGGCGAGGCGCAAATCGATCCTGCGGCATCGACCGCCTTTCATTCCCTGATCGCAAGCGCCGCGTCGGAAAAGAAAATCGCCATGTACTCCACCCATTCGGATGAGAGCTACATTCCCTCGGACGGCGACTATTCCCTTGAGGAAAATGCAGGGATCTACGATGTGGGAAATTCCTTCAAGGAAAACCTGGAGAAATTGGGAATTGAGGTGGAATACTCCGAAGAGACGTTTCTTCCGCACGACGCAGGCGCCTACCGCCGTTCTCGCCGCGTAGCGGAGGAATTGGTCAAGGATGGTCCGGACGCCATCTTCGACATCCACCGCGACGGCGTGCCCGCCGAGCAATATGAAACCACAGTGGACGGCGAAGAAACGAGCATGGTCCGCCTGTTCGTAGGTCGTTCCAATCCCAACAGTCAGGCCAATCGCGCCTTTGCCCAGGAAGTAAAGGCCGCTGCAGATGAGGAATATCCGGGATTGATCAAGGATATCTATATCGGCAAGGGAAATTACAACCAGGAATTGTATCCGCAATCGCTTCTGCTTGAATTCGGCACGCACGAGATCGACAAGGAGCTTGCCATCAATTCCACCGAATACATGGCGGAAGTGATCAATGAAGTCGTATTCGGCGGAAGTGCCAAAGCGGAAGGAAAAACTTCCGTTCCAGAGGAAGGCAAGGCCGTATCTTCGGGGATCTTCTGGGTGATCGGCATCGCGGTGGTCGCGGCGGTCGTCTATGCCCTGGCCTCTACAGGAAAATTTAAATCCATCTGGCACAAGATCAAGCGTTCCTCAAGCGAGATCACCGGCGGCATGTTCGGGGAAAAGCCGGAAAAGAAAAAATAGCTTTTCCCTCCGAGGCATTTGTGACAAAATCAGGCGCCCCAGCGCGTTTCTCGCGCCGGGGCGCCTGCGTGTCAAAAAAGGATTTTGACACGCTCCATGAAAATCTGTGGATTTTCATGGAAGGAGAAAAGGACTTCGGAAATCTGAAAATCTCTGGATTTTCCGGGCGATTTCCTGACCGAAGGAATTGTTTTTCCTGCGCTTGCGCTCCGGAAAAAACCGAGCGCGACGTACACGCCGCCGCGCTCGATGGGGAGGGGCCTGCCCACAGGCTTTTTCGACAGTCATGCGCCCCAGCGCGAGAAACGCGCCGGGGCGAAATTCTACCTAAAATCTTCAACTGCCGCAAATTGGGGTTTCCTCTCACTCTCTTGCCAGGAACACCAGGATTCCCGCGGTAAAGCAATCGCCCAGTCCCACCGTAAACGTGGGGCGTTCCATACACTTGGCCGGAACAAACGCAATTTCTTCTCCAAATGTCTCCATCTCCCGCGCAAGCGCAAGGCCTGTTTCGCTCAGCGGCACTTCGAGACTGTCCGCGATTTCCTCTACCGAAGCGTATTTCCCCAATCTGGCGCGCGAGGTACCGAAGAGGTTCCCGGAAATCAGCGCGCGTTCAGGGTCCAAACCTTGCCGATCCCCAATAAACATGGCCCAGTCCTTGGTATGCACAATCAATCCCTTGCGCAGTCTCAGCTTTTCCCGCAGGCGCAACGCCTGACGCGCGATTCCCTGCGCGTTGTGCGGTTTCTCCATTCCCATCAGGTCCAGCACATCCTGGAACTCGTCCTCGTTCATACCCATTACGTCCATATGCCGCGGAAGCGTCTGATACACCATTCGGTGCAATTCCGGATAGTGATAGTGCGCGTCTTCCAGGAAAAGAACGATCCCTGGATTTTTCGCGCGGGTCCTCTGCGCGTGCTCCTCCAGCCCTTCAAGGCACCTGGCCAATCGGTCCTCTGGCGTAACACAATTGATCCCCGAATAAAGGCAGGTGGAGAACTCCTCTGCGTGGTTTTCTATATATCGGAGATATCCCGGGTCCGGCCGCAAATCCTCGTTGAGCGTATCATAAGTGATGATCAGGCGATTGGAATTGGGGATAATAAAATCTTCCTGCGCAAAATGAATCCGATCGCCCTTCAGGAATTGCACAATAAAATGGCACATCGGCCGACCAACCGGCGTGGCCTCTCCCATCCGGACGACTTTTTCCCCTTCCACTGTTCGCATGGCCGGATAGTCCAGCAGCCGATAGACCTCGCGGCTCCGATCCGACGGGTGACAAAAGCAGCGAATCCCCGCCGCCGCCAGCGCCGCGGCCGCCTGCACGCCCGTGCCGCCAAGCGCATCCTCGCAGCGGAAATGCTGCCGGAAGAAATCGCACAGTTCCGCTTCCTCAATTTCCAATTCTCCC
>DVMU01000184.1 GCA_018714825.1 Candidatus Pullichristensenella excrementigallinarum
GACCGGCGACGCAACCTCCACAGCCACCACCGCAGGCGGCGGCCTTTCGATGGTCATCATTCTGGTGGCGTTTGTCGCGATCTTCTATTTCATGCTGATCCGTCCGCAGAGAAAGAAGGATAAAAAGGTCAAGGAGATGCTCAACGCGCTCAAGGCGGGCGATCGCATCTGCACCATCGGCGGCATCTACGGCACCATCGCCCAGATCAAGGACGACACCGTCACCCTGCTTGTGGGCGCGGACAAGACGCAGATGGTCATGGCCCGTTGGGCCATCCGCAGCGTGGAAGACGCTCCCGTGGAAAACGATTCCGAGCCGCAGGTCTGACCTGCGTCCCGAAGGGGTTTCTCTGCACGAAGCATTCCAAAAACAGCCGGAAGCGACAAAGTCGCTCCCGGCTGTTTTTTGTGTCCATGCGCCTTTTTCCATCAATCCGTAGGCTTATGATAAAACCGCCCTTGGAACTGATCCGTCTTGAGCACGTTGATAAACGCGTGCTCGTCGATGCTCTTGACCTTGGAAAGCACCGGCCGGATCTCTTCGGAAGAGACTACGGAATACACCATTGTCCGCTCCTTTTGTTCATAAAGTCCCGTCCCGCGAAACAGGGTCGCGCCGTGGTGCGTGGATTGCGCGATTGCCGAATAAATTTCTTCCGGCTTTTGGGTAATGATGAACAGCGTGTGTTTCTGATAGCGCTTATACAGCCCGTGCAGCGCCTGGGTATAGGTAAACTGGTAAATGATGGAATACAGCGCCTTTTCCCATCCGAACAGCGCGCCCGCGACGCCCAGCATCACCACATTGCCCATCAGGATATAGTGAAAAGCGTCCCTCTCATATTTCTGCGAAACATACATCGCGATGAAATCGGTTCCTCCGGAAGTCGCGTCCGCGTGCAGGCACAAGCTCACCGCGAATGCTCCCAGCAAACCGCCAAACACGCAGGAAAGCATGGGTTCGGAAGTAATGGAAATGCGGGGCAACAAGTCGGTCATAAGGCTCGAAAGGGCGATAACCAGGCAGGAAAGCAGCGTAAACTTTTTGCCGATATAGCGAAATCCCACATACGCGGGCACCGCATTGAGCAACACGTTGAACAGCGTATAGGGCAACTGTATCCCCGCGAAATCGCCGAACACCTTCTGCAGCAGCAGCGACAGGCCGCTCGCGCCGCCGGGATACAATTCCGCCGCATGTACGAATGTATTGATGTTGACCGCCATGAGGAACGAGCCTATGACGACCAGCAAAATCCGCCTGCAATCGCTCTTCCATTCAAATTTCATGCTGTTCCTCCCTGCTGATCTCCACATAGCGCGGCTGCCGCCCGATCGCGGGCAGGTATTTTTCGAAAAACTCCGCGCTTTCCATGGCGATTGTGGCCGTGTTCACGCACGGATGAAACGCCAGACGCGGAAGTTCCAAAAGACTTCTGTCTATGGCCAGACGGACACGCTTTTCGGGATCAAACAAGAGCCCCATGGGGCTGATGGCCCCGGGAAGCGTGCGCATCATCTCCATGAGTTTGTCCGCCGGAGCAAAACTCAGCCGCGAAGAATCCAGCTGCCGGGAAACCTCGGCGGTGCGAAATTGCGCGCGCGGATGGATCAAAAGCAGATGATAGGCGCTTGCATTCCGCGGCGTGAGGAACAGATTCTTCGGAACCACCGCGCAAAGTGCCTTTGCCGGCGCGTCGCAATCCTCTATGGTATGAACCGGCGCGTGTTCGACCATTTCGAATCGCACGCCGATTTCCTTCAGCCTTGCCAGCACCTGTTCGCGCACCCGCGCAGGGTCGTACGCCGTCTGTCCGCTCATAGGGTTCTGAGATCCTTTCCTTCCAGGCGAATGCATACGCCCGCCGTCTTGTCAAACAATCTGGAAGCCACGCGCTCCCCGTATCGCTCCATGATCTGGGTGCGATTGAGATTGGTGGCGAGGAAGGTGTGCTGTCCGCGCGTCATGCGCTCGTTGAGCAGCGTAAAGAGGTATTCGATGGTAATGTTGCGCATGATCGGCTCGGTTCCCAAATCATCGATCAGCAGCAGCGGCGCTTCCAGCATATCCCGGAAGCCTTCCGCTTCCAAATCGCTTCCCACATGCTGCTTGCGCATTCTCTCAAACATCTGGTACGCGGTCACATTCAGCGCCGCAAATCCGCGCCTGGTGACCCGTTCATACACGCAATTGAGCAGGAATGTCTTCCCCAATCCTCCAGCGCCCAACAAAAGGACGTTTTTCCAGCGCGTTTCAGGGAATCCGTCCGCATATTCTTCGCACATCCTGCGCGCGCCCAGGAGCAGAAGCCTCTGGTTGTTCTCCTCGGGAATGCGGCTCTCCTCAAACGTCTCGAAGGTCTGCCGCACAATCGCGGGATTCTCTCCCGCGCGCATCTGTGAAAGCCGCCGTTCAAAGCAGGCGCAAAACCGGGCGGGCGCGTCGCCGACATAGCCCGTATCCCGGCACAGCGGGCAGCGATACGCCATTTCCAGATAATTTTCTTTGAGGCCCAGGCGCTGCAGGCGGAAGCGAATCTCGGCGTTGATCGCGCGGCCGCGTTCCCGCATTTCCTCCGCAATGGCGCGCAGGCGCGCCTCGTCCCGAACGCCCATGGATTTGCGCATGGCGCCCACGGCCGTCGCAACGGCCTCCTCGCGCAGCCGGCGAATTTCCGGATCGAGGCGATAGGCCTCTTCCTCCCGTCGCCTGAGCGCATCGGCATTTTCGCGGCGCCGGGCCGCATACTCCTCCAGAAGTCCGCGAATCTGCTCGGCTCGGGTCATTTTTGCCCTCCTCCGTATTCCTTGAGTACGTCAAAATAGAAATCCTTTTCCGATTCCTCCTCCGTATACACGCGCTGCTCGTAACGGAGCGCGGGATTGTCCCCGCGCGTCGCGCCCTTGGAGGGGACGTATGCCCGCGCCGCTTCGGGGGTGGAAATTCCCGCCTTCTCCCATTCCAAAAGCTGGCGGTCGATTGCGGCCATGGGACGACCCTTTTCGCGGCTCATCTGCGCGGCCAGGCGAATCATCTCCTCGGAAAAGCGCGTTTTCCAGCCCTCGAGCATCTCGTTATCTTCCAGGCGCGGCCGCCTTTCCGAACCGGCGAGTTTGAGGATTTCCACGACTTCGCCGCTGAGCCTGCGCTGGCGCTGCACATAGGCTTCCGCTTCGTCCGCCCGAAAAAGCCCCAGGCCTTCCCATTGCTGGAGGATGCGGTCCAGATCCGCAAACTGATGCTTATCCTTCAGATTCTGACAGGCGGCGGCAAGCTCGATCGTGCGCTTTTCAAAGCCCCGCGCCAGATATTCCTCATAGCTTTTGAGCGTCGCAGGCGTGGGAAGCGCCTTGCTGCCCAATTGGGAAAGCACGTCTTTGAGCGCCTCAAAATGCTCGCCGGAACGGTTCCTCGCGGATTCCAGAACCTTGTCCAGATACGCAAAGGAAGGCTTCATCGCCTTGACCGTCTCCGCGCAGGCCGCCAGCAATTCCTCCTTGGAACATCCCCATTCGTGGACCCATTTGTCCGCAAGCCTGAGTTCGTCCTTGGTGGGCCTGCGCCTTTGGGAGAATTGCTTGAGGACCGCATCCGCCGCCTGATAGCTGCCGTCCTCCCAGGCGATCATTCGCTCCACATCTTCCAGAGATTTTACGCCCCGTTCCGCCCATTCCAGCGCGATCTGATCGAGCTTTTTGAGCGTCCCGCGCACATTGGTTCGCGAATACTTGAGATTTTTCAGCCCGTATTCCACCAACCGCACAGCCGCGTCCTTTTCGTAGCCCATCACCAGCACCCAGTCGTTGGCGATTTTGATCTCGCCATGGATCAGATTCGACCCGAAAAGCGCCTGCAGCGCGGCATTGAAATCGCGAAACTCATAGTATTGCCTTTCCATAGGTTCGGGCGCGGACATGGCGCGCATGGGCAAAAAGGCATAGGAAGGGGGCTTGTCGCTCAATCGCTTGACAAGCCCCTGCCTCTCCCAATAGCGAAAGGCTTCGGCCACCGTCTCCTCGTCGATCTTCAGCGCGCGCGCCAAATCCTCCTGTCCCTGCGCGAGCTGCGGATATTGACAAAGCATCCGTGCGTACAAATACACGCGCAGATAGTCCTCCGGCGCCATGGGCAGGTATTCCAGCAGGAACATATTTTCAATGGGCGTGACGTCGTACATCGCGCTCTCGCGGTCAAACGAGCAAAACGGCATGGCGATAAATCCCTCCCGAATGTTCCTATCATACCACAAAACCCGGGGGATTACAATTGCGCGGGGGGAAAGATTTGTTTCTCCTATATTCCTTGCAGAAAAACTTTCCCCAAACCTCCATTGACAGAATCAGGCGCATTCGCTATAATGATACATACTGCGAAGATGGGGAAAAAGACGCCCGTTTGCGCGCAAAGAGATCCGGCGGTAGGTGCGAGCCGGAGGCGCGGCGGCGTGTATCGCTCGCCCCGGAGCTTCCCGCGTGACAAGCGCGGGACGGTTTGCCGCGTTATAGGCCGAGAGATCGCCGGGATGCGGCGAAATTGGGTGGTACCGTGAGGAAGTTCCTCGCCCCATAGTTGGGGCGGGTTTTTTTGTAGTTTGGCGCAAACGACCAATGGAACATGCAAGGAGCATTGCGATGAAGAAATATGTGCCGTGTCCGCAGGTAACGCTTCCGGACCGACAGTGGCCCTCCAACCACATTGAGAAACCGCCGATTTGGTGCTCGGTGGATCTTCGCGATGGAAACCAGGCGCTGGTGGAACCGATGAACATCGAAGAGAAAATCGAGATGTTCAAACTGCTTGTGCGCATGGGGTTCAAGGAGATCGAGGTCGGCTTTCCCTCCGCCTCGCAGACCGAATTTGACGCCACGCGCGCGCTGATCGAGCAAAACCTCATTCCGGACGATGTGCGCATCCAGGTTCTTACCCAGGCGCGCGAACATCTGATTCGCCGCACCTATGAGGCGATCGAGGGCGCAAAAAACGTAATTGTGCATCTGTATACCAACGTCTCGCCCATGTTTCAAAAGGCGGTTTACAAGACCACGCGCAAGGGCATTGTGGACATCGCCGTGCGAGAAATTGAACTTTTGCGCATGTTGGCGGAGATGCGGGAAGACGGCGGCGAGGGCATCACCTTCGAATACTCGGCCGAAGCGTTTTCCGAAGCTGAACCGCGGCTTGCAATGCTGGTCTTGACCAATGTGGTCGAGCATTTCGGCGCCACTCCGGAAAAAAAGCTCATTCTCAATCTTCCCTCGACCGTGCAAAAGACCTTGCCCAACGAATTTGCCGATCGCATCGAATATGTGCATCGCTTCCTCCCCGGGCGCGAGAACGTAATTCTCTCCGTGCATCCGCACAATGACCAGGGCACCGGCATTGCCGAAGCGGAATTGGCGCTGCTCGCGGGCGCGGAGCGCGTGGAAGGCACGCTCTTTGGCAACGGCGAACGAACGGGAAATGTGGATTTGGTGACGCTTGGGCTCAATCTCGCCACGCGCGGCATCCGTCCGGGGCTGAACTTTAAGCATCTGGATC
The DNA here is from genome assembly GCA_018714825.1 of Candidatus Pullichristensenella excrementigallinarum. Classification (GTDB taxonomy): domain Bacteria; phylum Bacillota; class Clostridia; order Christensenellales; family Aristaeellaceae; genus Pullichristensenella; species Pullichristensenella excrementigallinarum. The sequence goes on from DVMU01000184.1 coordinate 5,540, forward strand.
GCATCCGCGCCACTTACGAACGCTGCACGCGGATGTTTGTTCATGAGCGTTCGCCCTACGCGGGCGAACTGGTCTTCACCGCCTTCTCCGGCTCGCATCAAGACGCGATCCGCAAGGGCTTCTCCTATCGCGCGGAACATCCCAACCAGCCCTGGCAGGTGCCCTACCTGCTGATCGATCCCAAGGATATCGGCCGCAGCTACGAGCCGATCATCCGCATCAACTCGCAGTCCGGCAAGGGCGGCGCGGCCTATGTGCTGCAAAACCGCTTCGGGTACAATCTCCCCAAGTCCATGCATCCCGATTTCGGCCGTCTGGTCAAACAGGAGGCCGACCGCTATGGGGCGGAGCTTCCCCCGGAAAGGCTGTTGCATCTGTTCTTGCGGGAATATTCCGCCATCAATCGTCCCTACGCGCTTGTGAACCATTCCATCTCCTCGCGCGGCGCGCAGGCGCACTCCGTGGTGCGCTTTGAGGGCACGTTGCGGCATTTCGGGGAAGAAAGCCAGATCGCGGGAGAAGGCAACGGCCCGATCGACGCATTCTTTTCCGCCATGCAGCAGGCCCATATCGAGGGTTTCCGCTTTGTGTCCTATCACGAACACGCGATCTCTTCCGGTTCGGACGCCAAGGCCTGCGCCTATATTGAGCTGGAATATCACGATACGCACGTCTTCGGCGTGGGCATTCACCCGAACGTATCCGTGGCCTCGATCCGCGGCGTATTGAGCGCCATCAACCGCGCGCTGATCCAAAGCGGGGAGGCCTGAATGTTCGGCGCCGGAAAGGGCAGGAATATGCGCCCCGTCCCTCGTCCTATCGGGATTCTTTGGGAAAATACTCCTTATCCTTCCAATACCACCACCGGAGCTTTTCCGGATCGGGGGATGGATTTTCGGCATAGTACACCGCCAGACGAAATACATACAGCTGGCATCGATCTTCCATAAAGCCCTTTTTCGCGCAATCCAGCCGATACAATTCTTCCGGATCGCGGCCCGCGAGGTCCGCGATCTTTTCGATGCCGATTGCGAGAAGATCCCGCTCGATGTTCGGGCCCACTCCCGGAATTTTTCGCAATTCCGTTTTCAATTTTCCGTTCCCTCCTTTCGCGCAGTATAGCGCATCCTCTCTTGTTTTGCAAGCCCGCCTTTTCCGCGCCGCCTTTCAGGCATGTTTTCCCTTTTTCGCGCACAAAATGGTTCAGCATGGTAGGGAGGGGATGTCTATGAAGCCGCGCAGGAGGATTGCGCTTTTGATGCTGGTTGTATGGCTTTTGAGCGGGATTTCGTCCATGGCGGAACCCGTAATCGACTTTTCCACACCTGCGCCGGAGGAACAGAGCGCCCCCTCCGCCGCGCCCAAGATCTCCGAGGCGCCGCTTCTGACCAATCCGCCGATCTCTCTGGATTGCGGCGCGGCCCTGTTGGTCGAAATCCAGAGCGGCCAAATTCTCTTTGAGCAAAACGCGGATACTCCGCGCTCCGTCGCTTCGATCACCAAAATCATGACCATTCTGCTGACCCTGGAAGCGATCCATTCCGGCCGCATCGATTTGGAGGACGAAATCACCGTCTCCCCGCAGGCGGCGGGCATGGGCGGTTCGCAGGTGCTGCTGGACATCGGCGAAACCCAGAACATCTCCGTGCTTCTCAAAAGCGTCATCGTCGGTTCCGCAAACGACGCGGCCGTGGCGCTGGCGGAAACCATCTACGGTTCGGAAGAATTGTTTGTCCAGCGCATGAACGAACGCGCCGCGGAATTGGGAATGGAAAACACCGTCTTTGTCAACTGCACGGGCCTGCCTGCCGAGGGTCAGCACACCACCGCGCGCGACGTGGCGATCATGGCCATGGCGATGTTCTCGGATTCGCTGTACTATGAATATTCCGGAATTTGGCTCGATGAGGTCGATCATCACGACGGCCGCGTGACCCAATTGACCAATACCAACAAGCTCATTCGCCTCTATGACGGCTGCGACGGGGGGAAGACCGGTTCCACCGACGAAGCGGGCTATTGCATCGCAGCCACAGCCAAGCGGGGCGACATGCGCCTGATCGCCGTGGTTTTGGGGGCCCCCACAGGCACGCAGCGTTTCGACCTTGCCGCGGATATGCTCGATTACGGCTTTGCCAACTATCGCCTCTATCCCGTCGCCCAGCGCGGCGTGAAGATCCGGGGCGAGTTGCCGGTCGTCGGCGGCAGCGCGGAGGGCGTTCCCCTGGCGCTGGACGGCGATCTGACGCTCCTGATCGAAAAGGGCGGCGAAGAATCCATCGCGCTGACCCCGGACCTTCCCGAATCCATCGAGGCTCCGGTATCCGCAGGGCAGCAGGTCGGCAGCGTGAACGTACTTGAGGACGGCCGCGTCATCGCGCGCATTCCCGTGGTCGCGATTGCGGACGTCTCCGCCCAGGGGCTAAGGAACGCCCTGCGGCGCATCTGGGAAAATTGGCTTGCCACGCGGCATTGAGAAACATCCCGGATTGTGCTACAATAGGGCCAGCAACGCGGGGAGGATACTATGCAGTTTACCAAAGAACAGCAGCGGGCGATCGATGCCCGGGGAGAAAACCTGCTTTTGTCGGCGGCGGCGGGTTCGGGAAAGACCTCCGTTCTGGTGGAACGCATTCTCTCGCTCATCCGGGAAGGCGCGGATGTGGACAGGATGCTGGTGGTCACCTTCACCCGCGCCGCGGCCCAGGACATGCGCAAGAAGCTGACCTCGCGGCTTTCCCGGAGAGCCGCCGAGGGAGATTCGCGCTGCCGCGAACAACTTCTGCGCTTAGATCGCGCCTGCATTTCAACTTTGCACGGTTTCTGCGCGGAATTCCTGCGCGCAAATTTTGAGGCCGCGGGGGTGGACCCCTCCTTCCGCGTATTGGACGATGTGGAGGATGCGCGCCTGCTCGACGAGGCGCTGGATCAGGCGCTGGAAGAAGCCTATTCGGAAGATGACGAGGCCCTGCGCGCTCTGGATGACGGCCGCGGCCCCAAGCGCGTGCGCGAACTCGCGCGGGATCTGTATGCGTTTTTGTGCGAGCGGCCGGAACCGGAAGCGTGGCTTGCCTCGTTTGCAGACCCGGCTGAGGAAATTTTGGAACGCTGGAAGCAGGAAATTCTCCGCTCGGCGCAACTTTCCGTGCGCAAGGCGCTTTTGCATTCGTCCCTGGCCTCCTCCACGCCCGGCTGCCCTGCGCACTATGTCGCGGCGCTGGAAATCGACCAGGAAGCGCTGATGCGCCTGTTGGCGCTGGAGGACTATGAACAGCTTCGCCTGGCCTTGCGGGAATTCAAGCAGGCGCGCCCCTCCGGCCGCATCAAGGATGTGGACGCGGCGGTCATGGATCGCGTCAAATGGCTGCGCAGCGCGGCGGCGCGCGCCCTTTCTTCGGCCAAGATCCTGGATCTTCCGCTTGAGCAGGCGCGCGCGGACATGCGTTCCCTCATGCCGGAGATCCGGCGTCTTGGAAAAATCGCGCTGGACGTGGGCCGGGCGCACGATCTGCGAAAGGCCGAGCGTTCCGGGCTTTCCTATGCGGATTTGGAGCGTTATACTTTGCGCGCCCTGCAAAAAGAAGAGGTCGCTTCCCTCGCGCGCGAACAATACGACCATGTGTTCGTGGACGAATATCAGGATGTCTCCGATGTGCAGCAGGCCCTGATCGAGCGGGTTTCCCGGGGGGACAACCTGTTCCTCGTGGGCGATGTCAAGCAGTCCATCTATCGCTTTCGCCAGGCCGAACCGGGAATATTTTTAAATTGTTACCACCGCTTTCAGGAGGGAAACGGCGGAAAGCTTTTGCCCCTTACAAAGAACTTCCGTTCCAAAGCGCCGATTCTCGATCTGGTCAATGCGGTCTTTGAACGCGCGATGATCGGAGGAGACGCCGAAATCGTCTATGACGATCTCGCCCGGCTGCATCTGGGGCTTGCGCCCGAAGAGGGATTGCCCGTTCCGGAAATTCACATCCTCGATGAGTCCCTCTGCGCTGGCGATACGGAGGAAATGGACGAAGAAATCCTCGAAATGGGGCGTTCCCAGCGAGAGGCCCTGATCATCGCCGAGCGCATTCATTCCCTGATGGCCGAAGATCCCGATCTGCGCTATCGGGACATCGCGATTCTGACCCGCGCAAAGCAATCGGCGTTTTCGCAGATCGTGCCGGTTTTGCTCTCGGAGGGAATCCCCGCCTATGCCGAAGGGGTCGCCGGGTATTATGACGCATTGGAAATCCGCATAGCGCTCTCGCTTCTTCGGCTTTTGGACAATCCCCGCAGTGACGTGGAATTGATCGGGGTTCTGCGCTCCGGCGCGGTGGGGCTGGATGTGGAAGACCTGGCGCAGATCCGCATTTTTTCCCGCGACACTGCGTTTGTGGACGCGGCCCGGCTCTATGCCCAAGAAGGGGCGGAACCGCTTCGCGGCAAGCTGCGGGACTTTTTTGCGCGGTTTTCCTCCTGGCAAGTCCGCAAAGAAGTCTTGCCGCTGGGCGAATTTGTGCGCCTGGTACTGGATGAAAGCGGCCTTTATTCGATCCTGGGCGTGCTTCCCGGCGGAGCCCGCCGCCAGGCGAATCTGGAACGCCTGATCAAGCAGGCGGCGGATTTTGATCGCCTGCGTTCGGGAAGCCTGACGCGCTTTTTGCTACACGCCCAATATCTGGAACAGCGGGGCGATGCGGACGGTGCGACGGTCCTTGGGGAAAACGACGATGTGGTTCGCCTGATGACCATTCACAAAAGCAAAGGTCTGGAATTTCCGGTGGTCATCGGCGCGCTCACCGCCCGCTCCTTCCGCAGTCGCCGCGGGGAAGACAATCTTCTGGCCCACCGCGATTTGGGAATCGGGATGCTGTACGTCGATCCGAAGCTTCGAACCCGGCGCTCCACCCTGCCGTTCGAGGCCATCCGCGAGCGCAGGCGGCGCGAAGACGCGGCGGAAGAACTCCGCCTTCTCTATGTGCTCCTCACGCGGGCAAAGTCGCGGCTGATTCTCACCGGAAGCGTGCGCAATTACGAGACCGAGCAGGCCGTTGCCCGCGCTTCCCAGGCCCGCGTGGGCATGGCGGACAGCCACCTGCAGGTGGTTCTGGGCGCGTTGCTCACCGCCGTGGACGAGGGATGCGCTCCCCGCGCGCACATCCTCTGCCATTCGCCCGCCGCTCTTCGCGCCAGCGCGCCCGCCCGGCAGACGCAAGAGGGGTTGGCGCTGTTTGACAACATCCTCTCCTCCCCGGATACGCCCGAGAGCCGCGCGCTTCGCGAGGCCATGCTCTGGCAATACCCCGACGCCCTTTCGGTGCGCCGGCCGCTGAAGCTCACCGCTTCCGGCCTCCTGCGCGAATTGGAAGGGCCGGAGGAGATCCCCCCGCTGGAGCCCCGGCCTCGCTTTCTTTCCGAAGAGGGAGCCATGACCGGCGCCGAACGCGGAAGCGCCTACCATCGCGCGCTGCAGGCAATGGATCTGGCCGCGCTGCGCGGGCGCGAAGGCGCCGCGCTGCGGGAAGAAATCGTTCGCCAGCTGGACTCCATGCAGAAAAAAAACCTCCTCGAAAGACAGCAGGCCGCCGCGATCTCGCCGGCCAAACTCGCCCGCTTTTTTGCGCAGGATCCGGGAAATCGGATGCTGCAGGCACAGACAATCCGGCGAGAATGGCCGTTTAACGTGATGTTGCGCGTTTCGGAGGCGCTGGAATCCGAGGCGGAAGATCCCTTTCAAGATGCGGAATTGCTCGTACAGGGCACGATCGATTGCTGCTTCCTCGAAGAAGGCGAATGGATCTTGCTCGATTACAAGACCGACGGCGCAAGCGATTTGGAAGGTCTGAAGCGGCACTACGCGCGGCAGTTGGGCATATACGCGCTCGCGCTGGAGCGCATTACGGGAATTCGCGTGCGTTCCAAAGGGCTTTGCCTGCTCTCCTCGGGAAAGACGCTATGGCTGTGAGGGAAATTATGAAAATTTTGATTGTAGACGGACAAGGCGGAGGAATTGGAAAGTTGCTCATTCAGGCCATTCGCGCCGCGCTGCCCGAAGCGGAAATTACCGCCGTGGGCACCAACGCGCTGGCCACTGCGGCCATGCTGCGCGCGGGCGCGGCGCGGGGCGCGACCGGGGAAAACGCGGTGCGCGTCCAATCCCGGCGGGTAGACGCGATCGTCGGGCCGGTGGGAATCGTCGTCGCGGACGCGCTGCTGGGCGAAGTCACGCCCGCCATGGCGCTGGCCATCGGTCAAAGTCCGGCCATGAAGATCCTGATTCCGGTCAATCAGTGCGAAAACTATATCGTGGGCGTTCCGGATTTGCAGCTCCCGGCGCTGGTTTCCCAGGCCGTGGAGCGCTTGCAGTCCCTTTCGCAGTAAACTTCGGCAAGGGATCGAAAAAAACGGCTGTCTGGCGAAAGGCTCAGCGGTTCGAACCCGCCGTTTCGCTCTCGCATAGGATACCCCATCGGAAGGTGGGGTGTTTTTTTCATGGATATTTTGGTCCTCGGCGGAGACCGCCGCTTTACCATACTGACAAAAATGCTCGTCGCGCGCGGATTGCACGCGCGTTGGGTGGGCGATGCGGAAGAGGGCGTGCCCCTCGCGCCTTTGGAGGCTGTCGGACGGGCGGAAATGATCGTTCTCAATTCGCCGTTAAAGCTGGCCGGCGTCAGCTGGGAAGATGTCCTCAAAGAGGCGCAGCCCGGCACGCAATTTATCTTCTGCGGCCCGCAGCCCATGCCTGCCGGAGCGGAAGGAATCGACCTTTCGCAGGATGAGACCTTCCTGCGCCGCAACGCGCGCCTCACTGCGGAAGGCGCGATCTTTTCGGCCGCGGGCGTGCTCGAATCGGCGCTGATGGATTGCCGGGTCCTCGTGATCGGTTGGGGCCGCATCGGCCGAGCCTTGGCCGAAAAGCTGCTGGCACTGGGCGCGAAAGTCACCGTGGCCTCGCGTTCCGAACGGAACCGGCGCGCCGCGATGCTTCTGGGCGCGCAGGCCGTAGATACATCCGAACTCTCCGGAGCGCTTCCGGGCCATCAGGTCGTATTTTCCACGCCCGCCGTTCCCGTCCTCGGGCGCGGAGAGCTCTCTCGCCTGGATCCTGAATGCCTGGTCATCGATTTGTCCAGCGCGCCCTATGGAGTGGATCTCAGCGCGGCGCGGGAAAAAAACATCCGCGCCTGGCGCGAACCGGGCCTTCCGGGGCGCTACTGTCCCGAAAGCGCGGCGCGCGTGCTGCTCTCGCACATTTTGGACCTTCGCAAGGGAGGCGTTCGCCATGACTGATCTCAAGGGAGCCCGCGTGGGAATCGCCATGACCGGCTCGTTCTGCACCTTCCAGAGCGCGTTTTCGGCCTTTGAAGCGCTCAAGGCCGCGGGCGCGGATCTGTATCCCATTCAATCGGAAAACGCCTATTGCCTGGACACCCGTTTCGGCGCCGCCCAGCAAATGCGTCAACGGCTGGAGGACATCGCGGGGCGCGAAATCTGGCACACGCTGCAACAGGTCGAGCCGATCGGCCCCAAGAAGCTCCTGGATCTCCTGGTCATCGCTCCCTGCACGGGCAACACCCTCGCCAAGCTCGCCAACGCCATCGCGGACACCAGCGTCACCATGGCCGCAAAATCGCATCTGCGCAATTCGCGTCCGGTGCTCATCGGCATCTCCTCCAACGACGGCCTCGCGCGTTCCGCGCGCAATCTTGGCGCGCTCTTAGCAGAGAAGCACTTTTTCTTCGTTCCCTTCCGGCAAGACGACTGCAACGGCAAGCCTTTCTCCCTGGTCGCGGATTTGACATTGCTTCCCGAAGCGGCCTCCCTGGCGCTGGAGGGAAAACAGATGCAGCCGATTCTGCGTTAGCGTGCGCCATCAGATGGATCAAAGGCCCAGCCGAATTCGCCGTGATAGATCATTTGCCGGGTCATGCCGCCGTCCGCCACCAGTTCCTGCCCGGTGATGAACCCCGCGCGCTCGCTGAGCAAAAACAAGATCGCCTCTACAATGTCCCGCGGCGTTCCAATGCGCCCTACGGGCTGCTGCCGATGATCGGCCGGGGTGTTTTGCAAGCCGTCTCCCGTCTCGATCCAGCCGGGCAAAACGGCGTTGACCCGCACCCGGCCCGCCAGGCTCATCGCCATGGCGTGCGTCAGGGCGGAAATCGCGCCCTTGGCGGCGGTATAACTTTCGGTGTCCGGCTGCGACATGCGCGCGCGGCTCGAAGAAAGGTTGACCACCGCCGCGCCGGGCCGAAAATGGTCGCGGAACCTGCGCGTCAGTTCATAGGGCGCGCAGGCCCCGACCTTGAGCACATAGAGAAATTCCTCCCAGGAGCAATCCGAAACAAGCCCGGCGCGCGAAAGGCAGGCATTGTTGATCAGGAAATCGACCCCGCTGAAACGCGCGATCACCTGATCGGCAAAGTCCGCCAGCGCCGCAGGATCGGCGATATCGCCCCGCGCCGCGAAATCGCAGGCATAGTCGATTTCCTCCAAATCCATCTGCGCAACGCGCGCGCCGCGCGAAAGCAGCTCTTGGGCGACGGCGCGCCCGATTCCCCGCGCGCCTCCGGTCAAAACGCAGATCTTTCCGGCAAATTCGTTCTGTTGCATTTCTTCCCCTCCATAAAATTTCGCCGCCCCTTGCGGAGCGGCGACGCTTTTCGGTTCTCTATTTTGCAAATTCCACAGACCGCGTCTCGCGGATGACGTTGACCTTGATCTGTCCCGGATATTCCATCTCGCTCTCGATCTTTTTGACGATCTCCTTGGCGAGAACAAGCGTTCCGGCATCGTTGACATCCTCGGGCTTGACGATGATGCGCACCTCGCGGCCGGACTGGATCGCATAGCAGGTTTCCACGCCATCGAAGGAATAGGCGATGGACTCGAGCTTCTCCAGGCGCTTGATGTAGTTCTCCAGCGATTCGCGCCGCGCGCCCGGACGGGCGGCGGAGATGGCGTCGGCAGCCTGCACCAACACGGCCTCGACCGACTGGGGCTCCACGTCGTTGTGGTGCGCCATGATGCAGTTGATCACATGGTCGTTCTCGCGGAACTTCTTGGCCAATTCCGCACCGATGCTCACATGCGTGCCCTCGACTTCGTGATCGATGGCCTTGCCGATGTCGTGCAGAAGTCCCGCACGCTTGGCAACCTGCACATCCGCGCCCAATTCCGCGGCCATCGCGCCGGCCAGATGGCTGACCTCGATGGAGTGCTTGAGCACGTTCTGGCCGTAGCTGGTGCGATACCGCATCCTGCCCAGCAACTTGACCAGTTCCGGATGAATGGAATGGAGATTGGTTTCAAAGATCGCCTGTTCTCCCGCCTCCCGGATCTGCTGATCGACTTCCTTGCGGGCCTTCTCCACCATTTCCTCAATGCGAGCGGGATGGATGCGCCCATCCATGATCAGTTTTTCCAGCGCAATGCGCGCGATCTCTCGCCGCACCGGATCAAAGGCCGAAATGATGACGGCTTCGGGCGTATCGTCGATGATCAGGTCCACGCCGGTCGCGGTTTCCAGGGTACGGATGTTGCGCCCTTCGCGGCCGATGATGCGGCCCTTCATATCGTCGTTGGGAAGCGCGACGACGCTGACCGTCGTCTCCGCCACATGATCCGCAGCGCACTTCTGGATCGCCATGGCGATGATGTTGCGCGCCTTCTTGTCCGCTTCTTCCTTGGCGCGGCCCTCGATCTCGCGCACCATCACGGCCGCGTCGTGATAGGCGTCCTTCTGTACCCTGGAAATCAGGATATTCTTGGCGTCCTCCATGGACAGGCTGGCGATGCGCTGCAATTCCTTTTCCTGCTTGGAATGCATTTCCTGCGCCTCTTGTTCCAGCCGTTCGACATTGGCGTATTTCTCATTGAGCGCTTCCTCGCGCGCCTCGAGATTGTCGAATTTCTTGTCCATCGCCTCTTCGCGCTGCGTCACCCTGCGCTCCAGTCGCGTCACCTCACTGCGGCGGTCGCGCACTTCCTTATCCAATTCGCTTTTGAGGCGAATGACCTCTTCCTTGGCCTCAAGCAAGGCCTCCTTTTTCTTATCTTCCGCCTTACGGGTCGCGTCTTCGAGCATATTGCGAACGAACTCTTCCGTCTGCCCGATTTTCTTTTCCATTGCGTTTTTGCGGTAAAGGTACCCTCCCGCAAGGCCGATGCCCAACGCCACGATCGCGATGAGCAAATAGACCAAAAACTGCAAGCGCCTGTTCCCTCCCTTTCCAAAAATTGATTAAAATCACACGGAAACGGCAAGGGCCAAGCGCACCAAAACAGCTATGAAAATCGACAGTTCAAGACATCGCCTATACCAAACAAGACCGCTCAAGCGGTGTTGTTATCCAGTACCGATCGTTTCCGATCGGGAATCTATCGTCAATCATCGGCCTTTGCCGCGAGCATACGATTGCCGTACGCATTCTTCTTATCTATTGTAGACGCTTACAGGCAACTTGTCAAGCGCAGTTTGCCAAAGAACTGTTCATGAAATGTGACATTTTTTGTGCGTCCTGTCATATCTTTCAGATGCTCGCGCTCAGCGCGGCTTCGCGGCGTAACAGACACTTCTGCGCTGCGCCGTCATCACAAAATATCCGTCCGCTTCCCGAACCGTAACGCCGCCAAAGACGCTTGCGAGCTTGTTCGCGTACCAATTCCGCCGCTTGACCACCAAGGTCATTTCCCCGCCCAATTTGAGGCGGTTAAATCCCTTGAGAATAAATCCCTTGGCCACCTGAAAATCCGTCTGATATGGCGGATTGGAGAGGATGCTGTCAAATCCGGCTTCCGGAATCCCGGAAAATCCCTCGGATTGGTAGACGCGCACCCCGGCAACTCCGTTTCTGCGCGCATTTTCCCGCGCGATTTCCACCGCCAACGGGTCGCAGTCCGCCATCACCACATTTTCCTCCCCTGCGATCTTTGCTGCCAACACGCCCACTGCGCCCCATCCGCATCCCAGATCAAGCACACGCATTCCCGGAAGAATGCGCGTCTGTTCCAGCATGGCGCGCGTGCCGCGGTCCAATCCGCGCGGCGAAAACAATCCCTCGTCCGTTTCAAATTCCAAATGAAACCCCAACGCGTCCACCCACACCGTCATCGCGCCGTCTCCTTTTCCCGAATCTCCGCTGCTCCGCTTTTATTATAGCATAATCCGCAGGAAATTTGGGAAAAATTGACGCGGAGGATGCCTATGATCGTGACGCTTGCGGCGGCGTTGGCCGCGGGATTTTATCTGGTAAACGTGCCCGTGAAAGTCGCGTTTTTTCTGCGCGCGGGCACGGGCGCTGGCTTTGGCGTGGGAATCTCTGCCTTTGAGGGACGCTTCGCCCTGTGCCAAGCTGAAAGGCGCCTGCAAAAAAAGCACGTCGCGTCCAAAAAAGCCCGGCGCGCTTCCGGAAAAACGCCCGCCGATGCGCAAAAAATCATCCAGAGCGTGAAATTATACGCCCCCGCGGCGCGCCTTGCGCTGCGCCACACGCGCCTGGAACTTCTCAGCGCCAACGCGCGCCTGTCCTTTTCGGACGCCGCGCACACCGCGCTTCTCACGGGAAGCCTGCGCGCGCTGCTGGAAATCGTGGGCGCGTGTTTTTCCGCGCCCACCGACGCCCGCATAGAGCCGGATTTTTCCGGAGCCTCTACCTATATGGAAGTGCGCGGAATCGCTTCCATCGAATTGGGGTATATTATTCTCACCGCATCAAAGGCTTTAAACAGGAGGGTTTCAAAATGGATCGACATCCGATTGAAGGCATCATGACCGCCACCATGGAAAACATCCGGGACATGGTGGATGTCAGCACCGTGGTCGGCGAACCCATCGCTGCGCCGGACGGTTCCACGGTCATTCCCGTCAGCCGCCTCAGCTTCGGCTTCGTCGCCGGAGGCGGAGAATACCCGGGATCGCGCAAAATCGAGACTCCCGCGCAATCCCCATTCGCCGGAGGCGCGGGCGCGGGCGTGAGCGTGCATCCCATGGGTTTCATCGTACTCACCCAGGGGCAGGCGCGCCTGCTGCCGGCGCAGCCCTATACGCCGCTGGATCGCGCTATCGAGCTGTTGCCGCAGCTCATGGCGGAGATTCGCGACGCACTGAAAAACCGGAACGCGAAAAAATGCGCTTCCGAAGCTCCCGACGCCCCTTCCCCCTCTCCGGAAGGCTGATTGTTCCCCCAAAATCCGTCTTGGCGGATCGCCGGGAAGGCAAGCGGAGGATTCCCCGCAAAACCCCTCTTTTATCTGCGCGTCGGAAAAGTGTTTTGACCCGCTCCATGATAATTCGCGGATTTTCATGGAAGAGGGCTGCGGAAATCTGAAAATTGCACGATTTTCCGGGCGGTTTCCTGGCCGGAGGAATTGTTTTCCTCCGCCGGCGCTCAGGAAAAACCGGGCGCGACGTACATGCCGCCGCGCTCGATTTTGCAATGGTCTGCCCACAGAGCTTTTTCGAGAGTCTGCTCTTTTATTTCGTTTTTGTCTTGACGATGTTAAATTTTCGGAATATAATGAGACAGGACGCAAAGAAAAGAGGGACTTCCCCATGAAAAAACACCCTCGATATCAGGAATGGCTGCTGCTTGCGGCAATCTTCTTTTTCTGGTTTTCCTGTTACACCTATCCCTCCTTCTTTTCCGCCTATGTGGTCAATGTGCTCCAGGCGCCGGAAGTCACGGCGGGGCTGATCCTGGGGAGCTACGGTTTTATGCAGATGCTCCTGCGCATTCCGTTGGGCGTGGTTTCGGACGTTCTGCAAAAGCGCAAGGCCTTCGTTCTGATCGGCTTTGCGGCTTCCTTAGCGTCTTCCGCGGGACTGACGATTCTGGATCTTTCCCTGGGGGAGGGCGCGATCCCAACATGGATCCACATTGCGGCGATGCTCTTTCGCGGGCTCTCAGGTGTCGCGGCTTCGACATGGGTGACGCTCTCGGTGATGTACTCCTCCAATTTCCAAAAAGAGGAGATGCCCTCGGCCATGAGTCGCCTGATGGTGCCGCAATACGGTTCGCAAATCTTCGCCATGCTGCTCGGCTCGCACGTCGCGGGACGTTTCGGAGAATGGACGGCCTTTGCCCTGGCGTCCGGGGCGGGCCTGTTGGGGCTTATCCTCGCCGCGATGGTCAAGGAGAACTGTCCGCAAAAAGAGCGCATGTCTCTGAAATCCTTTTTCACCGTAGCCAAGGATCGGGATCTGTTCATAGGAACCGTGCTGGCTACGCTTTTGCGCGTGATCTGCTGGGGAACGGTGCTGGGTTTTTTGTCCACTTGGGCGCAGAATGCCGCCGGATTTACCACCGAGCAATTGGGATATCTCTCGGTGATGTACCTGCTTCCCAACACCATCATGGCCAGGTTCAGCGGCCCGGTCTTTTCCAAGCGCTTTGGGCGGCGCAACGTGTTGGCCGCGGGCTTTCTGATTCTGGCGATCGCCTGTTCATTGTATCCGTTCTCCCGTTCCCTGTGGCCTCTGATGGCGACGCAAACGGTCTTCGGCATGGGCATGGGTCTGATTTTGCCGCTGACGCTTTCCGCCTCAGTGGAAAATATTCCTCCGGAGCGCCGAGGCGTCTCCATGGGCATCTATCAGGCCGTGTACGGGGCGGGGATGTCCCTGGGGCCCGTGTTGGCGGGCTGGATCATCTCCTTGGCCACGACGCAGCTGGGCGGATATGTGATCAACTTTTATTTCAACGCGGTTCTTTCCGCGTTCGGCGCGGCGCTTTCCCTTCTCCTTTTGCGAAGCGAAAAAAATGACAATCCCCGGGCTTAGCGATTAAATTTTTCTCGAATGGTTTACGTTGCTTTCAAAAAGTGTTATATTTTTTTCGGAGTGCAACCGGAAAGGCTCTTCCTGCGTCCAAAGACCAAATACAATCAACGGTGGTGTACGAAAGATGTTGAAAACCCTGCGATCCGTGATGGCAATTCTCCTGGCCGTATCTTTGCTTGCAAGCTGCGCGTTTGCTACCTCCGCGACGATCGATGAAGAGGGATACCTTGAGGAAATCCTGTTGGAAGACGGCGAACAGCTCGATCAGTATACTGAAGAGGTCGATGAATCCCTGCAGGCCTCTCTGGACAAGATCAACAGTATGCAGAACATTCTCTTGGTGGGCATCGACGCGCGCCCGGGTCAATCGACCGGTCGTTCGGATACGATGATCATCGTGACGGTGGATACGGAGCGCAACACCATCAAAATGATGAGCCTGATGCGTGACATCTACTGCCCGATCCCCGGCCATGGCAATAACCGGCTCAACGCCGCGTATGTCTTCGGTGGCCCGGAGCTTTTGATGCAGACCATCGAACAGGATTTTAAAATTGAGATTGACAATTATGTGACGGTCAATTTCTCGATGCTTGCCAACATCATAGACCAAATCGGCGGCATCACGCTCACAGTGGAAAGCGAATATTATATGGATCGCATCAACGCCGTAATCAAGGAGGACAACAAGGTTCTGGGCATCGACGTCAATGATGGCCTCCTCACCCAGCCCGGCGAGCAGGTGATGACCGGCAAGCAGGCGCAGGCCTACGCCCGCTATCGGTACGGAACCAAGGACGGCGATTTCGGCCGCACCAACCGTCAACGCGAGGTCATTCAGAAGATCTTTGAAAAGCTCACCGATCTTTCGCTGATTGAGCTTGCCACCCTTGCAGCAGCCAATTATGAAAATGTCTATACCAACCTTACCCTGCAGGACATCACGCTCCTGGCGCCCGCCATGCTCTCTTTGAAGGATGCGAACTTTGAAGAATTGCGCATCCCCGTGGACGGCGGCTACCAGTTCAAGACGATCGACGGCATGTCGATTATTCTCTGCGATGCGCAAAAGACCTGGGATGCCATCGCCGACTTCCTGTTGGAGGAATAAATAATTTCTCCCGTTTGGGCATTGGCTGAAAAAAAGGGAGAGGATGATCCGCCGCTTGTGGAAATGCTTGGGCATTCTCGCGCTAATCGGGTTTTTCTGCGGATGCGGAGTGATGGCGCTGGTCGCCGTGGCTTCCGGTCGCAGGCGAACAACCCGGCCCGCGGACTGCATGATCGTTCTGGGCTGCCGCGTGCGGCCGGACGCGACGCTTTCAACTTCGCTGCTCTATCGCCTGGAAGCCGCGTTGGAGGGGTATAAATCCGGCTTGGCTCCTCTCCTCCTGCTCAGCGGAGGCCGGGGAAAAGACGAACCCGTTGCGGAGGCGCACGCCATGCGCGATTGGCTGTTGCAAAGCGGCGTTCCGCAACAGGCGCTTATCGTGGAAGCGCGCTCTTCCAACACGCGGGAAAATCTCTCCTTTTCCCAAGAAATTATGCGCAAACGCGGCTTGGAACGCGCGATTGTGGTCACCAACAATTTCCATCTTGAACGCGCGCTGTGGATTTGCCGCGATTTGGGCATGGACGTCACAGGCTTTCCCGCCCGGGAACCTCTGGGGCCGAAGGCGTATTTTTACAATCACTTTCACGAGTCCGGAAGCTGGGTTCTGTATTATTTAAAAAAATGGTTTTGAGTTTTTCCGGACGTCGGGAATTGCCCGCGTCCGGATTTTTATTCATTTTTACAGGATAGCGTTCCCTTCTCTGGCGCCGTTTCCACAGCAACGGTCGTAAACCTTCCGTCCGCCAGCAATTCTTTATGAAATCTGCCTTGACACAATCCGCAATTTCGTCTATAATGACAAGGCTGTATCTTTGGATATGTCCGCTTTTTTGAGCAGGTCCGCATGGGCAAAAAATCTGAAGAAGCGAGTATTTGCGCGGGAACGGCGGAAGCAGGCGGGTTGGAATTGCCGTTTTGCTGCAACGCCGAGGCAGTCGCCGCGAAAACCTCGAAGAGCGGATTTTTGCGCGCCCCATGGACAGGCTCTGAGCGATCAAGGCATAATCTACCATCAAAGGAGTTGTTTTTCATGTTCCGCACCTATCAGCCCAAAACCCGTCAGCGCTCCAAGGTTCATGGTTTCCGCGCCCGCATGAAGACCAAGGCGGGACGCAGGGTGCTCAAAGCCCGTCGTCTGCGCGGCCGCAAGCGCCTGACCGTCTAAGGCCATGCAGGAAGGGAAGGTCGGCAATTTCCGCTTCCCGCGAAAGTTTCGACTGGGCAGGAATCGCAATTATCGGTATGTCTACCGCAAGGGAATCACGCATCCCTCCCGCAATCTGATGCTGGTCTATCTGCGCGGCAGGGAATTGAAGATCGGGTTCTCCGTTTCCTCCAAGGTCGGCAATGCCGTGACGCGCAACCGCATCCGGCGTTGTCTGCGGGAGGACGCGCGGCAGATCCGTCCAGGTCTTAAGCCCGGAAAGTACATCTTCGTGGCGCGTCGCGGCGCCAAAGAGGTTCCACATCAACAGCTTACGCGAGAGATGCTTCAACTCGTCTCTCGCGCACAGTTGTTGAAGGAGGCTCCTCCCTCAACCGAACGCCCCTAAGGAGGCGGCGAATGCGTTTTGTTTTGACGCTCCCCAAGCGCGCAATGCTTGCGGCCATTCGCTTCTACCGGCGGTACATTTCCCCCGGCCTGCCCCCCAGCTGCCGTTTTTCTCCGACCTGCTCGGAATACGCAATGGAAGCCATTGAAAAATACGGCGCTGTCAAGGGCGGATATTTGGCCGTTCGCCGGATTCTCAAGTGCCATCCCTTTCACAAGGGCGGGTACGATCCCGTTCCCTGATGAATGGAGAACTGTTTTCTCTTCGCTCGACCCCGGATGCTCGCGGCGTCCAACGAACTTGCAGGGGGTTATTCCATCGATGACAGGTTTTTTTGAGTCGATCCTTACTTGGATCTTTGGCTGGGTTCAGAATTACGGCTGGTCCGTTGTGATCTTCACGCTGGTCATCCGGTTGATTCTCATGCCCTTGGATTTCAAGAGCAAAAAGAGCATGCGCGCCATGACCAAGCTCCAGCCCAAGATGCAGGAGTTGCAAAAGAAGTACGGCAAGGATAAGGAAAAATACAACCAGAAAGTCCAGGATCTGTATCGGCGCGAAAAGATCAGCCCCATGTCGGGTTGTCTTCCCATGCTGATTCAGCTTCCTCTGCTGTTTATCATGTTCGGCGCTATGCGCAGCCTGGCCAACAAGCAGATGATGGATATGTTGATCGGAATCAAGGATGCCGTCGAAGGAGCCGTTGGCGCGGACGGCGTTCTCACCACCGCCCAGGCCGCGGATATCGCTTCGCGCGTTCCGCTGCAGAGCTGGCTGTGGATCAAAAACGTCTTCCAGCCCGATTCGTTCATGAGCTCCATCCTCCCCACTTCCGCCAGCGCGCTCAACGCGGTTTCCCATGCGGAATTGGAATCCGTAAAGGCGTTTTTGTCCACCGAGAATTACGCCCTGATTGCCGCGCAGTTGGGCGCGAACGATTTCATTCGCATCCCGCTCAATTTGATCTTCTTCCAACCGACTCTCGTGCTCCCCAATTCGCTTGACGCGCTCTTTTCCAGCGCGAACGGGCTGTTTATCCTGCCCCTGTTCGCGGCGTTGAGCCAATTCTTTATGACCAAACTCACCAGTCCCAAAACCGAGCCCGGCCAGGAGCCGCAGCCCGGCAACATGAATAGCGGCCTGATGAAATGGCTGTTCCCGCTGATGTCCCTGTGGTTCTGCGCGGGATACAACGCGGCGTTCGCCATCTACTGGTGTATCGGCAACGTGATCGCCATCTTCCAGCAGTACTTCATCAATCTCTACTTTGACCGCAAGGACAAGCTGGCCGAGCTTACCGACGGCCAGCCCAATACCTGACAAGGAGGCAATCTGGCCTTGAAATGCATAGAAAGCAGCGGTAAAACCGTCAAAGACGCCATCAACAACGGCGTCAAAGAACTCGGCTGCGATCCGAGCGATGTGGAAATCGAAATTCTGGAAATGGGCAGCCCTGGGCTGTTCGGCATGTTCGGGAAACTCGCCAAGGTCAAACTGACCCTGAAGGAATCGGATGATTCCTTTGAAATTGAGATGCCGACCATGTCCCTGGACCAACCTTCTCAGCGCAAGGCAGCCAAGAAATCCAAACCTGCCAAGGCTCCGGAAAAATCGGCCCGCCCGGAGAAGCCTGCGCGCGAGTCTGCCCCGGAACCCGCCAACGTCGCTGCGGAATCCTCTGAGGAATCCTCCAAGCCGCGCAAATCCAAGCCGCGCCCCCGCAAAGAGAATCGTGAACCGGCGGCGGAAATCGTTCCCGCTCCTCTCGAGCCGGAACAGCCGTTTGTAGAAACCCCGCTTGAGCAGCTCACGCCTGATGCCCGACAGGCCCTCTCTTTCCTCAGCGGCCTTACCGAGCGCATGGGCGTGCCCTGTGAAATTAAGGTCTGTGAAAGCAGCGACCATCTGCGGATGCAGCTTTTTGGACAAAATATGAGCATCCTGATCGGTCGCCGGGGCGAGACGTTGGACGCTTTGCAGTATCTGACCAGCCTCAATGTCAATCGCGGCCGCGAAGAGTATCTGCGCGTTTCTCTGGATACCGAAGGTTATCGCGCAAAGCGCGAGGAAGCGCTTCGCAAATTGGCCGTGCGCATGGCGGGACGCGCCCGGAAGACGGGCAAACGCGTGGCGCTGGAGCCGATGAATCCTTACGAGCGGCGCATCCTGCATTCTGCTTTGCAGGGAAATCCGGATGTTACCACGCATTCCGAGGGAGAAGAGCCCTATCGCCGGGTGATTATCACCTTGAAATAATCCCGTTCATCTAAAATCCCCTTCCCGCTAGGCGGAAAGGGGATTTTATCTTCCAATTTTCTCTCTGTTCTGAAATCTCCAACCCTTCCTGCAGGCCTCCAGACCAAAAGAGCTCTCTAGAGGGAATCTATTTTTCGCGTTCCTCCTTTTCTCGGCAGGCAGATTCACGTCTCTTTCTGGGAGCAATTCCCTCTCCAGGTTGGATCAGGCCTTTCTGGCGGATAATCTCGCAGATGGGGTCCAGTTTCATATCGCACAAAATCGCAAATCGCAGAATCGTACTAAAGCGCACATCTCCCTTTCCCTTCTCCAAATCCCGATAGCGGCGATCCGTAATGCCGACTTTCTCCGCCATTCCTTCCTGTGTCATACACAAGTCTTCCCGCCGCACGCGCATTTCCCGTCCAACGATCTCTTGTATCTCTCCCATGGTCCGAAACTCCCTTCGCACTCTTCTAATAGGATTCTATAAAATGCATATTCTTGCGTAAAGGAATTATCATTCCTGATTATTTAAATCTTTTATAAATTCTACATTCTATATATTAATATATATTAGTATATATCAATATGGTTTTCCGTTCCATGTATGCAGAAAATTTTCTCTTTATAATCTCTAACTTCCTATTTCCAAAGAAAAATTGTTCTCATAGAATTTTTTTAGTTTTTACCTTTTTGCGATTTCCTAGTTTTTTAGTCGGGTATAAATTATTGGATGGTTCCCACCCTAGATACTATCTATTGAGAGGTGATCATATGTTATTTCGCGTGACAGGCATGACATGCGCAGCGTGTTCCGCCCATGTGGAAAAGAGCGTTCGGCAGCTTCCCGGCGTCAAAGAAGTGGCGGTAAACCTATTGTCCAATTCTATGCGCGTGGAATTCGATGCAAGCGTGACCAGCGTGGAGGACATCATCCGCGCCGTGGAATCCGGCGGCTATGGCGCTGCTCCCGAACAGGCGCAACAGGCTGCGCCCGCTCCATCCAAAGATCAGACCGAGCAAAAGATCCGCGCCCGTCTGATTGCCTCGGTCATCCTGTTAATCCCGCTGATGTACGTCGCCATGGGCCACATGCTCGGCCTTCCGTTGCCCGCCGTGTTGCATCGCCCTCTGGTTTCCGGGCTTTTGCAATGGATCATCGCCCTGCCGATCCTCTATCTCAATCGCTCGCTTTGGGAAAACGGCTTTAAGGCGCTGTTTCATCGTGCGCCGAACATGAACAGCCTTATTTCCATCGGCGCCGCGGCGGGGCTCTTGTACAGCCTGTGGCAAATGTTCCTGCTTGCCGCGAACCCGGAGACTTCCAGCGGCATGACGGAATTCTATTTTGAATCTGCCGCCATGATTCTCACGCTCATCACCGTGGGCAAGTATCTGGAAGCGCGTGCGAAAGGCCGCGCCACGGATGCGATTTCCAAGCTTGTAGATCTTGCGCCCAAGCGTGCAACCGTGGAGCGAAACGGTCGGGAAGTCGAAATCGACGCCAAGGATCTGCGCGTGGGCGACATCGTCGTTGTGCGCGAAGGGCTTTCCATTCCTACGGACGGCGAGGTGCTCTCCGGCCACGGTTCTGTCGATCAATCCATGCTCACCGGAGAAAGCGTTCCGGTCGATGTGGCTGAGGGATCGCAGGTCGTGGGCGGCTGCATCAACCGTTCGGGATATTTCCGCTTCCGCGCCACCAAGGTCGGCGAAGATACGGCCCTTTCCAAAATTGTCCGCCTTGTGGAAGAAGCCGGCGCTTCCAAAGCGCCCATTTCGCGTTTGGCCGACCGGGTCAGCGGCGTATTTGTCCCGGTGGTAATCGGCATTGCTCTGCTCACTGCTGTGATCTGGTTGCTCCTTGGCGATTCCGCACACGCCCTCAAGGCGGCGATATCCGTATTGGTTATTTCCTGCCCCTGCGCGCTGGGATTGGCCACGCCGACCGCCATCATGGTCGGAACCGGCAAGGGCGCGGAATTGGGCATCATGATCAAGACCGCCGCCGCCCTCGAAGCCGCGCACGCGGTAAACATGGTTGCCTTCGACAAGACTGGCACGCTCACCGAAGGTCGGATGCGCGTCACCCAGGTCTATGCCCGGGATAAGGCCCTTGCGGTACGCCTGACTGCGGCCGTAGAGGCACTTTCTACCCACCCCATTGCAAAAGCGATTGCCGAATGTTCGCCGAGCGTCCCCGAAGCATCCGAGTATGAGACCCTGCCCGGACGCGGCGTACAGGCAAAAGTTGAGGGAAAATTGGTCCAAGTCGGCAGTTCTTCCTGGCTCCAGATTCCTGCCGATGCCGCAAAATGGGCGGATCAGCGCGCGCAGGATGGGCAAACGGTAATGTTCTCCACGATCGATGGAGAATTTCTCGGCGCCTTTGCCCTGGCCGACACGCTGCGTGAGGGCGGCAAACAGGCCATTCGCCGCCTCAAGGCGTTAGGCGTGGAAAGCGCTATGCTCACCGGAGACGGAGAAAAAACCGCCCAGGCCATCGCCCACAGCGCAGGTGTCAGCCGGGTCTTCGCCAAGCTCCTTCCCGAAGACAAAGCCCGTTCTATTTCGCAGATGCAGTCGGAAGGCAAGAATGTGATGATGGTGGGAGACGGCATCAACGATGCGCCCGCGCTGACCACCGCCAATTTGGGCGTCGCCATCGGTCGCGGCACGGATGTCGCCATCGAATCCGCGGATATCGTTCTCGTGCGGGACGATCCGGAACTGGCGGCAGGCGTCATTGAACTGGGACGCGCGGTCATCCGCAATATTCGGGAAAACTTGTTCTGGGCATTCTTCTACAATACTATCGGGATTCCCATCGCGGCGGGAGCGCTTTCGTTCCTTGGCATTGATCTCAATCCCATGTTCGCGGCGGCAGCCATGAGTTTAAGTTCTCTCTGCGTGGTGACCAACGCCCTCCGCCTGAAGCGCTTCCGCCTGCGCCCCCTCGCTCCCCAAAGCGCAGAGGAATCGCCCTCTCCTGCTCTCCATGTCGATCTGGTTTCCCCCGCCGGGAACTCCGTTCCCGACGACACCCAAACATCCATTAAAAAGGAGGTTTCCCCTATGAAAATTACCCTGGTCATTGACGGCATGATGTGCCAGCACTGCGTCGCCCATGTGACAAAGGCGCTTTCCGCCTTCGATCCGCAGGTCAACGTATCTCTGGAAGAGAAGACCGCCACACTCAACACCGATGCGGATCCTTCCGCGCTCCAAAAGGCGGTGGAGGAAGCCGGCTATACCGTCACGGAAATCCGCTGATCCTTCCTTTCCAAAAGGGGGCGGGCGTGAACGCGCCCGCCCCAAACTGTCGAGAGAGCCCTGTGAAGAGAGTCCCTCCAAATCGAGCGCGGCGGCGTGCACGTCGCGCTCGATTTTTCCGGGCACAAGCGAAGGAAAAAAACAGTTCCTTCGCTTCGTTCAGGAAATCGCTCGGAAAATCCGCAGGTTTTCATGGAGCGTGTTAAAAACCCTTTTTGGCATGCAAAAGGGCGGCCGCAAATGCGCCCGCCCCACATACTTTCCTTCTCTTACAACACGCGCCGTCCCCACGAGAATACGCGATTGTAGTAGCCCGACCCGATCTCGCTGATGACAACTTTGCCCGCGCCGGAGGAAGCATGGATAAACTTTCCGCTTCCCAGATAGATGCCGACGTGATCGCTCAAATCGTTATCGGAAATCGTATTTAAGCACACGATATCCCCTCGTTTCAGATTTGAGACTCCTTCAACCTTTTTCCCTGCATTGTAGCCCTGATTCTGTGCCGAATGTGCGAGGGATACGCCAACTTTCCCATAACAATAACGGGTATAACCGGAGCAGTCAAAAGAGGAGGTTCCTGTCGCACCAAACACATACGGCTTTCCGAGCTGTTGCTGCGCGACATAGATCACATATTCAATCTTCTCCGAGTTCGTCGGGTTGGGCGGCAACTCGTCCATATCCGATCCCACATCCCCTGCACCCGAACTACTTCCGGACGCGTCGGCCGCCGTTCCGGTATTTTTCGGCGCGCTGTTGGAATAGAGGGCCTGCAGCGTCTTGGAATCTGCCGTTCCGGTCGCGCTGAGTCCCGCCGCAGCCTGGAACAGTTTTACAGCGGAAGTGGTGATGCTTCCATATTCTCCATCCACACTGCTGGACTTGCTGAGATAGCCCTTGTAGTACAAGCGCGTCTGCAACCGCTGCACATTGGTGCCCGTACTGCCGCTGCTCAAGTTCAGCGAGAGCAACGGGGAAGCCGGCGCGTTTCCGCTCATCAGCACGCGGATGGTATGGATATCCGCCTTACCCGTCTCCTGCAACCCGCTGACCGCTGCCTGGAAGCGTCGAACCGCCGTCTCGGTAAGCGAGCTATAATTGCCCGCGGGTTCTCCGTCAAAGTATCCATAGGCCTCGAGAATCTTTTGCAGGGCCAACACGGAGCTCCCGGAATCTCCGGAAGAGAGCTCGGGATACGATTCGCTGCTCAGGTGTTCCACCAACATGTAGCCGCGCGCGTCTCCCTTGCCCACATAGGCCCATTTCGAGTTGACCGCGTATACCGCGACCTCCGTTCCCTGCGGAATGGTCGTGCTGACCGCCCCTGTGGATTCGGAAGCATATACCGGAGCGGAGGGATAAATCACTGTGGCATACCCTTGTACCACACCAGGCTTCAATTCCGAATTGAGCGTCAATCCTGCCACCAAGCAGAAACCGTAATTGCCATTCAATTCAATCATGGCCCAGGTGGAATTCGCCTGCACGACATTGACCTGCGTTCCATAGGGCAGCGTGTACTTCTTGATGGTACTGGTGCTGGTCCCCGTATAGACGTCCAGTCCGTCTTTCGCCGTCACCGTGGCAGGAATGCAATCCTCCGGCGAGACGGATACCGTCGGCGAGGGTTCCACTTCCACGCGCTGGAGCTTGGTCACATCGCAGAAACCGTAATTTCCATCCAGGCTCACCAGCGCCCATGTGCTGGTATACTGATGCACCGTGACAACCGTGCCCTTCGAAAGCACGCCGATCTTGTTATTGCCCGTCGGGTCGCCATAGGTGTAGATGTCTTCCGTCGCCTGTGCCGAGAAATTGGCGTCTACCGGCGTTTCTTCCGTCGCGGACGGCGTGGGCGTCGGGGTCGGTTGCCCGGAAATCCCCTCCGTCGGGGCCAGGTTCTGGCGGAAGCAGAAGCCGTAATATCCCGCAATGGAGATATAGGCCCAACTCTCATTGTACAGAAGAACCGTCACTTCCGTTCCGGCCGGAAGCGTCCCCATCTTGGAGCCGGAAGTGCTGGGCTTTTTATAGACCACTGTGTTCTGGTTGGTCAACGCGGTAAACGTCGCAGTAACCGCTTCTCCGTCCGAGGGAATCGGAATCGTCGCGGAGGGAATCTGGGGCGTCGCGGTCGCGGTAGGATCCGTGGATCGCTCCAGCACGGTCACGTCGCAATATCCATATGCGCCGTCGATGCTCACCAGCGCCCAGACGCTCGTATACTCATGCACATACACCTGCGTCCCCTTGGAAAGCACGCCGATGCGCTTGCTCCCTACCGAATCCGAATACGCATAGGTCGCCTTGGTCACCTGCGCGTAAAAATCGCCCTTGGTGGCTTCCTCTTCGCGCTCAAGCTTTGAAACCTCACAGTATCCGTACGCGCCGTCGATGCTCACCAGCGCCCACACGTCCGTGTACTGATGCACATACACCCGCGTCCCCTTAGAGAGAATGCCGATGCGCTTGCTCCCTACCGAATCCGAATACGCGTACATCGATTTGGTAACTCGCGCGTAGAAGTTGCCTTCCGTGGCTTCCTCACTCGAATCGGCGGCATTGTCTTTCGAAGGCATGGGCGTGGCCGTCGCCGTTGAAGTCACCGGCGCCAACACGCTCACGTCGCAATACCCGTACGCGCCGTCCACGCTCACCAGGGCCCAGACGCTGGTATACTCATGCACATACACCTGCGTTCCCTTGGGAAGCGTGCCGATGCGCTTGCTCCCTACCGAATCCGAATACGCATAGGTCGCCTTGGTCACCTGCGCGTAGAAATTTCCCTCCGTGGCCTTCTCCGGCACGGGCGTGGCCGTGGCCGTATTCTGCCCGGGAAGCGCCAGATTTTTCTCCGGAGTATAGGCAAGATACCCGTCCGCCTCGACAATCGCCCAGCCATTGTCCGATCCGAAATAATTCAGCGTCCATCCCTTTTTGAGCGATACGGAGGCGCTGGAAGTATTGGGCTTTTCATAGGCCTTTGCGCCGGAAACCGCCACCACGACCTTTTGAGAATACGCGGTGACTTCCGCCAAACTCGAGGCCTTGCAAAAGCCGCTCTTCCCGGTCGGCCTGTATGTAATGGCGCAGACGCCGCTCTTCGCCGCGGTGACCACCACCACGTCTCCTTTGGAAAGCGTCGCAATTTTCTTGGTCAGGTACATGTCCGAATAGACCGCCATGGAATCCGACGTGACGATGGCCGACAAACTCGCCGCGAACGCGACTGTCGGCAAACTCATCAGCACCAGGGCCGTCACCAATAAAATTGGAATTAGCCGCCGGATCAGTCCGGATCGTTCAATTCGCATTTCCGTATCTCCTTTGAAATGATTGCGCACACTTGCGCGCGAAGAAAATTCATGGGTTCGAAGCAAATGCGTCGTTATTTTTATTAAATACGACGCATACCGCAATATTCCTTCATATTCAGAATGTTAAATGTGTATTTAAATCTAGAATTTCGAAATACTTTTGAAATATTTAGGCGTTTGCCCGCCTATAAAAGGCCCTTGCGACCTCTTGCATCAACCTCTCCGCTTCCGGAACGATGGTCTGTTCGCACAACATGCACAACACAAAGGGCCTCTTTGCGAATACAATTCCCACATCATGGGTAATTCCGCCATCTTCTCCGGTTTTGTGCGCAATGCGCACGCCATCCTGTTTCAAAAAGAAGGGGATTTTGCCGTTTAATTGCTGATCGGAAAGAATTTGTAACATTTCTTCACTCGCGCGCGGAGAAACGATTCGGGCAAAATACATCTCCTCCAAGATCTGCCCCATGTCCCGAGCCGTCACGGTATTCTGCAATCCCCGCTCGGCGGCTTCCGCATCAAAAAGCTTTCTGCGCAGTCGCGAACCCTGCGCGCCGAGGCTGGAAAGCGTGGCATTGACCGCCTCCATCCCCAATCGATCGATCAGCAAATTGGTTGCCGTATTGTCGGAGAGGATAATCATCAACACCGCCAAATCCCGCATAGAAATCTTCAAACCGGCCTGCAGGTAATTCAGCGCGCCGCAGGAGGGCATCTTGTCCTCTTCCCGAAGCACGAATTCCTCTCCAAAATCCACAAGCCCTTCCTCCCGCTGGCGAAATGCCTCGATGAGAATGGGCAGCTTGATCACGCTGGCAGCCACAACGGGCGTCTGTGCCTGAAATTCCAGGGCAGGGGACGCTCCGTCGAGCGGACGATAGTAGAGAGAGATCTTCCCGGGCAATTTTTCCAAAGATTCGAGAATCTCCCGATCGCCTTGCATGATTCTATTCCTCCAAAGAGACAAATTCAATGCCGTTAAACGCGTCGTTTTGGCGCGTTCCGGACAGGCCCGCCATTGAGCGCGTGGAAAGCACGGTTCCGGTACGGAACAAAAGGCCCATGATCGGCAGCTTGTCCACGATATACATCTGCAAATCGCTGTACGCCTGCTTGAGCTCCTCCTCGGTCGCCGCGGTCAGCGTGCGCGCCAGGATTTGATCCATTTCATTGGTGTGCGAACCGGAATAATTGACCGCGCCGCCATCGGCGAACAGAGGCGTCATCAAAGGTACCTCGCTCAAATTGACCCCGATCAGCGCCAAATCGAAATTCCCATTCCGAATGCAGGAACCTACTTCGCTCTGGCTCAGGGTATAAACCGTCGTATGAATGCCCACAGCCTCCAGATTGCGCGCGATCTGCTCAATGGCATTTTGGCGGATGGTGGAGGTCGGCTCGTTGTAGGTCACAATGGTGATCGACAAATCCTTGAGCATCCCATCTTCCAGCTGGTTGAGGTAGGCATCGCCGGTCAAATCCTCCCAGCCCACCTCGTTGAGAAGTTGCAGCGCCCGCTCCGGGCTGTAATAGTACACGGCGCTCTGGCTCTCATAGAGCCAGGTATCGGGAAGAATGGGCACCTCGGTTTGCAGCGCCATATCCAAATAGGCGTTGCTGGCCAGAGTCGATCGGTCGATGGCGTACATCACCGCCTTTCGAACGCGCACATCGGAAAGCGGAGAACTGTCGCTCAAATTGGGGATGAGCATCTCATAGGTAATGGTCGGATAATCCGTAGCGATGATATTGGAAAGTTTTCGGGTAAACGCCGCCTTGGACGAGCGCGTGGAAAGACAGTCCACGCGGCCGGTGGTCAGCGCCTCAATCGCGTCGCCGGTGGTATAATAGCGCAAAAAGACAATGCTGGAAATCTCCGGCTGCGTCTTCCACCAAAGCGGATTGCGCTCCAGCCGAATCGAAATGTTGGTATTATAGTTGATATACCAATAAGGCCCGGTACCGCGCGGGATCGCATCCCCCATCGAAGTGCGCTCCACGACCGGAAAGGTCATGGCGTAGAGCGTGATCATCCCTTCATAGCGCCCGATCACCTCCAGGGTATAGGCGTCCACCGCGGTCATGGATTCGACCAGGCTCAGGCGGGCATAGTAGGGATTCGTCTCCCCTGCCGCAAGAAAATTCTCATAGCTCGCCACCACATCTCCGGCCACAAGCTCGTATCCGTTGTGAAACTGGATGCCGCTGCGCAATTGAAAGGTCCATTTTTTCCCGTCGTTGGTCCAGCTGTCGGCCAGCAGAGGAACGGGTTTCTGTTCGCTGTCGAGTTCCACAACGGATTCAAACACCATGGCGTTGACGCTGATCAGATCGCGCTCCGTGCACCAAAAGGGGTTGAGCAGCGCCCCATCCGAAGCGACATAGGCCACCGTCAAATCCGCCTGCAAGGCATCCGGCGCGTTCGCGGCCAGGTATTCATAAGAATCCTCCACAAACATAGCAAGGCCGCCGGCGGGAAACAGCGCAAGACAAAGCGCCAACGCCACGGCCAATCCTCTAGAGAATCTTCGCGTATCTTTCATAATTGGCAAGCACCCTGTTTACATATGTATTGGTCGCAGGATAGGAAATGGTGGCCAATGTCGTTCCGTCCGGGCTGAACGCGGGGTCCTGCAGCCAGCGATCCACATTGCCCTGTCCGGCGTGATAGGCGGCCGAGGCGCATTTCTTATCCTCTCCGTATCGATCCATCAAAAAGCGCAAGTACCAGCAACCGTATCGGATATTGGTCGCCGGGTCAAACAGATTTTCCACTGCGAACGTCTCGTCGAATTTCCCCGCGATCCATTCGCCGGTGGAGGGCAGAATCTGCATCAATCCCCTGGCGTCATCCTTGGAAATCGCCTGCGGATTAAAGCTCGATTCCGAAAAGATCACTGCGGCGACATAGGCGGGTTCCAGCTGGAACTGGGCCGCATACGTCTGAATCTCTTCTTCGTATTTCAGGGGCAGCGGGCGCGCTTCCAACAGATGCCTTCCCACCAGGATTCCAATGACAACAACCAGCAACGCGCAAACGACCGCTGCAAAGCGCCGTCTCGCACGTTTGCGCCGCCTTCTTCTTGTATCTCTCGCCAATGTCTTAGCCTCCGGCCCTCTTCAGCGCCTGCTGGTAGAGCGAATTGAGCTCCGCCTGCGTCTTTTCTATGGAGCGTTCCGTAGAAATCGTATAGGTCGCCCGCTTCTGCTTTTCCTCTGCGGGCATCTGGCTCTGCACACGGGCCATGGCATCCTCGCGCTCAATGTGATCGCGCATCATCACGCGCGCCAGTTGCGTCTCCAGATTGGCCGCGAGCACCCATGTCTCGTCGCAGAGCGCGTCCATTCCCGTCTCAAACAGCAGCGGCACATCCAGCACCACAATCTTTACGCCCTGCTTGGCCGCCTCGTCGATCTGCTGAATCATGCGTCTCTGGATGCGCGGATGCAGGATTTTCTCCAGCGCGCGGCGGTCCTTCTCATTCGAAAAGGTCTTCTCTCCCATTGCCTTTCGATCGAGGCATCCCTCCGGCGTGAAGACCTCCTCTCCGAAGGTTTCTTGAATTTCCCGGAGCGTCTCGGGATCGGTGGAAGTCAATTCATGCGAAATCGCGTCCGCGTCCACATGCATTGCTCCCAAAGTCGCAAGATATTTTGCGGCTTCGGATTTCCCGGAGCCGATTCCCCCCGTCACTCCAACGATGTACGGTTTATTTGCAAGCACGCCAATCCCTCCCCATGGATAGATCGATCTTCAGCGGCACATCCAGCGCAAGCACACCCTCCATGCACTCTATGAGCAGCCTCCTGACCCGGTCACACTCCTCTTCCGGAGCCTCCACAATCAATTCATCATGCACCTGCAAAATCAGCCTGCTTGCCAGGCCCTGTTCCCGCAGCGCCCGTTCCACGCGAATCATCGCCATTTTGATGATGTCCGCGGCCGTTCCCTGAATGGGGCTGTTCATGGCGCAGCGCTCGCCAAAGGCGCGCACATTGTAGTTCCCGCTTTTGAGTTCCGGGAGATACCGCCTGCGCCCCAGAAGCGTCTCGACATACCCCTGCTGCTTTCCCAACGCGACCATGCGTTCCATATACTGCTTCACACCGGGGTACTTTTGGAAATAACGCTCGATGAAGTCCCTTGCCTCCTGCCTCGTGGAGGAGATATTCTTTGCCAGCGTGAAATCGGAAATGCCGTAGACGATTCCGAAATTGACCGCCTTGGCTGCCGATCGCATGGCGGGCGTCACCTCGTCCAGCGGAACGGAATAGACCTCCGCCGCGGTGCGCGCGTGAATGTCCTGTCCCTCCCGGAAGGCCTCGAGCATGGTTTCATCCGCGGACATATGCGCCAATACGCGCAGTTCGATCTGCGAATAGTCCGCGTCCACGAGCATCTTTCCTTCCGAGGCGACAAACGCCCGTCGAATCTGCCTTCCCAATTCCGTGCGCACGGGGATGTTCTGCAAATTCGGTTCCAGGGAACTGATTCGCCCGGTCGCGGTGGAAACCTGGTCAAAGAGCGTGTGTACCCGGCCGTCCTTGTCCATCAGGCGCAGCAACGCGTCCACATAGGTGCTCTCCAGCTTGGTATACTTCCGGTACTCCAGAATCTTTCCGCAAATCGGATATTTTTCCGCCAGCGATTCCAGAACCTCCGCGCTGGTGGTGCGATAGCCGCGATTGGTCTTTTTTCCCGCGGGAAGCCCCATGCGGTCATACAACAGCTCCGAAAGCTGCTTGGGCGATTTGAGGTTGACCTTTTCTCCCGCCATGGCGTAAATTTCTTCCTCGAGCTGGGCAATGCGCACGCGATAGCCCTTTCCCAATTCGCGCAGCGCCTCCGCGTCAATGGCAAATCCCTCTTTTTCCATCCCCAACAAAACGCGCTCCAGGGGAAGCTCAATCTGCGCGTACACCTTCCAAAGCCCGTCCGCCTGCAGCTTTTCCCGCTGCCAATCGCAGAGCTTTTTCATCGAACGCGCCGCCGATTCCTCCCGCCATTCCATCCCCGCTTCCTGCACAAGCGCCTTTAATTGGAAGGAAGGCGTCTGCGGATTGAGCGCATAGGCGGCCAGCATACAATCGAAATCCTTTTCCTCCAGCGCCACGCCCAACGCCTTGGCGTTGTACAGGTATAGGGGCAAATCCGATCGCAGGATTTCTCCGCACGCCCGCAAAGCCTCCTCGGCCCGCAAACCGGGCGTAAGGAGATCTCCGCCTCCCAACGGCGCATAGATCCCGCCCGTGTCAAAGGCCGCGCTAAAATCCTGCCCGATACAAATCGCCGCCCAATGCGCCGCTTGAGAGAGAGCCCTCACGGCCTCTTCCAGTTCCTCCAGGCTTTCTGCCCGGCGAACGTCTCCCGAGTTCTCTTCATCGGAGGAAGCGGCGGGCGCCTTCTCCTCCCGCGTCGCGGTTCCGCAGAGCGATTGGAGCTTCCTCGCCGCCTGATTCATTCCCAGTTCGCGCAGAAGCGGCAGCGCACCGGAAAAATCGGAAATTTTCCAGCGGTCGTATTCCCAAGGCAATGCCGCGTCGCGCACAATTTCGGAAAGCCGCTTGCTCAATTCCGCCTGCGCGCCGAATTCTTCCAAACGCTCGCGCAACTTGCCCTTCTGTTCCCCGACATGCCTCAGCGTCTCTTCCAGAGAACCATACTGGGCAATGAGCTTGACGGCCGTCTTCTCTCCCACTCCCGGAACGCCCGGGATGTTGTCGGACGCATCCCCCATCAGCCCCTTGACGTCAATCAGCTGCCGGGGCGAAAGCCCGTAATGCGCATAAATCCATTGCGGCGTCACGCGCTCGGTTTCGGCAATGCCGCGCTTGGTATAGAGAATCGTGGTGTTTTCTCCTGCGAGCTGGAACGAATCCCGATCTCCCGTCACCAAAATCGCCTGCACGCCGTGCTCCTCGCACTGCTGCGAAATCGTGCCCAGCACATCGTCCGCTTCCAGGCCTTCCTGTTCCATCAGCGCAATCCCCATGCGCCGCACCAATTCGCGAATAATCGGGTCTTGCCTGCGCAGATCCTCCGGCATGGGTTTGCGGTTAGCCTTATATCCCGCATACAGATCCGAACGAAACGTATGCTTGCTCACATCAAAAGCCACTGCCATCGCGTCCGGCTGCTCTTCTTCCAACACTTTTAAAAGCATCATCATAAATCCGTGTACCGCGTTGGTCGGCGTACCGTCCGGCGCAGTCATCGGTGTCTGAAGCGCATGAAACGCGCGATACATCAAACTATATCCATCCAGGAGCACGAGCGTTTCCGCCATTCGCAAACCCTCCCAAATTAACTTTTCTCATTGTATATCATTTTGTCCGGAAACGCAATCACTATCCGGGAACGGCATTGTGAAGAATTGTCGGCGGTT
>DVMU01000185.1 GCA_018714825.1 Candidatus Pullichristensenella excrementigallinarum
GTACCGCTACACCATCCGCATAGCGCAACCGCTCCATATAGGCGACCTGGGTGCCGTCCGGCACTTCCAGCGCGGCAGCGACCCGCCCCACCGCCGGAACGGAGCGGCAGTCCACCACTTTCGCGCCCGGCTGCATTCCCAGACTTTCGCAGCATTTTGTGAAGCTGCGCGAGGAGAGATTCTCCCGATAGCGGATGTCGCGCAGGAAGGTTCCCTTGCCGCGTTTACGGACAAGGTACCCTTCCTCGACAAGTTCGCCATAGGCTTTGCGCACGGTAATGCGGCTGATATGGAATTTATCGCTGATTTCCGTCTCCGAAGCGACCCGACTGCCTGGATTGAGATTTCCCTTGGCGATTTCGTCCTGGATATAGCTCTTTAGCTGCAGGTAAATCGGGATTTCGGAATTCTTGTTGATATCCACAGACGCCACCTATGTTCTTTCTGCGTATTCTTTATACCCTGCCGTTGGACATGGACACGCGAATCCACTCTCTGGCAACCTCGGCCACCGCGTCGATGATGCAGTTGTGCTGCTTGAGATCGAATTCTTCCTGGCTGTTGAGGGAAGCCTTGAGCGTCTTCATGTGGGTATTGAAGATGATGGTGCCCACATTGATCTTGTTGATGCCGTTCTTGATCGCCTCGCGCACGGTCTCGGCGGGAATGCCGGTGCCGCCGTGCAGGACGAGCTTGGTATCCACGGCCTCATTGATTTCGGCCAGGCGGCGGATGTTGAGGTTGGGACGCTCGGTATAGAAGCCGTGCGCGTTGCCGATGCCGATCGCCAGGGAATCTACGCCCGTCTCCGCCACAAAGCGGCGCGCGTCCTCGACTTCCGTCAGGAACGGCTTGCTTTCGTCGGTCACCACGCCCTCGCAGTTGCTGCCGCGAATGCGGCCCAACTCGCCCTCGACAAAGCAGTCAAAGCGATGCGCATAGTCTACGACCTTCTTGGTGGTCTGAATGTTTTCTTCCAGGGATTTCATGGAGGCGTCGATCATGATCGAGCGATAGCCGGTATCTACGGCGCCGAAGCACATGGCCGGGGAAAAGCTGTGATCCAGATGCGGGACGACCGGCACCTTGGCCGATTCCGCAGCGGCGTTGCACATGCCGTAGAGGTACTTGATGCCGATATTCTCCACGACCGGCGGCACGGACATGACCATGACCGGGGCATGTTCCGCTTCTGCGGCCTTGATGATGCCCAACAGATCCCAAATGTCCGAATAGTTAAACGCGATAACGCCGAATTTTTCCTCGTCTGCCCATTGCAGAAGCTCGTGCATTGTGATTTTCATTGTTGGTATCCTCCCTCTTATTCCCGATCCTTTCGGAACTGTATCAATTGCTCAAAGGACTGTACCGCCCCGTTGGAACCCATGCGCGTGGCGTTGATCGCGCCGGCGGCGTTGGCAAACTTTGCGCACTCTTCCAGGGTATACCCCTTCACAAGGCTCGCAAGGAAGGCGGCGACGAAGTTATCTCCGCATCCGGTCGTATCCACCACCGGCGAAACAGGATAGCCACGAATGATTTTTTCTTCAAGCGGCGAATGAATCAGACATCCCTGCGCGCCCAACTTGATAGCCACATTTTTTACGCCCATGGACAGGAAAAACTGCGCAATTTCGCGGGGATCTTCCCGCCCGGCAAGCGCGCTTGCCTCGGCGTAGCTGGGCACAAAGTAATCCAGATAGGGGAGAGCGTCGGCAATGTCGCGCAGAGAATTCCCGGGGACGAGGCTCGTGGTATCCGCAAGGGTCAACATGCCGCTGTTCTGGGCCAGGCGTAAAAATTCCGCGCCGATCTTTCCGCAGCCGAAAAAGCTGTTGAGACTTACGATCTTGGCCGATCCGAAGAACTCCCTGGGAATGTCTTCCAGGCAAAAGCTCGCGTTTGCGCCGGAACAATTGAGCACGGCGGCTTCCGATGTCTGAAAGAGCTGGATGGCGGTCCCGGTCTGCACGTCCTTGTAGCAGATCATGGAAGTATCGATTCCCGCTTCCCGTTCGGCGCGCACGCAGATTTCCCCAGCCTTGTCGCGACCTACCGCGCCGACCAGCGCGGTGCGCATCCCCAGGCGGGAGAGCGTGAACGCGCAGTTCTGCGCGTCCCCGCCCAGCGCCAGGGAGATTTCGTCCACATCCGTGACCTTGTTGACAAGGCCGTTGGGGTCAAAGGTCTTTACGTTGATGTCGAAATTGATCATTCCGACATTGACTACGTCAAATTTCTCTGCCATATAGACCTCTCTCTAAACCACGGCGATGGTGCTGGAACGGTCGTGGTCGGAATTGATGATGATAGCTACAATCAGGATCAGACCGAAGGTGATTTCCTGATAGTAGGCGTCCAGGCCCACCACCTTGAGGGCGATTTGCAGCATCATGATGGTAACCGACGCAGGAAGCGTGCGGGTGACGCTGCCGTGTCCGCCGGACATCCAGGTGCCGCCCAGCACCACTGACGCGACCGCCAGCAGGTTCAGGCTGTCGCCGATGGTCGGCGTGGAGGATTTGAGGCGCAGCGCGTACATATAGCCCGCCAACGCTGCGGAGACGGAGCAAATCAGATAGGCCTGAATGCGGGTGGACTTGATTCGCACGCCCATCATCCGGGCGGCCTTCTCATTTGCGCCGATCGCAAAGATCTTGCGGCCGATAGTGGTCTTTTTCTGGATGAATACCAGGAAAATCCAGATTACCAACGCGGCGTAGAACATCAGAGGAATGCCCAGGAACGTTTCGCTTGCCCAGTCGAGATAAATCCAGGCAGCCTTGGGGATGGACTTGGAGGCGCCGCCGGAAATAACCAACGCCGCGCATTTCCAGATCTGGGTGGTGCAAAGGGTCACGATGAACGCAGGCATCTTGAGGGCTACGATCAATGTGCCGTTGACAAGGCCAGCAACCAACCCGATGAGGATGACCGGAATCAGGACGAGGTTTCCATATTCCGGCATCAGGAACGAAGTCACCACGCATGTCAGCGCCAGAAGCGTTCCGTTGGAAAGGTCGATGGAGCCGGTGAGGATGACCAATGTGTAGCCCGAAGCCATGACCACCATGGGGGCCGAGGCGAGCAATACGTTTTGGATGTTCTTCGCGGTGATGAAACTTTCGTTAAACAGGCAGATGATGAAGAACACCACGATTGTTTCCAACAAAGGCGTGATGTTGGACAACGTCCGTTTCCAGTTCGCGGAGGACAAATTCGTTTTCTCTTGCATGGTCGATCCTCCTTACATCATATACTGGACGATTTCCAGCTGGGTGGGACGGTCGTCGGGGGCGTAGGTGATTTCCTTGGCAATCTCTCCATCCTTCATGACGATGATGCGGCTGGAAAGACCGATGCATTCGTCCAGCGTATCGCCAAGAAGAATGATGGATTTTCCGCTGTCGGTGATCTCGCGGATGGTGCGATAGATGTCGCTCTTCGCGCCCACGTCCACGCCGCGGGTGGGATGGTTGAGAATGAGAATGTCGCAATCGCTGTTCATGATGCGCGCGAAGATGACCTTCTGCGCGTTTCCGCCGGAGAGGCGGTCGATGCGCTGCTCGATGCTGTCGCATTTGACATTCATCTTTTCCACCCACTTATGGGCGAGC
>DVMU01000015.1 GCA_018714825.1 Candidatus Pullichristensenella excrementigallinarum
GAAGCCTCCGAGGCGAAGAAGCGCGATTTTCCACGTCGCGTATTTTGGGCTGACCGCAATTCTCTTTTTGCTGGGAATTTCGATTTTGCTTTGGGCCGGGCGCATACCGATGTGGGGAGCGGACGGACTCAAGCAGCATTTTCCCTTTATGGCGTACATCGGCCAGTGGATTCGCGAGGCGGGGAACGCCGTTCTCCATGGACAGCCGATTGCCACCTTTGACTTTGCGCTCGGATTTGGTGCGGACGTATTCCAATCGCTCAACTATTACGGCCTGGGCGATCCTCTTCTCTTGCTCAGCGCGTTTTTTTCTCCGGAGAATTCGGAAATCTGCTATATTCTTTTGATTTTCTTGCGCTATTATTTGGCGGGCATCGCGTTTTTGGCCTATGCAAAATATATGAAGATTCCCCGCAGGTACGCGCTGCCCGGCGCCCTGGCCTATGCTTTCTCCATGTACATGATCTTTGAAGGATTGCTGCGGCATCCCTTCTTTGCAAACCCGCTGATCCATTTGCCGCTTATCTTTTTGGGCGCGGAAAAGGCGCTGCGCAGGGAATCCCCGGTTTGCCTGATGCTCAGCGTGACCTGGTCGGCGCTGTGTGGATTCTATTTCTTCTATATCAACAGCCTGCTTCTTTTGATTTACGCGCTGTTCCGCCATTTTGGTTTGGAAAGAGAACATCCCTGGAGACATCTGCCTGCGAACGCGGGGCGGCTGATGGGATTCTACATGGTCGGGTTGCTGATTGCGGCGGGAATCTTTTTGCCGTCCGTGCTCGGATATTTCTCCAGCGCCCGGGCCTTTTCCGGGCGGGAGGTAAATCTTCTTACCTATGCCAAGAGGGTTTATCTGCGCTTTTTGCCTTCCCTTGTGACCTATAATGGGTTGACGATCTATCCGACCATGCCGGCCATCGGTGTGTTCGCGGCCATCATTCTTCTTTTCAAACGCGATCGAGCATATCGCCCGTGGCGATGGGCATTGGCGCTATCCTTGATTTTCGCGCTGGTTCCCTTTTTCGGTTATGCCTTCAACGGATTTTCCTATGTGGCTGCGCGCTGGCAATACGGCGCCCTGTTCCTTTTGTGCATTGGCCTCAGCCTGGGATTTCCGATGCTGTTGCGGCTGCAAAAGGCGCAGAAGTGGGTACTGGCGGCATTTTCCGCGCTGCTTTGCGCTTACTGTTTGCTGCTCTTCCGATCCAACGCCATGGAGAAGATCCTTTTGGTGGTGGCGATCGTCGCGGTTGTGGGCTCTGTTGTCTGGCTGCTTTTGCTCAATCGGCTTCGCCTGCGGCGGCCCATGACCTGCTACCTCTTGGCGCTGGCGCTGCTCGTGGGAAACCAACTGGGCTTTCACGCGCTGCTGGAAACCAATCTCATCCGGGAAGGAAGTCTGGTGGAGCGGGGAGAGGCCTATGCCCAAGCGACCGATTCTCCGCTGGCGCTGGCGCCGGAATGCGCGCCGGATGAATTTTGGCGCGTGGACATCAGCCAGACGGATTCGCCGGTCTTCAATGAAAGCGTCCTTTTAAACCGCTATGGAACCATGGCCTACAACAGCCTGTTGAGCGGGTGCGTGTATGACAGCGCCATGGAATTGCAGACCAATACGCAGCGGAACACATCGTGCGTTGCGGGATTGGACAGTCGCGCGCCCTTGGAGGCGCTCTGGTCGGTAAAGTATTTTGTGCGTGAGACTGGGACCTCCCGCGCGCCGCTGATCCCCTATGGATTTGAATTGGTTCGCACCGAGGGCGAGTACGAATTGTATGAGAACAGGTACGCGCTTCCGTTGGGCTATACGACGGATGCGTATATCACGCAGGAAGAGTATCGGGAATGCACTCCGCTGGAAAAGCAATGGGCGCTTTTGCAGGGAGCCGTGTTGGAGGAAGAGGACGAACGCTATCGACACATCGTGCCGGAGAAGAGCGTTGCGGAGGTTCGCGTCCTGCCTGCGAATGATCTGGATGCGTCCTGGGAAGAAGAGAAAATAACGGTAACCTCGCCCGACGCGCGCCTTCAGCTGCGTTTTGACGGAATTGGTCAAGCGGAAACTTACCTGGCGCTGGAGAATTACGATATCGATAAGACGGTGAATTCCTTTTCCGCGGGGATAGAGACGGAGGATGCCTTCGATTATCGGTCGATTCCCTCGAAAAGCTATCTTCAGGGGATTCCCAGGCGTGATTTTCTCTTCAACGCCGGGTATTCCGAGGAGGCGATGCAGCAGATAGAGCTGTATCAATCCCCTGCGGGGCGCTACGGGCTGGAGAATATTCGCGTCTTTTGCCAGCCCATGGAGGCGTATGCCGGATACATCGAGGCGCTGCGCGAAGAACCCCTGGAGGATCTTTCCATCGCCGCCAACCGCATCCAGGGTACGGTTTCTCTCTCCAGGGACAAAATCCTGATACTTTCGATTCCGTTCAGCGCCGGATGGTCGGCCAAGGTCGATGGGGAAACGGCGGAACTGTTTGCCTCCGGAACGGCGTTTACCGCGCTAAAATTGGAAGAGGGAGAACATGCGGTTGTCCTTACCTATCGCACGCCCGGAATGCGAATCGGGATTTGCCTGTCTATTTTGGGAGTTGCGCTGTTCGCGGCCATTGTCATTTATCGAAAGAAGAGATGCGCATGAGTACGAAGCTGATCACGGCCATCATTCCCTGTTACAACGAAGAAGAGGTTTTGCCCCTCTTTTATGAGCGCATATGCGAGGTGGCCCGTCGGCTCGCGCAGGCGGAATTTGAGTTTCTCTTTGTCAACGACGGATCCAAAGATCGCACCCTGGAAATCCTGCGCGCATTGAGCCGGAAGGACAAACGCGTGCGCTATCTCTCGTTTTCCCGCAATTTCGGGAAAGAAGCGGGCATGGCGGCCGGATTGAAGGAAGCGCGGGGAGAGTATGTGGTGATCCTGGATGCGGATTTGCAGCATCCGCCGGAATTTCTTCCCGAGATGTTTTCAACGCTGGAGACGGGGCAGTTTGATTGCGTCGGCCTCTACCGGAAGACGCGGGAAAGGGGATTGCGTTCCGCGCTTTCCCGGAGATTTTCCAAGATGATCGGCCGCGTTTCCCATATGGAATTGCGCGCAGGCGCGACGGATTTTCGAATGATGACCCGTCAGGTCGTCGATTGCATCCTTCAGATGCCGGAATACAACCGGTTTACCAAGGGAATCTTCGGCTGGGTCGGATTCCGCACGCGTTGGATCGGCTATGAAAATGTAGAGCGCGCGGCGGGAAAAACCAAGTGGAGCATGATGGGGCTATTTCGCTATGCCGTGCAGGGGATTACGGCGTTTTCCACCTTTCCGTTGACCATGGCGTCCATGATGGGCATTCTCCTGTGCCTGCTTTCGGTGATCACGGCCTTGTTCCATTTTTTCAAGGCGCTGATCTGGGGCGATCCTGTCGCGGGATTTCCTACGTTGATCTGCGTTATTCTGTTTATCGGCGGCATACAGCTTTTGTGCATCGGCGTGCTCGGCGAGTATATGGCCAAGACCTATCTGGAGACCAAGCGCAGGCCGCTCTATTTTGTCCAGGAGACGGATCAATCACAGAAGAACTCTGAAGTTGTGGGAAACCAATTTTGCCATAAATA
>DVMU01000186.1 GCA_018714825.1 Candidatus Pullichristensenella excrementigallinarum
TCTAAATTACGCACAGAAAATTCACGTTTATCTCGCAACAGAAATAATTTATGCGGATTGCAAATGTTTCCGCCCAAAATATAGAGAGATATACGGGTGCGGGTCACAGAGAGCGGGGAAATAACTTGGAAAACTTGAAAATTCCTCCTGCGATGCTTGACACTGAATGGGGGCTGTGTTATCCTGTTAAATAAAGTCAAGGGAAAAAGCAAACGCGATGACGGAAACAAGTAGCCGCGGCAGGCCGAATGCAGAGAGTCCCCGGAGGGTGCGAGGGGATGGAGGCGGCCGGGGCGAATACATTCCTAAGCGGCCCGGGGGAACGGAGTAGCCCGGGACGGGTGGCGCCCGTGACAGCGCATCGAGAGGCCCAGGGGAAGAACGCGCGCATTGGCGCGCCGAACCCCGCGGCAAAGGATTTCTTTGCCGGGTAACGCGCTTGCAAGACGGCGCTGGGCGAAATGGAAGTGGTACCGCGATACGTCGCCTTCCTCGGGGAAGGCGGCGATTTTATTTGTGGGAACGGAAACAGAATAAAAAGCGCGCCAAGGACGCGAACGGGAGGGAAAAAGAATGAAATTTACGGAAGATTGCATTGCGCGGCACATGCGGCCCATCACCGGTTCCGCCATTCGAGAGATCTTTAAGCTCCTGGGAAAGCCGGGGATGATCTCGTTTGCGGGCGGCAATCCATCTAACGCAGCGTTGGAACCGGAAGTAATTTCCGAATTGGCTGTGGAAGTGCTGCAAAAATACGGGACTACGCTTTTGCAGTACGGCGCGACCGAAGGATTTGCGCCCTTTATCGAATCGGCAGGGGAATTTTTGAAGGAGACGGGCGTGCAGGCCGGCCCGGGAGAATTGCTGCCGGTGCAGGGAGGTTCGCAGGCATGGGACCTGCTCCTCAAGGCGGTCATTGAGCCGGGAGATGTGATCCTGGCGGAAGATCCGACGTTCTTGGGCGCTTTGCAGGCCATGCACATCTACAACGCCAAGGTCGTGCCCATTGCGACGGACGAAAACGGCGCGATTCCCGAGGATGTGGAAGAGAAGATCCGCGCCTGGAAGCCGAAATTGATGTATATCATTCCCACCTTCCAGAATCCTTCGGGCGTGACGCTCTCGCTCGAGCGTCGCAAGAAGCTGGCTGAGCTCGCCAACCGCTACGGCGTACTCCTGGCCGAGGACGACCCCTATCGGGATCTGCGCTATTCGGGAGAAGCGCTGCCGGCGATCAAGTCCTTTGACGAGGAGGGCTGGGTTGTCTACATGTCGAGCTTTTCCAAGTACGTTTCTCCGGGAATGCGGCTGGGCGCGGCGGTGGCCAATCCCGTGCTTTTGCGCAAGATGACCATCGGCAAGCAGTCCGCGGACGTGCATTCGCCGCTGATCACCCAGGCGATTGTGGACGCCTATCTGCGCAAGGGGCTCATGCCCGGGCATCTCAGGCGCATTTGCGGGGATTATAAAAAGCAGCTGGACGCCATGCTGGCGGGATTCCGCTTCTTCCCCGAGGGTTCGAAGCACACGGTGCCCGAGGGCGGACTGTTCGTCTGGGCCACACTGCCGGAAGGATTGGACGCCAAGGAATTGCTTCCGCGCGCGGTGGAGAACAATGTGGCCTATGTGCCGGGGACGTTCTTCTATGTCAATGGGGAGCATGAAAACACCCTGCGGCTGAATTTCTCCAACGCCACGATCCCGGAAATTGAGAGCGGGATGCGCAAATTGGGCGAAGCCCTGAAAGCATAAAGCATAAGGAGAGGAACCGATGAACGCACTGGATATCTTAAAGGAGCGCGGATTTCTCGCGCAGGTAACGTTTGAAGAGGAACTGCACAAGGCCTTTGACGAGGGAATGGTTACCTTTTATACGGGCTTTGATCCCACGGCGGACAGCCTGCACATCGGCCACTATATCCCGATCATGGCCATGGCGCATTTGCAGCGGGCGGGCCATCGCCCGATCGCGCTGATGGGCGGGGGCACCGGAATGATCGGCGACCCCTCCGGCAAAAGCGATCTGCGCAAGGTGCTTTCGGTGGAGGATATCGACCACAACGTTGCCTGCTTTAAAAAGCAGATGGCAAAGTTCCTGGATTTTGATTCCGGAAAGCCCAACCAGGCCATCATCGCCAACAATGCCGATTGGCTTCGGAGCCTGAACTACATCGACTTTTTGCGCGATGTGGGCGCGCTGTTCTCGGTCAACCGCATGTTGACCGCCGAATGCTACAAACAGCGCATGGAAAA
Organism: Candidatus Pullichristensenella excrementigallinarum; assembly: GCA_018714825.1. GTDB lineage: Bacteria > Bacillota > Clostridia > Christensenellales > Aristaeellaceae > Pullichristensenella > Pullichristensenella excrementigallinarum. Next base: position 2,254 of record DVMU01000186.1, read on the forward strand.
GGGCCTGACCTTCCTTGAGTTCAACTACATGATCATGCAGTCCTACGATTTTCTGGAGCTGTTCCATCGCTATGGCTGCATCCTGCAGGCGGGAGGAGACGACCAGTGGTCGAACATGCTCTCGGGCGCGGATCTGATCCGGCGCAAGGAACAGAAGCCCGCGTTTGCGCTGACGTTCAAACTGCTCCTGACCTCCGACGGCCGCAAGATGGGCAAGACCGAGAAGGGCGCGCTGTGGCTGGATCCTAACAAGTGTTCTCCCTATGACTTCTATCAGTATTGGCGCAACGTGGGGGATGCGGACGTGGAAAAGTGCCTGGCGCTTTTGACCTTCCTGCCCATGGACGAGGTGCGCAGGCTCGGCGCGCTCAAGGATTCCGCCATCAACGAAGCCAAGCGCGTGCTGGCCTTTGAAGTCACCAAGCTGATTCACGGCGAAGAGGAAGCGATCAAGGCCCGAGACGCGGCCGAGGCGCTCTTCGGCGGCGGCGGATTGGCCGGCAGCGTGCCGACCACGCACATTCGGCCCGAGGATTTGGAGCAGGATAACCGGCTGCTGGCATGGATCGCCCGCTGCGGCCTGTGCAAATCCAACGGCGAGGCGCGCAAGGCCATCCAGCAGGGCGGCGTCTCCATCGGCGAAGAACGGGTGACCGATATCGATTTCCGCCTGACTCCGGAAATGCTTAGCGGAGAAGGCGTGCTCGTGCGCAAGGGCAAAAAGAGCTATCATCGCTTTGTGATGGAATGATCGCCCATGAAGCCGTACAAGACCTTTCTTCGCCGCGCGCAGGGAGAGTTTGTCATCAACAAATCCCGCTTCATCGGCACGGGAGCACCCGTGGAGACGGAAGAGGAGGCCCTGCAATTTCTCTCGGAAATGCGCGGGACGTACAAGGACGCCAATCATAACTGTTACGCCTACATCATTGGCCCCAACAAGGGCGTGATGCGCTATTCGGACGACGGCGAACCGGGCGGAACGGCGGGGCTTCCCATCATCGAGGTGCTCAAGGCCCGCGATGTGACCAATTGCGCGGTCGTGGTCACGCGGTATTTCGGCGGCATTCTGCTCGGCGCGGGCGGACTGGTGCGCGCCTATTCGCAGGGGTCGGCGACCGCGATCAACGCCTGCGGGGTCGGGGTAATGCACCCGACGGCGCGGCTTTTAATGGATGTTCCGTATCCTCTTTTAAACCGCGTGGAATATTTTCTCAAGGATCAGCCCGTGGTGGTCGAAGAAAAGACGTTTGCGGATACGGTCACAATACAGATGGTCGTCCGCTCCGTGGACGAGGAACAGCTTGAAAAAAAGCTGGTCGATCTTTCCGAGGGCGTATTGGAGCCGGTGCGCTTTGAGGAATTTTTCCGCGCATGGCCGGAGGAGGAAGACGGCGCGTAAAATAACCGTTTCCCGCTTGCAAGACCCGCTTTAAGGGCGTATAATACAACAAATTTATTGGATGGAGGAGTATTTATGCAGGAGATTCGCTTTGAAAAGGCGACTTCCTTCAAGCAGAAGCCGCAGGACGAGAGCAAGCTGGGCTTTGGCAAGCTCTTTACCGATTACATGTTCGAAATGGATTACGAGGCCGGCAAGGGCTGGCACGATCCGCGCGTGGTTCCGTATCACAATTTCTCGCTCGATCCGGCCACCTCGGTCTTCCATTACGGCCAGGAAATCTTCGAGGGCCTCAAGTGCTATCGCCGCAAGGACGGCGGCCTGCAGCTGTTCCGCGCCAAGGACAATTTTGCCCGCATGAATCGCTCGGCCGAGCGCATGGCGATTCCCCAGTTTGACGAGGAGCTGGCGCTCCAGGGCCTGATCAAGCTCCTGGAAGTGGAAAAGGATTGGGTGCCGCACACGGCGGGGACTTCGCTGTATATCCGGCCCACCATCATCGCCACGGATCCGATGCTCGGCGTACACGCGGCCAAGCGCTATAAGTTCTTTATCATTCTCTCGCCCTCGGGCGCGTACTATGCCGGCGGGCTGGCCCCGGTGGAGATCTATGTGGAGGACAAGTATGTGCGCGCGGTGCGCGGCGGCATCGGCTTTGCCAAGACCGGCGGCAACTACGCGGCCTCCATTCGAGCGGGCGAAATCGCCGAGGAAAAGGGCTATACGCAGGTTTTGTGGCTGGACGGCGTGGAGCAGAAGTATGTCGAGGAAGTCGGCGCGATGAACATGATGTTCGTCCTCGATGGCAAGATCGTCACGCCCATGCTCAACGGCTCGATCCTGCCGGGCATCACCCGCGATTCCATCCTGAAGCTGGCCAAGCACATGGGCTATGAAACCGAGGAACGGCGCATCGCCATTCAGGAGATCTTTGACGCCGCGCATTCCGGCAAGCTCGACGAGGCGTTCGGCACCGGCACTGCCGCGGTGGTATCCCCGGTGGGAGCGCTGTGCTGGAAGGATGAGAAGCTCGTGATCAACCGCGGAGAGATCGGTCCCATCGCGCAGAAATTGTACGATACGCTCACCGGCATTCAGTTCGGCGAAGCGGAAGATCCCTTCGGCTGGGTTCTTAAAATCGACTGAGGATACTGTATGGAGGGGCGGGGCGTTGACCCCGCCCTCCTTTTCGGAGGCGCTATGCTCGAACACGTCGTCCCCCGGGGCGTTCCTTCCATGCCCCTGAAGAGATATATCAGCCGCGCGTATCCGTTGATCAGCCGGAGCGTTCTGCAGGAGGCCTTCCGCCGCAGGGATGTGAAGGTAAACGCAAAGCGATGCGCCCCGGATATTTTGGTTTGCGGGGGAGATACCGTGACGCTGTATCTGCCGGAACAGGATTTTTCCCTGCAAACGCTCTTCTGCGATGGGCGCCTTCTGGCGGTGGTCAAGCCGCAGGGCTTGCCTGTGGATGTGGATCAACAGGGCGTGGGGGAGGATACGCTTTTGCGCCGTATCCAGGCCGAACATCCCGGCGCGCAGCTGTTGCACCGATTGGACGCGGCGACCGGCGGCGTGCTTCTGGCCGCCCTGGACGAGGACACGCTGCAAAGGGGCCTGGAGGCGTTTCAAAAAAGGCAGATGGACAAGACCTATCGCGCCGTGGTGCTGGGAAAATTTTCGCAGAGCGAGGGGGTCTTGAGGGATTATCTCCTGAAAGACGCCAGGGCGGCGCAGGTGCGGGTTGTCCGTCGGCCCATGCCGGGGGCAAAGGAGATCGTCACGCGCTATCGCGTGCTGGATAAGGTGGGGCCGGGACAGCTGGTGGAGCTTTCGCCCGTCACGGGCCGCACCCATCAGCTGCGGGCGCACTGCGCGTTTTACGGGCATCCGCTTCTGGGGGATGATAAATATGGGAATCGGGAAGCGAACAAATCCGTTCGGGGCCTGCTTTTGTGGTGCCGGAGCATCGAAGCGCTTCCCGGCGCGCTCGGGGAATACGAAGGAAAGCGGTTTCTGGCTTTGGAGCCGAATTGGAGGGCGCTATGGACATCCGATTGATTGCCTTTGATTTGGATGGAACCCTTCTGGGGGAAGGGGGATGCGTGCTGGAATCCAACAGCCGCGCGCTTCGAGCGGCGGAGGAGAAGGGCATCCGGCTCGTGCTCAACAGCGGACGCAATTTTGAAAAGGTGCGGGAATTCGGCGAGGTCTTCGGAATTTCGCCCGCGATCTGTTCGCTGAACGGCGCGCGGGTGGATCTCAGTCCGGAGGGGCCGACGGTCTATCGGTTGTTTTATCGGGAAGATTGCGCACGGGAGCTTTGCCGCGTGATCGAGCGCAGCGGGCTATATTTCAATGTGGATACTCCGGGCCACACCTATTTGGGCAATATCGAGGCGGGACGCTCGCTGCCGGTGTTTTTTTACCAATTGGAGAGCGGCGTTCCGAAGGATTTTGAAAGGGTGGAAGATCCGCAGCGGCTGTGGACGGAGGGCATGGCCCAGGTGTACAAATTTTCGGCCTACGGGCTTGCGCACGATCCCCGCTTTCAGCCGATCTGCGAGGCGGCGCGCGAGTTGGGATTGACCATCATCCGGTCGAACAGCAGCAATATTGAGATCATGTGGCCGGGCGCGAGCAAGGGCGATGGGCTTCGGCGCATCGCGCAGGCCCTGGAAATTCCCCGCGAGTCGGTGATGGCCTTTGGCGACAATATCAACGACCTTTCCATGTTGGAATACGCGGGATTTCCCGTGGCCATGGAGAATGGGGAAAATGAAGTCAAGGAGATTGCTCGCGCCGTCGCGCCGCACCATGCGCAGGGCGGGGTCGGGCAGTTTTTGTGGAAAAATGTGTTGGGGGAAGCAATGTGAATATCGTACTCGTTCATCCCGAAATTCCGCAAAATACCGGAAACATCGCGCGCACCTGCGCGGCGACCGGCGCGATTTTGCATCTGGTCGAGCCCCTTGGGTTTGAGATTTCCGATCGATATCTCAAGCGCGCGGGGCTGGATTACTGGCATTTGATGACCTTGAAGATCCATAAGAGCCTGGAAGCGTTCTTTGCCTCCTGTCCGGAGGGGGCGAGGATGCGCTTTGCCACCACCAAGGCTCCGCGCGATTATTGTTCGGTTTCCTATGGGCCGGAGGATTATCTGGTGTTTGGCTGCGAAACCAAGGGCCTGCCAGAAACCTTGCTGGCCGAGCGATATGACGAATGCGTGCGCATTCCCATGCGGTCGGAGGCGCGGAGCCTCAATCTGTCCAATTCCGTGGCGATCGTCCTCTACGAGGCGCTGCGGCAACAGGGATTTCCCGGCCTTCGGCAGGAAGGGCGCCTCACCCAACCCATCGGAGAATGGAAGGACTACATTTAGGGGAATCCGCCGGAAAACGTGGAGGAATAGAAATGAAAAGCGCCAAGGAAAAGACCAATGTGATGCGCCTGCTGGATGCGAAAAAGACGCCCTATGAGAGCCATTGCTATCTGGATTCCGGGGCGATTTCCGGAGAAGAGGTCGCGCGGGCGCTGGGAGAAGACCCTGCGCGGGTGTTTAAGACGCTTGTGACTTTGGGCGCGTCAGGCGCGCACTATGTGTTCGTCGTCCCCGTTGACAGGGAATTGGATCTCAAAAAGGCCGCGAAGGTGGCGGGGGAAAAATCCGTGGCCATGCTCAAGGCCAAGGAACTTCTTCCATTGACGGGGTATGTGCATGGCGGCTGTTCGCCTATCGGCATGAAAAAGCCCTTTCCCACGTTTTTTGACGCATCCGCGCGGAATTTTGAAAAGATTTGCTTCAGCGCAGGCAAGATCGGCTATCAGGTGGAACTTGCTCCGGCGGATTTGGAGGGAGCGCTTCGGTTTTCCTGGAGCGATCTTGTGAAGGATTGATTTTGAGAAACCGCGTTTTGGAGAATTTGCGCAAAGGTCTAGAAACTGCCGCAAAACCTTCGGGATTGGCCTGGTTGCAAATTGCGGGGGAGCGTGGTATACTTACAGGGATGGAGGTGAAGGCATGGCAAAGTTGATTACGCGCAAGGAAGCGGAAAACCGGCGGCTGAAATTCCGCGTATTCGCGGGGATGATCGATTTTTTAGGAACCATCGGGAGCGTGTTGGTCATCCTTGCCTGCGTGCTTCTGCTGGTTTCCCTGTGGAATTGGATTATTAGCGACGGGAAGACGACGTTCGCCTCGATTATCTATTCGATCAAGACGGCGTTGCTCATTCCGGAATAAGCAGAGAATCCTATGGCCCCGCGCAAACGGGGCTTTTTGTTTTCGGGAATGCCGGGCCATGACGCGGAGGGATGCCTTGTGCGGATCAATTGGGCGGAATTTTACCGGGAAATCCGGGAATGTGAAAGATGCGCCCTGTATCGGGGAAGATTAAATGTTGTGCCGGGGGAGGGAAACCCGCGGGCGCGCCTGATGCTGATCGGAGAAGGCCCGGGGCAGCAGGAGGACCGCATGGGGCGGCCGTTTGTCGGCCCTTCGGGAGAGCTTTTGACCAAGATGCTGCACGCGATCGGCCTGGAACGCTCGGAAGTCTATATCTGCAATATCGTCAAATGTCGGCCGCCGAAAAACCGGAATCCCGAACCGGAGGAAGCCCAGGCCTGTCTGCCCTTTTTGCGGATGCAGGTGGCGCTGGTCCGGCCGAAGATCATCGTTCTTTTGGGCAAGGTGGCCTGCCGCTGGACATTGGGCGAGGAAATTTCCATCACGCGCGGGCACGGGGTCTGGCATGAGCGCAAAGGCGTTTGGTTTTTGCCCACCTTTCACCCTTCGGCGCTTCTGCGCGATCCGGCCAAGAAGGCGGACGCCTGGGAGGATTTTCAGAAACTGCGCGAAAAAATGCGGGAATTGGAAGGAGAACCATAGCGTTCGACGCGCGCAAAAGGAGAGAGGATTTTGGAAAAATTTCGCGCAGAGATGGCGGCGTTTGTCGCGGGCGTATATGAGGGCGAAAAGAAGCTCCTGGTGTTCGGGGAAGGCCCGATCGGGGCCAAGGTGCTGCTGGTGGGGGAGGCGCCCGGAGAGCAGGAAAGTTTGCAGGGTCGCCCGTTTGTGGGGCGCGCGGGAAAGAATCTGGATCATTTTCTGGAGGTGGCGGGGCTTTCCCGCCGGGAATTGTATGTGACCAACCTGGTCAAATTTCGGCCGACAAAGATTTCTCCCGCAGGGCGCCTCGTCAATCGGACGCCTACCCAGGAGGAAATCCGGCTGTTTCAGCCCTGGCTCCTCCGCGAAATCGCGATGATTCGGCCCGAATGCGTGGTGACGCTGGGAAATGTCCCGCTGCGCGCACTGGCGGGAAACGAATGCGTCATCGGCGCGGCGCACGGTCGCTTTTTGCGGGTCGAAGTCGGGCGCGTGTACGCAATGTACCATCCTGCGTCCGTACTCTATAACCCGACTTTGCGGCAAACGTACCGGGAAGATTTGGAGAGATTGGCCGCGCATTTAAGAAATAAAAATATCACAGAGAATTAACATTTTTTGGGGCGCGAATGGGTTTTCATCGCGCCCATTTTGTGTATGATAGTACTTACGTGTTTGCGTGCTTTTTCGTCGTGCCGCGCGCTGTGGAACAAGAGGCGTTCGGCGCATAAGTCTTACTGGGAGGCGAAGTTCTATGACGTTGGTGAAGTGCCCGCGCTGTGAGCTCAATTACATGAACGAGGGCGAAAAGATGTGTTCTGTGTGCCGCAAGGAATTGCGCGGGGATACGGAACAGTACGATGTGATTGAATTGTGCTCCGAATGCGGGGAAAATCCCGCGGTTCCGGGGCAGGAATTGTGCGCATACTGCCTCAAGGAGCTCTCGCGCAGGAACGCGCAGGTCAATGCGGACGATGTGATTGTGGAGGATCCCAACATCGAAATCGATTCGGTGAGCACCATGGATGAGATCGATCTGGATTTGGGAGCGGATCTGGACGGCGAGAGCTTTGACGATGAGGATGCGTCCTTTGAAGAGGATATGGAGGATGAGGACAAGGACGATCCCGACAAGCACGATGATGACGAGGATTGACCCTTGACGGTCTATGCGATTTCCGATCTGCATCTCCCGGCCCGTGAAAAGCCCATGGATATTTTCGGCCCGCAATGGGAAAACCACTTTTCGCGCATCCGGGAGGATTGGCAAAACAAGGTGCAGCCGGAGGACGTGGTGCTGCTGCCGGGGGATCTGACCTGGGCCATGCACCTGGAGGAGGCGAAGGAGGATATTGCCCGCGTGGGAGAATTGCCCGGGCGAAAGATCCTCTTGCGCGGCAATCACGATTATTGGTGGAGCGCGATCGGGCGCGTGCGCAGGGCGCTTCCGGAGGGTATGTACGCCCTGCAGAACGACAGCCTGCTGCTTGACGGAGTGCTTTTCGCGGGTTCGCGCGGCTGGACGCTTCCTCCCTACGCGCAGGAGGAAAACGATCTGCGCATCTATGAACGCGAACGGCTGCGGCTGGAGATGTCTCTGAAAGATGCGCGCAAGAGAGACGCCGCGGCTCCGCTGATCGCCATGACCCATTATCCGCCGCGCACGGAGAATTGCCCGGGTTTCTCGGATCTTTTGGAGCAGTATCGGGCGGATGTGTGCGTCTATGGCCATCTGCACGCCGCTTCCTTCCTGGGGGGAATTCGCGGCAGGCGCGGAGGCGTTCTCTATTGCCCCGCTTCCTGCGACGGGCTGGGATTTCGCCTGCTGCAAATTGAACTGGAACCAGAGCCTTAGAGCAATCGCAAGCGTGCGCAAAGGAGCTGCATTTCCAACGAGTTTTGATCCCCGCCTTTGGGAGAAAGAGAAGAAGCCTGCGAAAAACGGAAATTGCATCTATTTCCCTTTTTCGCAGGCTTCTTTTCGGGAAAATTCGGAAGGTCAACCGAGCGCAATCTCGGTCAGCGCGCGAATGTCGCGGATCTCGTAGCGAACATGGAACCCTTCCCGAAGGGGCTTCTGTTCGGGGTTGTACCAGCAGGCGTCCACACCCGCGCGGTTGGCGGCAAGAACATCGCTGGTGAGGCTGTCGCCCACCATCAGCGCCCGTTCCGCAGGGAGGTTCCCCAGGCGAGACAGGGCCTCGTAGAGCATCCGAGGATCGGGCTTTTGTACGCCGATTTCGCCGGAGACGACCATGGAATGAATGTACTGTTTGAGGGGAGAGGCGTCCATCCGGGAACGCTGCACGGAGGAGATGCCGTTGGTGACGACGACCACCGGCCGCTTCTGCGCGATTTCCCGCACGGTTTCCAAAGCGCCCGGAAGGAGAAAGCTCTGCTGGGAAAGCGATTGCGTATACCTTTCGCCAATCTGCGCCGCGTCCCGATCGCAGCCGTAATGCTCCAAAAAGCGGCGAAACCGCTGCACGCGCAATTCCTTTTGCGTAAGTTCGCCGCGCTCAAACGCCTCCCAGCAGGCCCGATTGATCTCGTGATAGATCCGCGGGGCTTCCACATCCTGAATGCCAAGGAGGGTAAGGATATCGCCGATGGCGGCCCTTTCGGCCGCGCGGAAGTCAAACAGCGTGTCGTCCGCATCGATCAAAATCGCATCGTATTTCAAGGAGATTCTCCCTTCTCGCCGTATCCCAAGGACGGTTTCTCCGCCCGACCTGGTCTTTGCCCCCACACTCGCCGGCTGGGACGTTCGCTCCTAAGGCCTCTGCCTCCCCACTACTGGCCCTCTCAACCGAAGTTGGCCGGACTTACCTCTAGGCCGCACCATGCTCACCGGAATTTTTCCTGCTTACGTGGGTCGTTTCGCCTGCGACTGGCATCGACTTTCAACCACGGACGCGGAGAAACCGCCTTTCCATTATACCGTGTCCGCGCCGGGGGCGTCAAGAAAAACGCGGCAAATTTCGGGAATCTTCTCTGCGCCCTTCAAGCCGAAGCATCAGGGAAGTTCCCGCAAGCGCTTTTGCAGCGCGCTGAAGCGGCGGTCCACATGATCGTTTTCCACCATTCTCTGCACGCACGCCTCTCTCCCCACGATAACCACCAATTTTTTTGCGCGCGTGACCGCGGTATAGAGGAGATTGCGAGTCATGAGCATTTGGGGCCCATTGATCAGGGGCAGGACCACGCAATCAAATTCGCTGCCCTGGCTCTTATGGACGGAAATGCAATACGAAAGCTCCAATTCCTCCAGGGCGGGCGCGTCGTATTCGACCACGCGGCCGTCGTCAAAGGCCACGGTGAGCGCGTTTTCCTGCTCGTCCATCTCCACGATAAAGCCGATATCGCCGTTGAACACGCCGATTCCGGGCTCCGCTCCACGCACCCATTCGAGATCGTAATCGTTTTTGATTTGCATGACCTTATCGCCCAGGCGGAAGACATTGTCCCCGCGCTGGATTTCGGGCTTGCCGATTTCGGGAGGGTTGAGCGCCCGTTGCAGCGCGCGGTTGAGCGCGAACACGCCCGCGTCGCCCCGCTTCATCGGCGCCATGACCTGAATCGAGCGCATGGGATCCAAATGTAAGTAGTTCGGAAGCCGATGCGTGACCAGCCGTACCACGGAATCCACCGCCTGCGCCACGCTTTCCTTGCGTTCCAGGAAGAAATCTGTATCACGGTTTCGAATCTCAGGATATTCGCCGCGATTGATGCGGTGCGCGTTGCGAATGATCATGGAACCGGCAGCCTGACGGAAGATCTCATTGAGGCGTACGCTGGGGATTACGCCGCTTTCCAACAGGTCGAAGAGCACGTTTCCCGCGCCTACCGACATCAATTGATCCTTGTCGCCCACGAGAATCAGCCTTGTCCCCGGCTCCAGCGCCCGCAAGAGCGCGCGGAGAAGGAAGATGTCCACCATGGACATCTCGTCCACAATCACGGCCGAACAGTCCAGGGGATTGCGCTCATCGCGCAAGAATCGCTCTTCCTCGCCCGCGTATTCGAGCATCCGGTGAATGGTGCGCGCCTGTCGCCCGGTAGCTTCGCTCATGCGCTTGGCGGCGCGGCCCGTGGGCGCGCACAGTTCCACGCTCTCCCCCAACAGGCGGAGCATGGCGCGGATGCAGGTCGTCTTTCCGGTTCCCGGACCTCCGGTAACGATCAGCACCCCCGTGCGCTGGCATTCCATGACGGCCTGGCGCTGCGCGTCCGAGAGGGTGATGCCCTCGATCGTCTCCGCGCGGCGAACGCGCGCTTCCAATTCGACCTCGTCTTGCGCGTCGCTTCGGAAGGATTTCTGCAAAAGGCGCAGGCGATAGGCCGCGTCGCTTTCCGCCTCGTACAGCCAGGGGAGGTATACGGCCGTTTCTCCGTCCACATCCTCGGCCACGAGCCCCCCTTCGATCAGGAGGCCGCGGATGGCGTTGTCCACCAGATCCTCGTCCGCGCCGAGCACGCGCCCGGCCTCGGCGGCAAGGCGCATCAGCGGCAGATAGACGTGCCCGGAGGCGTTGGCGGCTTCCTGTAAGACATAGCGGACGCCGCTGCGCAGGCGAAAGGGGCTTTCGGGTTGGAAGCCCATCGACAGCGCCAATTCGTCCGCGGTCTTGAAGCCCACGCCTTCGATTTCGTCCGCCATGCGGTATGGATTTTCCCGCAGGATATTTTCCGTATTTTCTCCATACGCGCGATAAACCCTGACGGCAAGCCCCGGCGTCAGGCCGCAATTCTGCAAAAACATCATGGTCACGCGCATGGCGTTGTTCTCCAGAAACGACGCGCCGATCATCGCCGCGCGCTTGGGACCGATCCCGGGAACCTCGCGGAGCCGTTCCGGTTCGCTTTCCAGCACGTCCAGCGTGCGCCGCCCGAAAGTATCCACAATCAATTTGGCCGTGGCGGGTCCCACGCCGCGAATCAGTCCCGAAGCCAAATAGCGTTCGATGGCCAGCGCGCCTTCGGGGCGCAGCGATTCATATCGCTCCACGCGGATCTGGCGGCCGTATTCGCGATGTTCGACTTCTTCCCCCTCAAACACGGCCGATTCACCCGCCGCCAAAAACGGCATACGGCCGACCGCGCCCAGCCTTGCTCCGTCCTCGAGCTTGATCTGGGCAACCGTCCAGCCGTTTTCTTCGTTGCGATATGTAATTCTCTCGACCGTAGCTTTAAAACTGGGCATGTTTTCCTCCCGGAACCGTCCCCGCCGCCAGCTCCCAGAGATAGAGGCTCGCGACGCTTCCATAGGGCGAGTACAGTTCGCGCCAGAAATCGAATTGATCCGGCGCGATTTTCCCGTGCAACAGGGCCAGGCCCTTGCGGATGCCGAAATCTCCCTTGCTGAGGACGTCCATGCGGTTCAGGCAAAAGAGCAGAAACATCTCCGCCGTCCAGCGCCCCACGCCGGGAAAATCCGTCAGGCGGCGCACGCATTCCGCGTCCGAAAGGGAAGCCAGTTCATCCAGTTCCCGGGCTCTTTCGGCACATGCGCGCGCCCAGCGCGCCTTCTTAGGGCCGAGCCCCAGGCCGCTCAGCGCCTCTTCCGGGCAGGCGAGAATCGCTTCCGGGGAAATCAGATTCCTTTCCGATAACCGGGCCCACACCGTCTGATGCGCGCGGCCGGAGATCTGTTGGCCCACAATGGAATGCAGCAGACAGGCAAACGGATCGCCGATCCGAGGGCGGTAGATCGGCCCCCGAAGCGCGACAAGCTCCCCCAGCGCCGGATCGCGCCGCGCGAGAAAATCCGTTTCTTTTCGGCCGTATTCAAACCACATGGCGTTTTTCCAGCTCCAACAGGGCGCTTTTGACGGGCAACCCCCCGCCGTAGCCCACCAGGTTTCCGTTTGCGCCGATCACGCGGTGGCAGGGAATCATGATGCAGATCGGATTGCGGTTGTTGGCAAGCCCCACCGCGCGCGCGGCCTGGGGATTTCCCAGCCTGCGGGCGATTTCGCCGTAAGAGACGGTTCGGCCGTAGGGGATTTCGCGCAAGAGCGCCCACACGCGCATTTGAAAATCCGTGCCCGAGGGGTGCAGGGGCACGGAGAAGCTCCGGCGAAGGCCGCAGAGATATTCCGAAAGTTCACGTTCCGCCTGGTCAAGCAGGGAGCACGCCTCCTGCGCAACGGGTTCTTCCCAGCGCCCGAAGCCCAAAAACGTCACGCCTGTCTCGTCCACAGCCAGGCAGACAGGGCCAATGGAGGTTTCCAATTGGCGGCGCTTCCAATCAGGCTGCATTTTTACCATAGATCAGGCACAATCCCTTCAACGTCAGCAATCCGTCCAGCACGTCGATGGCCTTGGACTCGTCTGCGATCAAAAGGGCCAAACCTCCCGTGGCGATAACCTTGGCATTCGGGGAATTCAATTCGCGCTTGATGCGCTCGATCAGGTATTCGACCTGGCCGATGTATCCGTAGACGATGCCCGATTGCATGTTCGTCACGGTGTTTTTCCCGATCACGGTTTCCGGCCGGACCAATTCAAAGCGCGGCAGCTGAGCGGTTCGCTCGGTCAGCGCTTCGGCCGCCAATTTCAGACCCGGGCAGATGGCGCCACCCAGGAATTCGCCGCGCGCGGAAATTGCGCCGAAGCTGGTGGCGGTCCCGAAATCGATGGTGATGCAGGGGCCGCCGTACAATTCGTAGGCCGCGACCGCGTTGGCGATGCGGTCGCTGCCCAATTCGCGGGGATTTTCGTATTTGATGTTGATGCCGGTCTTGATGCCCGGCTCCACGGACATCGGCTCCATGCCGAAGTAATTGCGGCACATGTGCTCGATGGTGAAATTGATCGAGGGGACCACCGAGGACATCACGATTCCCCGAACGTCGCGCGCCGAATATCCCGCGTGCTCGATCAATTGAAGGAGCACGATGCCGTATTCATCCGAAGACTTGCGGCGATCGGTCGAAACGCGGAAGTAGCTGAGCATTTCCATGCCGTCAAACAGGCCGCATTTGATGTTGGTGTTTCCGATGTCCAAAGCAAGGATCATGGCAATCTCCGTTCCCGGAGCGCCCCGCCAAGAGCGCTCCGCAAAATCTGCAAGTTCTTCAGGCCCCGATCTTCCACAGCGCGGCGACGATCGGCGTGGTCAGCACGATGGAAAGCACCATTTCGCCCAAACCGCCCAGTCCACCCAAACCAAAGATCACGCCCAGGAGGTTTTCATTGTCCAAACCGAGCAGGCCGTAAAAGACCAGCATCAGGCCCAGATACAGAATCGTATTTGTCAGAGGGCCCGCGGCGGCGGCAAAGGGCAGCGCCTTGAGCGAGCGCTCTTTTCCGCGGGACGCCAGACGGTAGACCAGGTGGCAACTCACGGGAACCAACATGCGGGGCACAAAGCACAACAGCAGCGCCAGAATCGGGCTTTCCGCCACAATCGGCGCCACCAGCGTCGATTGGGCGACCGGAGAAAGCCCGAAGGCGCTCAGCGCGCTCATGGCGCCGAAGCAAAAGCCCAAAAACAGGCCGGGTTTCAGACCCAGCACCAGCGTTCCCACGACCACCGGGAGAAACAGCGTCGTCAGGTTGATCACGACCAGCGGAATCAGCCCCAGCGGGGTCAATCCCAACAGCAGCACCAGCGCCACGAACAGCGCCGTCAGGGTCAGTTTGCGAGTATTCATTTTTTCCCTCCGTTCGGGTTCGCCTCGCGATACCCTACGCATATTTTGCCGCGCGCGGCCAAAATGTTTCCGGGACACGGCGCGCGAGCGCCCCGGAATGGTCCGGCTCCCGAAAGATACCGGCCGAATCGCAACGCAAACGGATGCGAGACACCGCTATTATAGCACATCCCGGGCGCGCTTTCCCCGCGTTTGTGTAAAGAATTCTGTCCACGATGGCGGAGGAGAGGGATTGCGCGCGCCCGTACAGGATGGTATAATATAGGTGTCTATTCCGAAAAAACGAAAAGGAGTGCAACGCCATGATCACCAGGCTTTCCGAACGCGTGACGGAATCGCGCGAGCACATGCGCGGCGGCGCGGGAACGGTGCTTTTGACCCCCATTTCCAAGGAAATCCCGCAAAACGCCCGCCTGTTTTCTGAAATTCGCCTCCGGCCGGGCATGTCCATCGGCTATCATGTGCATGAGAAGGAGACGGAGCTGTTCTACTTTCTCTCGGGCAAGGGACGCGCGCAGGATGACGAAGCGTTTTACGATGTCTCGGCGGGCGATTCCATGGCCACACCTTCCGGCCACGGCCACGCGATCGAGTGCGTAGGCGAGGAGGATTTGGTGATCGTAGCGGTGATTATCAAGGATTGATGATTCCCAACAGAGGTTTTCCGCAATGCAAAAGGAGCCGTCTTTATTGGAAGACGGCTCCTTTGACGTATCCAACCCAATTGACTGAAAACGCTATTCGCCCTCCACGCCCAGATCCGTGCGCTGACGGCGCACGGAAGAAAGCGCCTGCGCGAGATTGTCCTCCACATCGCTCAAGAGCTTGTATGCGTCGTGCGACGCCTTCAGGCGCAACTCGTTGGCCTCCACGCGCGCATCGTTTTTGATAATGCGCGCTTCTTCGCGGGCGCGGCGCACGATTTCGTTTTCGTCCACCATGTGATCGGCGCGTTCCTGCGCGTCGGCGATGATGGCGTGGGCCTCGTTTTCCGCGTCGTTGAGGCGCTGTTCCGCCTCTTCCTTAGCCTTTTCCAAGGCGGCGTTGGCGCGCATCTCGGCGGAGGAAACCTTGTTCATAGCGGCGGTTTCCGCGTTGCCCAAGATGCGGTCGCGCTCGGAATACATCTGCAAGCCGTACTGCACCGCGTCGGGCAAATTGCGCTCCATGTCGTCAATGATCAAAAGGCACTTGTCCGCGTCTATGATCTTCTTGCTGGTCAAGGGTACGTTCGTCCCGGCGCTGATGGCGGCGCGAATGTGCTTGAGCAGCTCGAGGAAATACTTCATATCGTCAATTTCTTCGGGTTCCTGAATGCCGCGCTCCTCCAGACCGGAAACCGGCTCGTCCTCGTAGAACCTTTCCTGATCGCGATCCATTGATCCACACTCCCTATTTAGAATCCGGCGCAGTCGCGCACGCTCTGTAAATATCTTCTACAATTTCCGGGGGAACCATGCCTTCGATCGGCGCCTTATGCCGGGCGCAATCGCGCACGATCGAACTGGAAAGCAGGCTGTATTGGGGAGAACAGACCAAAAACAGCGTATCCATTTCCCCGATTCGGCGGTTGGCCACCGCCATCTGCATCTCCAGCGGGAGATCCGACGCATCCCGAATGCCGCGCAGGATGACATCCGCGCCCACGCGTCGCGCCAAATCCACCAGCATCCCTTCGTCGCTCAACACCCGCACGTTTTGCATATCGCGAGTGATGCGCGAAAGCATCTCTTCCCGCTCTTTCAGGGAAAAGAGATATCTCTTTTCCGATTGGGAAAGCACCGCCACGAAGACTTCCTCAAACAGGCTTGAAGCTCTGCGGATGATGTCCAAATGGCCGAGCGTCGGCGGAGAAAAGCTGCCTGCGTAAATTGCTTTCATCTCAGACCCCTTTTGCCACAAAATCCAGCGCGCTCTCTCCATACGCGCGCGAATCCAACAACCGGTATCCCTCCGGAAGAGGAATTTGCACGGTTTTGGCGCGTTCGAGCACAATGCGCGCGTCCGGCGCCGTCAGGTTTTCAAGAAACCGCAGAGCGCCTGCGTAAGCGTCCGCCATGCGATAGGGCGGGTCGAGAAAGATCAAATCGAATTGCTCACCCGCCAGAGAAGGAAGCGCCTGCCGGTAATCCATCTTCAAAATGCGCAACCGCTTGCGCCAATCCTCGCCCAATACCGCCAGGGCATTGCGCTCCATGGCACGAACAGCCTCGCGACCCGAATCGATCGCCACCGCGCGTTCCGCCCCTCGGGACAATGCCTCCAGGGCCAACGCGCCTGTTCCGGAAAACACATCCAACACATGCGCGCCGGCAACCCGGCGGCCGAGGATGTTGAATAGAGCGCCGCGCGTCCTGTCCGATGTCGGGCGCGTATCCGCGCCGGTCGGCGCGAACAACTTTCGGCCCCCGGCTTCTCCGGCAATGATGCGCATATCTCCTCCCACGCTATTTGTCGTAATTATATCACAATTGTGCAATATTTGCCAAGTGCTTTTTCAAAATAAAATCAACTTTTATCCTTCGAGGGCCAAAAATGGACGTTTTCCGGGGAAAACGCCCATTTCTTAGTCGTTTTGAGACTCCCGTTGGTTCCCTCAAGGCACAAAAACCGCCTATTTGGAAAAAATTCCCTCCGCTAATTTTGCAAATCGTCCCGATAGACGCGCCGTACGCGCGAAGAAAAGCCCAGAACAATTTCATAGGGGATGGTTTCGGCATGGCGCGCAAGCTCGGCGGCGTCGATGCACTCTTCTCCCTGCGCGCCCAGGAGCACCACTTCGTCTCCCATGCCCGCCTCGGGAATGTCGGTAATGTCCGCCATAAGCATATCCATGCACACGCGGCCGACGATTGGCGCGCGCTTGCCGCGGATGAGCACGTCGGCGCGGTTGCCCAGGATGCGGGGATAGCCGTCCCCATAGCCAATGGGGAGTGTCATGATCTTCGCATCGCGTTCGGAACGGAATGTGCGCCCGTAGCTGACGCTTTCCCCGGCGCGAATCCAGTCTACGCGCACAGGGCGGGTGACCAGCTTCTGCGCGATTTTCAATCCGGGAATCTGCGAATCATACCCGTACAGCGCGATGCCGGGCCGCACCATGTCGTGCCGAAACGCAGGATTGATAAGCGCGTCGCTGGCCGAGATATGCGCGACGGGAGAAAACCCCGCCTCCTGCGCGCGTTCAATGGCGGATAAAAATTCCGTCTCCTGTTTGCGGGTAAAGATGGGATCGCCGAGCGCGTCGGCGAAATGAGTGAAGATTCCCTGCATGTGCACGCTGGGGCAGTCCTTCCAGGTTTTGAGAAGGGATTTGAGCGCCTTATTTCCGCGCACGCCCAGACGGGACATGCCGGTATCGATTTTCAGATGCGCATCCGCAACGGTTCCCAAAGCCTGCGCAGCTTCTTCCAGGGCATTGAGCGCGTCCTCGCTATACACGGCCATGGACACGTTTCGCTCCACGGCTTCGCGCATGTCCTCGGGATTGACGCCGCCCAGAACCAGGATGGGCGTTTCCACGCCCGCGTCGCGCAACTGGACGGCCTCTTCGAGAATGGCCACGGCGAACATGTCCGCGCCGGCCTTTTCGAGCCTGCGGGCCACGGGAACCAGGCCGTGCCCATAGGCGTCGGCCTTTACGACCGCCATGCACTTGACCCATGGGCCGACGATTTCCGCGATTTTGCGAAAATTCTCCTCAATGGCGCTGAGGGAAATGCGCAATTCGGTCGCCCTCACAGCGCGTCCACCTCGCTCTGGCTCAAAAGGCGGATATGTGCCTTTTCAAAGGCGAGCAAGCCCTTCTGCGGATCGTCCAACCGGAAGATGATCAGGGCCATGCCGTCCTTGCCGCGCACGAACGAATAGGTGTACTCGATGGAAAGATCCTGATCCTCAATCGCCTTGAGCACCGCGTTCAATCCGCCGGGCTGATCGGGAACGCCCACGCACAGCACGTTGGTTTCCCGCACGGTATATCCCTGTTCCCGGAGCAACCCGATGGCTCTGAGGCAATCCTGGGAACGCACCACGCAGCGAAGAATGCCGAAATTCTGCGTATCCGCAATGCTCAACGCCATCAGATCGACGTTGCCCGCGGCCAGGATACCGGTCATCTCGCTGAGGCTTCCCTTGATGTTTTCAAGGAACACGGAAATCTGCTTGACAAACACTTCGATTCCTCCCCTCGATATCGGTCGGTTCCAAAGCTTTCTGCTCTTACAGCTTGCGATTGTCGATTACGCGCTTGGCCTTGCCCTCGCTGCGCGGAATGGAACGCGGCGCGACGAGCTTGATCGAAGCGGTAATGCCCACGACCTGCTTAATCCGGTCGCGAATGAGCTGCTTGAGCTGTTCGATGTGGGAAACGGTATCGGAGAACATCTGATCGGTCATTTCCACCTGCACTTCCAGCGTGTCCGTGGAATGGACGCGATCGACCACCAGCATATAGTGCGGCGCAACGCCCTGTACGCCAACCAGCACGCTTTCGATCTGGCTGGGGAATACATTGACGCCGCGAATGACCAGCATATCGTCCGTCCGCCCGGTAATGCGGCCCATACGCACCAGCGTCCGGCCGCAGGCGCAGGGCGTATCGTCCAGGACGCAGATGTCGTGCGTGCGATAGCGCAGCATCGGCATTCCTTCCTTGGTGATGGTGGTAAAGACCAATTCGCCGCTCTGGCCGCAGGGCAAAGGCTCGTGGGTCACGGGATCGAGGATCTCCGCGATCACATGATCCTCGTTGATGTGCATTCCGTGCTTCTCCATGCATTCAAAGGCCACGCCCGGCCCGCAGATCTCCGTAAGGCCGTAAACATCCAGCGCGTCGATGCCCAGAAGCTCCTCAATGCGCTTGCGCATGGCCTCGGTCCAGGGTTCCGCGCCGAAGCAGCCCGCGCGCAATTTGATATCCTTGGGATCGACGCCCGCTTCGCGCAGGCTTTCGCCCAGGTAGAGGGCATAGGAGGGCGTGCAGCACAGAATCGTGGTGCCCAGTTCGCGCAGCATGAGCAATTGCCGGTGCGTATTGCCGCTGGACATGGGGATGACCGTCGCGCCGATTTTGCCCGCGCCCTGATGCGCGCCCAAGCCGCCGGTAAACAGGCCGTAACCGTAAGCGACCTGCACGATGTCGTCCTTCCCTGCGCCCGCGGCGCTGAGCGTGCGCGCCATCATTTCGGTCCAAACTTCGACGTCGTTGGCCGTATAGCCCGCCACAATGGGTTTTCCGGTCGTACCGGAAGATCCCTGGATGCGCACGATGTCCTGCAAGGGCGAGGCAAACAATCCATAGGGGAAGTAATCCCGCAAATCGGTTTTTTCCGTAAACGGAAGGTGTTTTAAATCCTCAATCCCCCGAATGTCCTCGGGTTTGACGCCGATTTCGTCCATGCGCGCGCGGTAAACGGGCACATTGTCATATTCGCGCCGAACGGTTTCCCGGAGCCTTTTGGATTGCAGAGCCGTTCGCTCGTCGCGGCTCATGGCTTCCATCGCGGGATTGAACATGGTATTTTTCCTCTCGGACATGGCTGCGTCCCCCCGTAAACCAAAGTTTTCCTTATTATAGTACGTTCCGGTTAAATTTTTTAGTTGCCGTAGAAAATTCGGCGAATCTAACAAAGAGAGCAAATACTGTCGTTTTGGCAGGGGAATTTCCTGGATTTCGAGAGGGTAAATCGTAAATCTTACGAAAATTCAATGGAAATTCCCCGCGGCGCAAGGTATAATAGAACCATTGGGAGGTGGAACTAATTATGCGGAATTGGACGAATGTCACCGAGGACATCCTGCAAATCGGCATCAACGATCGGGTGACCGATTTGTTTGAAGGACAGTATAAAATTCCCAACGGCATTTCTTACAACGCCTATGTGATCCTGGATGAAAAGGTGTGCCTGCTCGATACGGTGGACGGCCGCTTTGCCGCGGAGTATCTCGCCGCGCTGGAGGAGGCGTTGGGCGGAAGAGAGCCGGAGTATCTCGTGGTTTCGCACATGGAACCGGATCATTCGGCCTGCATCGGCGCGCTTATGGAAAAGTATCCGGAAATGCGTCTGGTGGGCAACCAGAAGACCTTTCCCATCCTCAAGCGGTATTTCGATCTTCTTTTGGAGGAGCGAAGCGTTACTGTGCGGGAAGGGGAAACGCTGTCTCTGGGCCGACACGAACTGACCTTTGTCATGGCGCCCATGGTGCACTGGCCGGAGGTCATGGTGGCATACGACGCCGGGGAAAAGATCCTGTTTTCGGCGGACGCTATGGGCAAGTTCGGCGCGCTGGATTGCGAGGAAGAGTGGCTTGGCGAGGCCCGCAGGTATTATTTCAATATCGTGGGCAAGTTCGGCAAGCAAGTGGAGATGCTGCTGAATAAGGCCAAAAATTTGGAAATTGAAACGGTTTGCCCGCTGCACGGTCCGATTCTTCGGGGAGAAGCGCTGGCAAAGGCCCTGGAGGTATATGCCAAATGGGGCGCGTACGCTCCCGAGGAAAAGGGCGTGCTGGTGGCGTATGCGTCGCTGCACGGAAATACGGCCAAGGCTGCCCGCGCGTTTGAGAAAATGCTGCGCGATCGCGGCGCGAAGGTGGAAATGTTTGATCTCGCCCGGGAAGACCTGTCCGAGGCGCTTTCGCAGGCCTTCCGCCTGGATACGATGGTGCTGATGGCCTCTTCCTACGATGCGGGCGTGATGCCCTTTATGGAAACCTTCCTGGCGCATCTCAAGGCGAAAAATTATCAGAAGCGCCGCGTGGCGCTGGTGGAAAACGCTTCGTTTGCGCCCAGCGCGAATCGCACGATGCGAGAGATCCTTTCGCAGATGCGGGAAATTTCCGTGGAGGAAGAGCCGATCACGATCTTCGGTTCCGTAAAACCGGAGGATCTGCAAAAATTGGAAGCGCTGGCGGACAAGCTGGCCTGACGTTTCCGACGCCTGGCGGCGGGATTCCCTTTGCGGGGCCCGCCGCTCTATTTTTGCGCGCGGGATGCCTCGAGCGCTTCGCGGCGCGCGCGGGAAGTATCAAACAGCCGCACGAGCGCCTCTCGGTCGCCCGCCGCGATCGCGGACCGGATCTTTTCCAATTCCCGGCAAAATCCGTCGATTGCGCCCAGGAGATTCTCCCGGTTTTCCAGGAACAATTCGCTCCACAGGGCGGAATTGATCTTCGCGATGCGGGTCAGATCCCGATAGCTGTCGCCGATAAAGCGCCCGGTATCCCGGCCTTCTCGGTCGCTGTTGATCAGCGCCACGGCCATGGCGTGTGGGAGTTGAGAGGTAAAGGCGATGATTTCATCGTGGAATTGGGGACTGACGCGCCGAACGCCGGCAAACCCCAGTTCGCGCACGAGCGCTTCGAGCGTCCGGAGATGCTCTTCGGAATTGGAGGGCAGGGGCGTAAGGATGTAGTTGGCGCCCCGGAAGACCTCGGCCGAGGCAAAGTCGATGCCCCGCTTTTCCCGCCCGGCCATGGGATGCCCCAGGACAAAGTCCACATCCGCGGGCAGGATCCCCGCGAGGCCGCTGGCCAGGCGGGTTTTGACGCCCGTTGCGTCGGTAACGAGGGAACCCGGGCGAAAGTGCTTTGCGTTTTCCTGCAAAAAGGGCAACACCGCTCCGGGATACAGGGCGAGGATGGTCAGATCCGCATGGGGCAGGATCCTTGCGGCCTCGGTTTCGGCCCCGAGGACCATTCCGCGCCGCAGGGCGGTTTGGAGGGTTTCGGGATCGCGATCCACGCCGTAGACCTCCCGATAGCCCGCTTCCTTCAGCGCCAGGGCAAAGCTCCCGCCGATCACGCCCAGGCCGATAATCGCAATGTTCATTTTTGTTCCTCCCGGGGATTTGCGCACAGTTCGAGCGCGCTCATGGCCAGGAGATATCCGTTCATGCCGAATCCCGCGATCTGCCCCAGGCAAGCCGGCGCCGTGACCGAGCGGCGGCGAAATTCGTCGCGCGCGTGGACATTGCTCAGATGGACCTCCACTGTGGGGATGTGAACCGATTGAATCGCGTCGTGCAGGGCGTAGCTGTAATGCGTGTACGCGCCCGGATTGAAGAGAATCCCGTCGTATTTCTCAACGTATGCCTGCTGAATCCAGTCGATCAGCTGCCCCTCCCAATTGCTCTGCAGAATGGTCAGCGCATGGCCGCGACGCTTTGCCTCCAGCGCCACCGTCTCCATCATCGATTCATAGGAAGTGTTTCCGTAAATTCCCGGCTCGCGGATTCCCGTGAAATTGAGATTGGGCCCGTTGAGGAGCATGATTTTCATTTTTCCGCCTCCCATATGCTTTGAACGGCTTGCAAAAGCCGGTTTAGTCCCTCTTGCTGCGAAGAGTCGTTTTTCACGATGCAATCCGCGCTTGCGCGATAGAGGGAATCGCGCGCGTCGCGAATGGCGAGCAGGCGTTCGCGGCCCTGCGCGAGCAACGGCCGGTTCGAGGGGTCCACATCCCCCAGGATGTTTTCCACCGGGCGATCCAGAAACACGATCGCGCCTGCGCCGCGCATCATCTGCACGTTTTCTTCCCGCAGGATCGCGCCGCCCCCGCAGGCGACCACCAGGTTTTTCCTCCGGCAGAGGGCGCGGCAGGCGCGCGTCTCCGCGTCGCGGAAGACTTCCTCTCCCCGGGCAAAGAGCTCGGGGATTTCCCGCCCTTCGCGCAGGACGATTTCCGCGTCCATATCGCAGAAATCCGCGCCCAGCTCCCGGGCCAGCAACTGCCCCAAGGTGGTCTTGCCCGCGCCCATCAGGCCGGTGAGAAAGATCAGGGACGTCTTCATCGGCTAAGGCCTCCTTCGCGCAACGCCCGGCCGATCGCCTCGCAGATTCCCTCGGGCACGGGTTCGCCCTGCCAGATCTCTTCGGAGGCCAGGGCCTGCTCGATGAGCATATACAGTCCGTTGGACACGTTCTTTCCCATTTCCCGGCCCAGACGCAAAAATTCCGTCTCTTCCGGATTGTAGATCAGATCCATCAGCGCGTCGAATCGGGAAAGGACTTCCGCGCCCACCGGCGTATATCCCGCGTGGGGAAACATGCCCACCGGCGTGGCGTTGATCAGAAGATCGCCCGCCAGAGGCGCGTCATAGCCCGAAAACCGCACGCGCGGATCGGGATGCGTCCGCCCCTCCGGCTGCCGGCTGACCACGGTGATTTCCCGCGCGCCGCCCTTGAGGAGCACCAACACCGCCGCTTTTGCCGCGCCCCCGCTGCCCAGAACTGTGGCTTTCGCGCCGGAAAGGGAGACTCCCATGCGCAGAAGGGCACGGCTGAGCCCCAGGACATCCGTGTTATAGCCCACCAGCCGATCGCCCTGTAGGCATAGCGTGTTGACCGCGCCCGCCTCCCGGGCCAGGGGATCGATTTCGTCCAGATAGGGCAGGATTGCCTGCTTATAGGGAATGGTGACGTTGAGCCCCCGGAACCGGAAAAGCCGGATCGCCTCCGGCAGAAGAGAGAGCTTCTCGGGAGGGATCTCCAAAAGCCGGTACGCGCCCTCCTTTCCGGTCAGGGAAAAATACATCTGATGAATTTGCGGGGAGAGGCTGTGGCCGAGCTTTTCCCCGATCAGGCCGTAGAATTCCATGCTTACGCCTCCTCTCCCTTGCGATAGAGCCCCAATAGACGCAGCGCCTGGGTATCGGGCTCGATTTCGCGAAGCGTCCGGCGCAGTTTTCCCAGCTGCAATTCGCCCTCAAAATCCGCGTAGAAGACGTATTCCCAGGGCCTTTGCGGGATGGGACGGCTCTCCAGGCGGGTCATGTTCAGATCGTATTCGGAAAAGCGGTTGAGCACCCGTGCCAGAGCGCCGGGTTGGTTGCGCGTGTTGAAGACCACCGAGGCCTTTTCCGCGCGCGGATCATCAACCATTTCCCGCGAGACGATGACAAACCGGGTGTGGTTTTTCTTATCCTCGTGAATGTCGGCGGCGAGGATGTTCAGCCCATAGCGCTCCGCCGCGCGGGAAGAGGCGATGGCGGCCTGCGAGGGATCGCCATCCTGGAATACCTTGTTGGCGCTGATGGCCGTGTTCTTGTAGGGAATGAGCTGCCAATCCGGATGGGCGTGCAAAAACTCCCCGCATTGCGCGATGCCTTGCGCGTGGGAATAGACGCGCCGGATATCCGAGAGCTTCGCGCCCGGAAGCGCGAGCAAATGCTGCCGGATGCGCACGTTCTGTTCGCCGACAATGAACAGGCGCTCCCGGCTGATGCAGTCGTAGCATTCGGAAATGGTGCCGGTGGAGGAATTTTCAATGGGTACGACGCCATAGTCCGCGCGTTTCTCGCGCACGGCGCAGGCGACTTCTTCCAGCGAGGGGAAGCAGACCCGCCGCGCCGGCGGGCCGAAGAACTGCATCGCCGCCTGTTCGGAGAACGCGCCCTCCACGCCGAAATAGCCCACCAGCGGATCCTGGATCCATTCGGCGCCCGCGCTTTCCGGGGCGGAAGGCAACAGCCGCCGCTGCGCGGCCTTGCTCAGATGCAAAATTTCCCGGTACAGCGCGCGCACGTCCCGCCGATTTTCCTCGGGCACGCAGGCTTCCGCGCGATCCAGAACGACCTGTTCGCGACCGGCCTGCAGCACTTCCATGCCGTGTTCCAATTTATAGCGCGCCACCGCTTCGCTCACTTGCATCCGCCGGGCGAAGAGGGGGGCGATTTGCGCGTCGATTTCGTCGATCTGGGCGCGGTAATCCGTCAAATCCGGCATGAGAGCACCTCCTTCAACTGATCGTAGAGGACAATGGCGCACGCGGCTTCGACGACCGGCACCGCGCGCGGGACGATGCAGGGATCGTGTCGCCCGGGAACCGAGATCTCCGTCTCTTCCTTTCGGGAGAGGGAGACGGTCTTTTGCTTTTTGGCAATGGACGGCGTGGGCCGCACGGCCACGCGAAACAGCAGGGGCATTCCATTGGCGATTCCGCCTTGAATACCTCCGGAGAAATTCGTTTCGCAGGCAATTTCTCCGTCCTTGAGGCAGAAGGCGTCGTTGACTTCGCTGCCCAGGCGTTCGGCCGCTTCAAAGCCCAGCCCGAATTCCACGCCCTTGATGGCGGGAATGGAGAACAGAACGTGCGCCAGATCGGATTCCAGGGAATCAAAGAACGGATTGCCTGTTCCTGCGGGAACGCCCGTCGCCCAGCATTCGATCACGCCGCCCACCGAATCCCCCTCGCGCTTGGCGCAGAGGATGGCCTCCCGCATCTTTTCCGCGGCCTCGGGATCGATCGTGGGCAGTTCGCGCGCGCAAAGCGCGGCGCGCGCCTCGTCAGAGAGGCGCAGAGGGTCCAAAGGCGCATCGTGAATTCCACGAATGGAAGCGATGCGGGCGGAAATTTCGATGCCCTGCGCGCGAAGGATCTGTTTGGCCACCGCGCCCGCGAAGACCAACGGCGCGGTGATGCGCCCGGAAAAGTGGCCGCCGCCGCGATAATCCTGGAATCCGCAATAGCGCATCTGCGCCGTATAATCCGCGTGCCCGGGGCGGGGGAGATCCCGCAGAAGCGAATAATCCCTGGAACGCGTGTCGCGATTGCGCAGAATCGCGCACAGCGGCGCGCCAGTGGTTTTTCCCTCAAAAAAGCCGCTGAGGATTTCGGGGAAGTCCTCCTCCCTGCGCGGGGTGGAAAGATTGCTGCGTCCCGGAGCGCGGCGCGAAAGCTCGAAGGCGATCGCGTCCAAATCGAGGGCAAAGCCCGCGGGCAAACCGCTCAGGACGATGCCAATGGCCGGACCATGGGATTCTCCGAAGATGGAAAGTTGGAAATGCCGTCCCCATTCATTGCTCATGCACGCGCCCTCCCAATCTGACAAAATCGCCGAAGAAATCCGGGTAGGATTTGGCCACGCATTCGGCGCGGGGAATTTCCACCGGTCCCCGCGCGCCCGCGCCCGCGATCGCGAGGAACATGGCCATGCGATGATCGCCATAGCTCTCGGCCGCGCAGCCCTGCCATTCGCCTCCGCCGGAGATGATCAGCCGGTCGTCCCGGATTTCCGCCCTTGCGCCGAGCCGGGTCAGCTCGCGGCAGGTCGCCTCCAGCCGGTCGCATTCCTTGAGGCGCAAGCGCGCGGCGTTCTCAATCACCGTGACGCCCGCGGCCCGGGAGGCCACCAGGGCCAGGATGGGGATGATGTCCGGGCAATCCGCAGCGTCGATGGTCGTGCCGTGCAGATTTTGCGCGCGGACGAGCACGCGATCCCCTTCCCACACGGCCTCGGCGCCCATGCGGCCGAGAATATCCAGCACCACGCGATCGCCCTGCCGCGAATCCGGGGACATGCCGCAAACCCAGATCCGGGCGCCCAGCGCATCCGCCGCCAGCCACACCGCAGCCTGCGACCAATCGCCCTCCACCTGGAAATCCACGGGGCGAAAGACCTGACCGCCGGGCACGAAGTAGCCGTCCTCCCGGCAATCGACGCGGACGCCAAATCTTTGGAGCACCTCCAGCGTGCAATCGACATAGCTTGCCGATTGCAGGGGCGTGGTCAGGCGAATTCGGGAATCGCCTTCCAGAAGGGGAAGCGCCAGGAGAAGGCCGGTGACGAACTGGCTGGACACATCCCCGCGCAGCGGAAATTCGCCGCTGTGCAGGCGGCCGCAAACCTGCAGATCGAGCTTCTCTCCAGGCGCTTTTTCCCAGGAGATCCCCTGCCGGACAAAGAGATCCCGATAGGGATCGAGCGGGCGAGAGGCCAACCGTCCCCGGCCCCGAAAGCGCGCCCCGCCGCACAGCGCGAGCGAGAGCGGCAATAAAAACCGCAGCGTGGAGCCCGATTCCAGGCAGTCGATTTCCGCGGGTGCGCACATCTCGCGGCGCGATGCAAACCGAAGGGCCTGCCCCTCCTCCCGGAAGGCGGCGCCCAGCGCCCGCAGGCCGGAAAGCGTGGCGCGGATGTCTTCGGATTCCGCCGGGGGGAAGACGGTGTTTCCTCCCGCCAGGGCGGAGCAGATCAGGGCGCGATGCAGGATGCTCTTGGAAGGGGGCGCCTGCACCTCTCCGGAGAGGGCACCGGGGAAAACTGTCAGGCGAGGCATTGTTCCACCCCCTCGAAGAATTCGCGGTTTGTGGAATAGAGATAACCTTCTCCCGACCTGCGCACGAGCACCACCGTCAGATGATCGCCCAGGTTCTTTTTGTCATTTTGGAGGGCGGCGCGCACCTTTTCCCAATCCAGCGCGCCCGCCCGCACCGGCAGGCCGATCTGCGCAAGACGCGCTGCGATGGCCTCGGCTGTTCCCGGCTCGGTCAGGCCGCGCGCCTGCGCCAGGCGGGTGATCGCCAGCATTCCAAGGCCCACCGCCTCGCCATGGGTAAAGCCGGAAAAATTCTGCGAGGCTTCGATCGCGTGGCCCACGGTATGCCCGAAATTGAGCAGCATCCGCTCGCCCCGGTCGCGCTCATCCGTCTCGACCACGCGCCGCTTCCAATCGCAGGAACGGAAAAGGACTTCCTCGATCCGATCGGGATCCTGCAAAAGATCCAGAAGCGTGGGGTCAAACAAAAAGCCGTACTTGATCACTTCGCCCATGCCGTCCCGGAACACGCGCGGGGGAAGGGTCTGGAGCACATCCGGATCGATCAAAACGAGCTTCGGCTGATGGAACGCGCCCACGAGGTTTTTCCCCCAGGGCATGTCCACGGCCACCTTGCCGCCCACCGAGCTGTCCACCTGCGCCAAGAGAGAGGTGGGAACCTGCACAAACGGCAATCCGCGCAAAAAGGTCGCCGCCGCGAAGCCGCCCAAATCGCCGATGACCCCGCCGCCCAGGGTCAGCACCAGATCCGCGCGGGTCAGGTGAAAATCGCTCATGGCGCGATAGATTTCCGGCAGCGTATCGAACCGCTTGGTCTGTTCCCCGGCAGGGAGCGCCAGCCGACGAACGCGCATCCCCATCTCGCGGAGGGAATTTTCGGCCGTCGCCCCATAGAGGGCGTCCACGTTTTGATCCGTCAACAGGAACGCGCGGCCACCTGCGCAGAACGGGCGAACTTTGGATCCCAGATCTTTCAAAAGTCCGCGCCCAAAGAGGATGTCGTAGCTCTTATCTCCCAAATGGATGGGAAGGCATCGGCTGTCCATGGTTTTTCCTCCCCTCAGGCGATCTTGCGGCCCACGGCCTGGGCGATGGTGCGCACATCCCGCATCAGATTCGCGAACACTTCCGGCTTGATGGATTGCTGGCCGTCGCACAGCGCGTGGACCGGATCGTTGTGGACTTCGATCATCAGCCCGTCCGCGCCCACGGCAATGGCGGCCTTGGCCAAAGGCTCGACCATCCACCATTTTCCGGTGGCGTGGCTGGGATCGACGAGCACCGGCAGGCAGCTCATCTTTTTGATCGCCGGGATGGCGCTCAGATCAATGGTATTGCGGGTGTAGGTTTCAAACGTGCGGATGCCGCGCTCGCAGAGGATGACGTTTTCATTGCCCTCGCACATGATGTATTCGGCGCTCATCAACCATTCCTCAATCGTTGCGGAAAGTCCGCGCTTGAGGAGAACGGGCTTTTTGCAGCGGCCGAGCTGGCGCAAGAGGTCAAAATTCTGCATGTTGCGCGCGCCCACCTGGATCAGATCGACTTCCTCTTCAAAGATGTCGATGTCGGCGGGGGACATAATTTCGGAGACAATGGGCATCCCCGTCTTTTCGCGCGCCTCGATCAGCAATTTGAGGCCGTCGTATTTCAGTCCCTGGAAGGCATAGGGGGACGTGCGGGGCTTGAACGCGCCGCCGCGCAAGAGGTTGGCGCCCATCCGCTTGACGTCGCCGGCTACCTGACAGATCTGCTCCTCGCTTTCCACGGAACACGGCCCTGCGATGATGGTCAGCGCCTCTCCGCCGATCTTCACGCCGGATACGTCCACCACCGTGTCGTCGGGATGAAACGCGCGATTGGCTTTCTTAAACGGCTCCGCGACATGGATGATCTTTTCCACACAGGGATCGGCCTCAACCCTGGTGGGGTCAACCCGGGTGGTATCCCCGATCAGGCCCAGGATGGTGAGGTTTTTTCCATAGACAGGATTGACTTCCACGCCCATTTTTGTCAGTTTATCTGCCAATGCCTCGACTTGCGATTTTCCCGTGCCAGCCTTCAAAACGACGACCATAGCCATTTCCTCCTGTGTTTGGGGAGATACAAAAAGGAGAGCTCCTTTCCGAGCTCTCCTCAACATCTCCCAAAAGATCTGTGCGGATCAGATAAACGCTCTTTGGAAAGGAAGAATATCCATGCAGAAATAGCCGTAGCCAAAATAGCTACGGATCGTAAAGTAAAACGCGCACAGAACGCTTTTTACGCTACGCTTGCTGCAAAGATCCATCCTTCTCCTCCAAAGTGTCTTTCAAATCCTTGCGAACATTATAGGGCGGAAGCGAAAATTCGTCAAGTAAATATTTTGCGCCGCCTTCGGAGAAGTTTTCGCAGCCCTTCTCCTTTTCTCTGAAAATCCGCAGATTTTCATGGAGCGGGTCAAAGAATTTTGACACGCAAAAGAGGCGGTTTTTTCCGCCTCTTCCTCGCGATCTCTATTACGCTTCCTGGGTCTGCGCCTCTTCCATGAGAATCTCTACGGCCAGCGCGTTGATCCTCGGCGGCAGGGACATGGTCATTACGCCGTTAAAATAGATCGTCACTTCCTGCCCCACTTCCAGGCCCATGCCTTCCGGAAGGGTTGCGAAGACATCGCCGTTCTCCTTGCTGGAGACCAGGATCCCCTCCTCGGAAACTTCTGCAACGGTGCCATGCACCGCATAGACGGAGATCTTATCCGCCGTGATCTGCGCCGGGCGGGAACGCGTCATCTGGCCATCGTAATCTACCAACGCATACTGCCCCGCGGCCAGGGAATCCTCCGTATTTTCAATTACCGTATCCTCGGAAAGAAGAACCATGACTTCCCCGGAATCGCCCATATCCATCAGGATTCCGTCTTCCTGCACTTCAAGGATCCAACCTTCCAGATGGAAGGACATGATTTCCTGCGCGCCTTCCTCGGCAAATGCAAACGGGATTGCCAGCGCAAGGATCATAAGCAAAGCCAAGCATTTTTTCATATCGTCAACCTCCTTGGTGAGCTTGTTTTGTTTGCTCACGCAAGTAAGACGAAGCAGGCCAAGAAACGGTTCCCTCGCAAAAAAGATCATTCTATGGCGAGAATGCGGCCCTCCTCTCCGCTTCGATAGGCCGATTCCATGATGCGCTGCACGCGAACCGCATCCCGCGCGGGCACTTCCAGCCGAGCGCCGGTTAAGATCGAATGGGAAAAGCTCTCGATTTCGCGCGTGTAGAGGTTGCCGAATTCCCCGGGGATCTCCACGCCCGCCTCATCCTGATGATCCTGGCCGGGATCGTATTGCCGATCTCCTTCCAAAAACAGCGCGTTGAGGGCGCCGCCGTCTATCTGTCCGATGATGGTATCACCCATCAGCCTGCCGCGGGTGCCGAAAAATTCCATGCGCCATTTCGCGGCCTCGTCGGGAATGTTGAAATTGGTCTGCACCACGCACTGCGCGCCGTTTTCCATGCGCAGAAGCAGCGTGGAGGTGTCCTCGACATCGTAGGAAAAGGTAATGGTTTCATTCAGGGCGGCAACGCGCGTGACGCGCATTCCGGTAATGTATTCCATCAAATCGATGGTATGCACGCCCATATCCATCATGCAGCCGCCGCCCGAGCGGGCTTTTTCCAGCCGCCAGTTGCCCGCGCCGTCGGGGAGCCATAGGGTAAATTGCGAATAACCGGAAACGACCTGGCCGATTTTTCCCTGCGCGATGGCGTTTTTCATGTTGCGGACATGGCTGCCGAAGCGCATCATCAGGCCCGCGCCGATTTGCACGCCGCGCTGCGCGCAGTAATCCAGAACCTGCTGCCCTTCCGTGCTGGTCATGGCCACGGGTTTTTCCAGCAGAATGTGCTTGCGATAGTCCGCCGCCAAGCGCGCCTGTCGCGCGTGCTCGACCACGGGGGAGGCAATGTATACCGCGTCCACCTCGGGATCGCTCAAAAGATCCTCTTCGCGCGCATAGGCGCGCCGCGCGCCGTATTTTTGCTTGAGTTGTTCGGCAAAATCCTGTCGAATCTCCATTACGGCTACCAATTCGGCATTTTGCGCCTGAAGCATTCCGGGAATCGTGCGCCGATCCGCGATGCCGCCTGCGCCGATAACCCCCCAACGAAGTTTTTCCATGGTTTTCGCCTCCAGATTCCATGCAATAAAGGAGCATTGTTCTCAGCAAAATTATATAGAAAAAGCGAAATGCGCGTCAAGGAATTTTTTAACATATAGCGCGCGATTTGTTCTT
>DVMU01000187.1 GCA_018714825.1 Candidatus Pullichristensenella excrementigallinarum
TTTTATATAATTTATTTATTTTTTCTCTTTGTAGAAAAATCTCCGCCCCGATTGCCGGAGCGGAGATCTTTCATAAAAACTACTGTGCCAACCGGAAAATACAGACAATATCCTCCGTATTCAGCGGCTTGAGGGTTCCCACTGTTCCATCGGGATTGGTCACGCGCACGCGGCGAGCCATCTTGTACATGACCTCCTCCGGAACTATTCCCACA
Source organism: Candidatus Pullichristensenella excrementigallinarum (assembly GCA_018714825.1). Lineage (GTDB taxonomy): Bacteria > Bacillota > Clostridia > Christensenellales > Aristaeellaceae > Pullichristensenella > Pullichristensenella excrementigallinarum. The sequence continues at coordinate 216 of DVMU01000187.1, forward strand.
TCCGGCATCTCGTGCAGTGTCGTAGGAATTCCCAAAGAGCGGAAGAAATCTTCCAGCCTCCGGATCGCTTCCAGCACCGTCAGTTCCGGATGTTCATAATCATAAGAAACGCCCATCACGCGGGTTGCCCACTTGAGGAACATAGGCATGTTGTCCTTATAGACATATTTCATCCAGGCAGGAATAATGGCCGCCAGCCCCGCCCCATGCGTTACGTCATATTCCCCGGAGAGCTCGTGCTCAATAAAGTGCGAACCCCAGTCTCCGTTGTTGCGCCGTCCCATGCCGGTCAGGCCGTTGTGCGAAATCGTGGAGGCCACCATGATATTGGCGCGGGCGTCGTAATCGTCGGGATACGCCATCAATCTGCGCCCGCAATCCATGCAGGTATGGAAAATCGCCTCGCAGAGATAGTCCGTCAGATCGTGGCCCACGCCCTCGTCGGAAAAATACCGTTCCATGGAATGGGAAAAAATATCGATCACGCCGCAAGCCGTCTGGAACTTGGGCAAGCTCATGGTCAAAACCGGGTTCTCGATGGCAAATACCGGGCGATGGAAATCGTTATCGCAGAAACGCTTGAGATTTTCATCCTCTTTGGTAATGACGCAGCTATTGGAGCCCTCCGAGCCCGTAGCCGCAATGGTGAGCACCACGCCCACCGGCACGCACGGCTCGGTTTCCACCGCGCGCACAACGCCGTTATCTTCCACAAAGAAATCCCATACATCCCCCGCATACCGGATGCCCATAGCAATGGCCTTGGCCGAATCAATTACGCTTCCGCCGCCAATCGCAAGCAGGAAGTCCACGCCTTCCTTCCTGCACAATTCGATTCCCTCATAGACCAAACTTAAACGCGGGTTGGGAACCACGCCGCCAAGTTCCACCACTTCAAGACCCGCGCCGCGAATATTTTCTATGATTTTGTCCACCAACCCACTCGTTTTACAATACATGCTGTCGTGATGCACGAGCACCTTGGTGCCGCCATAGCGCCGAATCCACTCGCCGGTTTGTTCTTCCGCATTTCTCCCGACAATCAGCCTTGTGGGGCTCAAAAACGTAAAATCATTCATTTGGATATTTCCTTTCTTTGTGTTTTTCCGTTTTCCGGGTTTTCCGTCTTTATTCTATAAGAATTTTGACTCCTTGGCAAGATTTCCCGAAAAGAAATTTGTGTCCACGCCGGACGAATTCCAACATCTGCCGTCAAAGCGGAAAACGCCTCCCTTTCCGTCCGCTCCAATCTGAATATCCCAGGGAATCCGCGGCAATACTCTTGCCGTGGAGGTGGAAAAATGGCCATCAACAAAGTGGAAATCTGCGGCGTGGACACCTCGACGCTGCCGGTTCTCAACAACGAGCGAATGCGCGAGTTGTTTCCCAAAATCCACGCGGGCGATATGGACGCGCGCCGCGAATTTATCCAAGGAAACCTGCGGCTGGTTCTCAGCGTCATTCAGCGTTTTCACAATCGCGGCGAAAGCGTGGACGATCTGTTCCAAGTGGGCTGTATCGGCCTAATCAAAGCCATTGACAATTTCGATACATCTCAAAACGTTCGCTTCTCTACCTACGCCGTGCCGATGATCGTAGGCGAAATCCGCCGCTATCTGCGGGACAACAACCCCATTCGGGTTTCCCGCTCCCTGCGCGATACTGCCTACAAGGCGCTCAAAGCGCGCGAGGCGCTCGGCTACCGCATCGGCAGAGAACCCACCGTCGCCGAAATTGCCCGCGAAATGCAGATCCGTGAAGAGGATGTCGTTCTGGCCCTGGAGGCGATCCAGGATCCGGTTTCCCTCTATGACCCGGTCTATCAGGATGGCGCGGACGCCATCTATGTCATGGATCAGGTGCGGGACAACCGCGTGACCGAAGATGAATGGGTGCGCGATCTCTCCATCAAGCAGGCCATGGACCGGCTCAGCGAGCGCGAACGCAGCATCATCCACCGCCGCTTCTTTCAGGGACGCACGCAAATGGAGGTGGCTTCGGAAATCGGCATCTCGCAGGCACAAGTTTCCCGCCTGGAAAAGGCCGCCCTACAACAGATGCGCAAATATATCTAAAATTCTATCCTGCGCATCGAAAAGGATTTCTTCCTCCCTTTAAAACGGGCGTTTCCCGAAAAAAGGACAGCCGTCATATTTTCCTTCTGTTTTGTCCCGCGCGAGAGTTCTCACGCCATTGCCAAAAAAAGCTTTTCAGACATCCAGAAAAAATCAAGCCCTGCTGCTCTACAAACAACAGGGCTCGCTATTTGCCGCTTTATTCCCACTCAATCGTCGCCACGGGCTTGGGCGAGAGATCGTAGAGCACGCGATTGCAGCCGGGAACTTCCCGCAGGATACGTTCGGTAATGCGCGAAAGCACGGGCCAATCCACCTGTTCGACCGAAGCAGTCATGGCGTCGACCGTATTCACCGCGCGCAAGATGACGGGATAATCGAACGTGCGCTTTCCATCCCGTACGCCGACGGACTTGAAATCCGGCACCACCGTGAAATACTGCCAGACCTTGCCCTGCAAACCGGCGTTTTTGAACTCCTCGCGCAGGATCTGATCGCTTTCCCGGACGATTTCCAGCCGGTCGCGGGTGATTGCGCCCAGGCAGCGCACGCCCAGTCCGGGGCCGGGGAAAGGCTGCCGATAGACCATATCGTCGGGCAGACCCAGCGCCTTTCCGCACGCGCGCACTTCATCCTTGAAAAGCTGTTTGAGCGGCTCCACCAATTCAAATTTCAAATCCTCGGGAAGCCCTCCCACATTGTGGTGCGACTTGATGCTCTTTTGCGTCTTCGTGCCGCTTTCCACGATATCCGGATAGATGGTTCCCTGCCCGAGCAATTCTATGCCCTCGAGCTTGCGCGCTTCTTCTTCGAACACGCGGATAAATTCCTTGCCGATGATCTTGCGCTTTTGTTCCGGGTCGCTCACGCCGGCCAGCTTATCAAGGAAGCGATCGACCGCGTCCACATAAATCAGGTTGGCGCCCATCTCCTTGCGGAACACGCGCACAACCTGCTCCGGTTCTCCCTTGCGCAGCAGGCCGTGATTGACGTGCACGCAGGTCAGGCGATCTCCCACCGCCTTGAGAAGCAGCGCCGCGACCACGGAAGAATCCACGCCGCCGGACAGCGCCAGGAGTACCTTGCGCTGCCCGATCTGCTTTCTCAAAAGCTCGATCTGATCGGCGATAAAATTGTCCATATTCCAATTGCGCTCGGCCTTGCAGGTATGCAGGAATTGATCCAGAACCTCGCTATCCTCTTCCGGCCACGCGGGATAGTCCGCGGGATGGCCGGGGCTGGAATGGTCAACCGCGAGGATCGGAATTCCCAAATCATAGATCGCCGGGTCCACGTCGACGCACTTGCCGTCAACAACTCGGTTTTCTCCGCCATTGAGAATGATTCCGCGAATTCCCTGCATCGCCTTGAGCGCATCCGGGGCGATGTCGTGCGGATGAATTTCGCTATACACGCCCAGGGCGCGAATTTCCCGGGCAATGCGCGTGTTTTCCGGACTTCCGAGATCAAGAACCGCGATCATATGCTGTATCATGCAATTCCTCCATCGTAAAAGAATGGCCGCGGGGTTATCCCCGCAGCCTGATTATATCATACCCTGTGCAACAATTCCAGTTCCTATTTGTAACCTTTTGGATTCTGTTTCTGCCAATTCCACGCATCGCGGCACATGTCCTCCAACGTATGCCGGCTTTCCCAGCCCAGGATTGCCTTGGCCTTGTCGGGCCGGGCATAGATCGCAGCTGGATCTCCGGCTCTGCGCGCTCCGAACACATGCTTGACCGGAATGCCGTTGACGCGCTCGAAGGTATTCACCAGATCCATCACGCTGTATCCCACTCCGGTTCCCAAATTAAACGCCTCGCATCCGGAATTTCTCTGGGCATAGCGGATCGCGTCCACATGCCCCTGTGCGAGATCCATCACATGAATATAGTCCCGCACGCCGGTTCCGTCATGCGTGGGATAGTCGTTTCCGAACA
>DVMU01000188.1 GCA_018714825.1 Candidatus Pullichristensenella excrementigallinarum
GTCAATCGCGCCCTCCGACGCGCCCGCACCGACGATGGTATGCAATTCGTCGATAAAGAGAATTACATTTCCCGCCTTGCGAATTTCTCCCATGGCGTTTTTCAGGCGCTCTTCGAATTCTCCCCGATATTTGGCGCCTGCCAACATGCCGGCCAAATCCAACGAAACCACCCGCTTGCCGCGCAAAATTTCAGGAATATTTCCCTCCACGATCAATTGCGCCAAACCCTCTACGATCGCGGATTTGCCCACACCAGGCTCCCCGATCAATACGGGGTTGTTCTTGGTACGGCGCGAGAGAATTTGTACGATGCGTTCAATCTCCCGCGAGCGGCCGATGACAGGATCGAGTTCCCCCGCCTGCGCGGCCTTGGTCAAATCCCTCGCGAATTGATCCAAAACGGGCGTCTCCTGATCCTGCGCGCCGCCGGACGTTCCATTTTCGTCCGAACCGGAAAGCGCGCGCAGCAATTCTTCCCTCGCTTTGTTCAGATCCATCCCCATCTTGATCATGACATGCGCCGCGACGCCCTCGCGCTCGCGCATGAGCGCCAGAAGAATGTGTTCGGTACCCACATAGTTCTGCTTGAGATCCCGCGCCTCGCGGACGCTCTGTTCCAGCACCTTTTTCGTGCGCGGCGTATAGACCATGGTTTTAACCGGAGAATTGTCCTCGCCACGGCCAAGAATTTGCAGGATTTCCCGCCTGGCCGCTTCAAGCGTTATATCCTTGAGCACCACCGACGCCGCTCCCGGATCGCTCAATACGCCCAGCAGCAAATGCTCGGTTCCCACATATGTCCTTCCGAGCTGCGCGGCTTCGCGCTGCGCCGTCAAAAGCGCGCGCTGTCCTCGCTCGGTAAATTTCGCAAAATACGCCATTTTGTACCTCCGTCAGTCTGTTACCAATTCTCGGAGCTTTTCGCCCAGCAGCTTGGCACGCAAAATTTCGCCTTCCCGCTCCCCGATCAGCTTTCCCGAATACACGCCCAATGAACCGGGCTGCAAATCCATCATCAATTTATCCAGCCCGCGCAGGGGCGCGTGCAAATAGCCCATGCTTGCCGCATAGCGGATATCCGAATAGCGGCGCATCAGTTCTTTCGCGCTCATCAGGCGGGCATTTTGAGCGACGCCCCAAGAGCGAAGGAGCGTATCCTGCAAGGACAACATATCTTTCTTCTCCGTATGCTCGCGTACCGCGCGCTCATGGCCCACGATCTGCTCGGTCGCCGCGACCAAAGAGCGGATCACATCTTCCTCGCTTCGCCCGAGCGTTACCTGGTTGGAAAGCTGGTAAAGATGCCCTAAGGCCTCGCTGCCCTCCCCATATAGTCCGCGCACCGTCAGGCCCAGTTTGGAAACCGCCTGCAACACCGCGCCCATCTGCCCGGAAGTGGAGAGCGCCGGAAGATGCAACATGGCGCTTGCGCGCATACCGGTTCCCACGTTTGTCGGGCAACTGGTGAGATAGCCCCACTGCGGATCAAAGGCAAAGGCGTATTTTGCGCCCAGCACATCATCCGCTGAAAACGCCAATTCCGCCGCGCGCTCGATCTGCAGCCCGGGCATCAAGCCCTGAATGCGCAGATGGTCTTCCTCGTTGAGCATGACCGAAACCGTTTCCCCCGAAGAGATCAGCGCGGCCGAACGCTGCCAGAATTTGAGAAGATCATAGCTGATCAGATAGTGCTCGACCAATTTCCTGCGCATATCCTCTTCCAATTCCGACATGCGCAAAAGCTGGTAAGCGTTCCCTTCCTGGCTTTGTCCGATGGCCGTGCTCGCGCGATCGATAACTTCGCTTGCGCACTCGCGCGTCTGTTTTGCCGAAAAGGGAAGATCCTCATAATTCCGGGCGAGTCGAACGCGGCAGGAAACGACCACGTCCTGTTCCGGGGCCTGCACAAATTCACTCATGGTCTTCCACCTCCGAACGCCCATCTTCCTCCGCAATCTGGTTTTTTAGCGCGCGAATCTGATCGCGCAGCGTGGCCGCCTCCTCATATTCCTCCTGCGCAATTGCCTTGACCAATTGCTGCTTGAGACGATCGATATTCATCTGAATCGATACATTGCTCTTTACCCCGCCGGGAATGCGTCCTGCGTGCTGCGTATTTCCATGCACGCGCATCAAAAGCGGTTCCAGCGGCTTTTTAAACGCCTGATAGCAATGGACGCAGCCGAGCATTCCGCTTTTCTGAAATTCCTTATATGTGGCACCGCAATTGGGACAGACCAGATCCGTCGATGCGTCCTCCGCCTCGCTGGATTTGTTGCCCTGCGCACCGGCAGCTCCCAAAAAGCCGCTGATCAGGCCCGCAAGATTGGTGAAATCCAGCCCTGGAAGCTGTTTTTGATACTTTGCCATGCATACCGGACAAAGATTCCTTTCGACCTTTTCCTCCCCGGAAATTGTCGTCAAATGAAATTTCGCAGGCCGGATGCCGCACTCATCGCACATCATCGGACTTCGCCTCCCTCCAGATTTCGAAACGCCTGCGACAGCATATTCTTGAGAATCGCTGCGCGAAGAACGTCCTTTGCGCTGATTGGCAGCGCCAAAGCATTTTTCCCCACAGCGGCGCGCATCAAAAGCGCCTCGTTGCGGGAAATAATTTTGCGATCGAGCAAGTGGGCGATGATCGCGCACGCGGAATCTTCATCGATGGAATTGGCCACGCGCTTGATCAGCGCGTCGAGCAAATTCCCTTCCGCGTGTTCGCGCATTCGCACAATGCGCACATAACCGCCGCCTCCGCGTCGGGACTCGATCAGATATCCGTGATCGACAGAAAAGCGAGTCGCCAACACATAATTGATCTGCGACGGCGCGCAACCGAAATGCTGCGCCAGCTCGTTCCTGCGCACCTCGACCTGGCTGTCCTGGTCCATTAATTCCTTAATAAACCGCTCAATGGAATCGCTCAATTGCGCCATTGTTTCTCACCTCGAAAATCCTCAAAAAAGAAATTGACCATCTCTGACTATTATAGCGAAAGACGGTCAAAAAAGCAATAGTTTTTTAAGGGTTTTCATATCTTTACCCGCATTTAATCTTTGGCGGTATTTCTCAAAAATTCCAGGACCAATTCTGAAGAATTCCGCGCTGCGAGCGGCAGAAATTCTTCATAGGACATGGCGGCCGATTCGTCTCCCCCATCGGAAATCGAACGAATTACCGCGCAGGGGATTTGATTGAGATAACATACCTGCGCGATCGCGCCCGCTTCCATTTCACATGCGGACGCGGAAAAAAGGCGCACGATTTCTGATTTCCGGCCGGAATCTGCAACGAACTGTTCCCCCGAAGCGATCCGTCCGCGCACCGCATAGATATCCAGAGATTTTGACGCATCCAGAATCGCCTGCGAAGCCCTTTCATCACAGGGAAAATAGATTCGATTGATCGTGGAAACCAATCCCGGAGGGTCCCCCAAGGCGGTGGTATCCACATCGTGCTGCACGATTTCCGTCCCGATCACGACGTCCCCTGCGCGCAAATTTCCATCGAGCGCTCCCGCGACTCCCGAATTGATGATCAGGCTCGGCTTGTACAAAAATGCCATGGTTTGAGCGCATACCGCCGCGTTGACCTTGCCGATCCCCCCGCGGGTGACGACCGCTTCGCGGCCCATCAGGCGACCGCGAACATAACAAATCCCGCTGCAGGTTTGACGCACGGGCTCTTCTAAATTTTCAATGAGGCGTTCAACCTCAATTTCCAAAGCGCCGATGATGCCGATCATTTTACATGTCCTCCTTTGCAAGCAGCACGACCGCTTGTGCCGAAATCCCCTGCTCCTCTCCTTCAAACCCCATGCGTTCGGTCGTCGTTGCCTTGACGTTTACCGCCGGGCAGTCCAACGCCGCGGAAAGCTGAAGGCGCATCGCATCAAGATATGCAAGCAGCTTTGGCTTTTGAGCGACGATCGTCACATCTGCGTTCTCCACGCGATAGCCCTGTTTCCGAACCAGATCCATCACTTTCTTCAGCAACTTCATCGACGAAATGCCGCGATAGCGATCATCGGTATCGGGAAAATGTCGCCCGATATCGCCTTCCCCCAACGCTCCGAGAATCGCGTCCATCAGCGCGTGCGTCGCCACATCCGCATCCGAATGCCCGTCCAACCCGCGGTCGTGCGGAACCTCTACGCCGCATAGCACAAGGCGGCGCCCCCGTACCAACCGATGTGCGTCATATCCGGTTCCCACGCGAAAAAGTGGCCTTTGAAAGCGCAGAAAATCCTCTCTTGTTGTGAGCTTGATATTCCGATAGGCATCCGGAAGGATGCTGAAGAGGCGAACCGGTCCAATATACTTCTCGTAAAGCTGCGCGTCATCCGTCCCTGTATAGCCCTCCTGCGCCGCCAAACTGTGCGCGCGCAGAATTTCCTGCAATCGGAAGCTCTGCGGCGTCTGCACGGCGCGCAATTCGGAGCGATTGGGCGTGTGGGTTCGGCCGGTTTCCGGATCAATTTGTTTGATCGTATCCGCAACCGGATGCGAAATCACGCCGCTGCCGACGCGCTGCGCCAGACAAAGCGATTCCTGAAAAATTGCCGCAGTGGCAAAGGGGCGCGCGGCGTCATGAATGGCGACAAGCTCCACCCCTTCAGGAACAGACTTTAATCCATTAAAAACAGACTCCTGTCTTGTTTCTCCGCCATGGGCAATGAATTTCACCCGCTCGAAAGGCCCTTCGTCTCTTTTCAAATCCTCATAGGCGGCTTCATCCTCTTTCGAAATGACCAGGACAATTCCCTCGAATGCTTCCGCCTTTTCAAGCGCCTCCAAGGCCCGGGACAGAACGGTCTTTCCTCCCAATCGCTGGAAAACCTTGTTGCCGGAAAACCCGGCGCGGGTTCCCTTCCCGGCGGCGACAAGCACCGCCCACGCCGTCATTGCCGGACGCGGTACATGCCCGCCGCATCCTGCTTCATCGCGTGTTCCCCAATGGAGAGGATTTCATATTCTGAGTATTTTTCGCCAAATCGAACGCCAAGCACATCGCCGACCTTGACATCGGTTCCCGGCTTCCCTTCCTTGCCGTTGACGGTGATATGTCCCGTGGAGCAGGCGTCATTTGCCACACTCCGCCGCTTGATCAGGCGCGAAACCTTGAGAAATTTATCCAGCCGCATGGAGGTTGCTTCCACGCGCTCAACCGGTTTTTTTGCCTCGATGGACTTTCTGCTCATAGAGTAACCTCTTTTCAGGCCATGCCTTTTCTGATCTTGATTTCATACCAAAGAGGGCGCCTTCACAAGAAGCCGCCCTACCGCAAAAAGATGAATTAGAACTCCTCGCGCAAAACTTTTCCGGGCTTGAACGCCGGAATCTTGCTGGCAGGAATCTCGATGGTTTCGCCCGTAGAAGGATTGCGGCCGGTGCGCGCGCTGCGCTCTTTGATCTCAA
>DVMU01000189.1 GCA_018714825.1 Candidatus Pullichristensenella excrementigallinarum
CAAATTCCATCGTCACCGTGGCGCTGACGCTGACCAGGGCGGCCTGGATCATCGTGCCCGCCGCAGCCTCGCTATCCGTCGCGGCATACATTACGTTGCGGCCGCTGTCGTAGGAATAATTGTATCCTTCCGTAATGGTTTCAATCGAATCCACCGCCATTCCCGCGGCAGAGGCCATGACCTCGGCCTTGCGCATGGCGTCCTCGATGGCGCCGGTCAGCGCCTGCTCCCGCGCCTGGGTATCGTCCTGCACGGTAAACTGCACCTGATCCAGCGTATTCGCGCCCGCCTGGAACGCCGCGTCAATCAACGCGCCGACATTTTCCATATCCGTGGTACGGATCGAGAGGGAATTGTATGCGGTATAGCTTGCAATCTTCTCCACCGTATCCGAATAGTCGTAATTGGCATAAATGCTGATATTGTCGGTATTAAAATCGCTTTCTGACACTCCCGCTTCCAAGAGCGCTTTGCGCACGGAAGCGATCTTTTCATTGACCGTCGTCTGCGCGACCAGCACATCCGTATTGGTTTCCCGGACGCCCAATGTAATAATCGCCATGTCGCTTTCCAGGAACACGACGCCCTCGCCGCTCACGTTCAACGTCGTGCCCTCGGCAAACGCCGCAGCGCTCAGAGCCAGCATTCCGATCACAACCAGCAAAGATACAAGCTTCTTCATCTTTCATCCCTCCCGTTTTTGCAGAATGAATTTATTCATCAGCCATGTTTGCGCCGCTTGACAAGCACAACCACGATTCCGATGCATACGGCCAAGGCCAATGCCAAACCCGCGTACGGAGCGATGACGGCCAGAGAAACGGCCATGTCCCCAAAGAAATCTCCCAGGGATTGCATGGAACGCGAGAAACCCTGCTGAATCTCTCCGCTCGTCGTCCCAACAGGGACAACCTCCGGACTCCCTTCTATGAGGGTCACATCGACTCGGGCATAGCGCATCTGCGCATCAAAGCCACGAATCTTCCCCTCCAGCACATCCATCTGCTGATAGACATCCTCCAATTGCGCCTTGAGCGTTTCCATTTCCTCGGAGGAATCCGCCGACGCAATCAGCTCGGTCAGCCTCTCTTTTTCTGCCGACAGGGTTTCCAATCGGCCCTGTGCGTCGTAATAATTATCGGAAATATCTTCCGAACGCACTTCGGAATAGGTCACCTGACCCACATAATCCACCGCTTGCAGGAAGTTCTCCAGATCTTCCATCGGCACGTCGATGGCCATAACCGCCTTGCGCACGCCTCCCTGAGTATCCAGGGCATTGCTGACAAAGCTGGCGTCATATTCTTCCACCAAATCCTCAATGGCGCTGCGCGCGGAATCAAAGTCTTCCGAATACATCTCCCGCGTGGCGCTGCGCACCATCAGGCGTTCCCGATCTGCGGCCTGTGTATCCTCGGTTTCCAACGCATCCGCGCCTTCCGGGGAAGAAGCCATCCCCGTCGTTTCCGGCTCCGCCCCTGTGGTTTGAGGAACGCTTCTCGCACCATCCCCGACAATCGGCTGAACGGTTGTTTCCTCGCCATCCGACTCGACGACGGCCGCCCTGCCCACGGCGACTTCCTGATCGTAAGAAGGCCGCCGGCCATAGTATTCTATCTGGGAAACGGTTCCGCTCGTGCGCATCGGCCCGGCTCCCGTCTCCGTTTCAAAATCCAGCACCCCCGTTTGACGGAAGACCGCCGTCGTTCCCACGAGTACGACGAAAGCCGCTGCCAAACCGCACAGCGCGCGATACATTCCCCGCCTGCTTCGCTTGCCGGCCTCCGCTTTGACAGCCTTGCGCCATGCGGCCTGCGCGGTCAGCGGCGGAACAATGCCTTGATCCATTTCCAGCATGGTTTCGCGAATGGCCTGCGCCATGCGAAGTTCCCGGGAACAGGAGGCGCACTGCTTCGCGTGTTCCAACATTTTTTGCCTGTCTGCGGCGTCTGCTTCGCAATCGATAAGCGCATCCAGCCGCTCCAGAAATTCTCTGCAATCCATGCGCACCCCTCCCTCCTTTGATTTCATTTTTTAGACGTCGGAGCGGTCAAAAAGTTCCGCTTGTTCGGAAAGAATTTCCCGCAGCCGGGAACGCCCCCTGCTGATGCGCGATTTGATCGTTCCCACGTTCGCGGAAAGAATCTCGGCAATTTCCTCATAAGACATTCCCTGAATATCCCGCAACACAATCGCGGAACGCATGTCTTCCGGCAAAAGCCGGATCGCCCGATCAATGGCGCGGCGCTGTTCGGAACGCAGCGCGTGGCGTTCCGGGGAATCCCCGGTATCTACGGGCGACCATCCCGCTTCCAGACGCTCGTCCAAAGAAGTGGCTTTGCGGCGCTTGGCGCGTCGCAATTCGTCCAAGCAGGTGTTCATGGTAATGCGATAGACCCAGGTGGAAAATGTGGATTGCCCTTTAAAACTCGAAATCGCGCGAAAAATACGCAGCATTGCCTCTTGCATACAATCCTGCGCGTCCTCGTGATTTCCGCACATTCTCAGCGCCACCGCGTACATCCGGCCTTCCTGCTGAGCCATCAGCGCATTAAACGCCTGCGCATCGCCTTTCCCTGCACGCTGAAGCAGTTTCTGCTCGTCCGCCTGCACGCGATTCGCCTCCTTCCACTGGTCGCTTTCCCTATTATACACGAGAAACGTTTTTTTGCCTAGGGGTTGATTTTTTTGCCAACATGGTGTATAATAGTTTTCGCAACGTCCTGCTGGTGTGATGGAATGGCAGACGTGACGGACTCAAAATCCGTTGGTAGCGATACCGTGTGGGTTCAAGTCCCACCACCAGCACCACATCGGAGCAAGCTCATCGCTTGCTCCGATTTTTTTACAAAAGTCAAAGCGCGCTCACGCTGCCATTCCTCTTTTCCAAATCACAACCGCTGGTGCCAGGGCATGTTTTGGATTTGGGTACAAAGCCGGAAGCGGCAGCCTCTATGCTGTTGCGTATTCCATCTACATCGAGGCAAGCTCAGTATGTCTCCTATCCTCATAAGGCCTCTGAAAGGCAAAAAAATCGACCTTGTGGCTTGCTTAATAATAGACATAATCAACCGGAACGGATGCCCTGTGGCGGTAGAAACCGCCGTTGCAACGGTACGGACATATTTCCGCTAATATACAGGGCGGAGAATATTGCGCCGCTAACGCCAAACAGGTGCAGAAAGGAGCCCATGTTTCAAATCAACTGACATAATGGCAATGAAAATTTACGGGCGTGCAGCCTTGTACCAGGGCGCGGCATCACGACATAATTCCATAAAATTTTACACAGGCAGGCGCTATGGATGTGCGCTTACCGTTGACTGCGTTGCGGATTGTGCGGTAACCGTTATGGGGATGATGAAAAGCGCCGAAGCCCTACTGGGGAGCGTTTTCTCCGTGTGTGGCAGGATGGGCGAATTGCAGCTTCTTGCGTATGAAACGCCCGTCATCAACGCGTTGGACAGAAATTCCCTTCCGGGACAGGAAAAACCCATCGTTCGCGGGCTGGAAGCCCTGTTTGGCGGCGCGCTGTATGCCCGGGCCCTGTAAATAAATGCGCAGGCAAAATTGAACCCTTGAAAGGACTTGCGGCGATTACGGTTCCTGCAAAACCGACAACATCATTGCGGGTCGTGCGAGTAGACGCCACCCCCGCAACGGGGGAAACGGAGTGCGCGAAAATCCGGACAGATTGGCAGCATTCATTTCTTTCTAAAAATCCGCCGCATTCTTCTCCCATTGCACGGCGTCCAGGATTCGGCGAACGAGCCCATCGAGATCTTCGTCGCTCCAAAGGATCAGCGCCGGACAGCGCGCATCCGCGAGCAGCTTCATATGGGCGCAAAGGGAATTGGACTCCTCTTCCCCGGCCGTTTCATACCCGGCGGCCCATTTCAAAAACTCCCGCGTGATCTGGTGATGGGGGTGCCTGGGGTCCTGCCAGTTTCCGAAGCGCTGCGTCTCCCGGCGATGCAGCCGTTCCATTCGCGTCTGCGCAGGGCAACGAAGCAGCACAATCCAATCGGGAAAGAGCGTTTGGGGAAAAAACCAGCTGATTCCGCCATCCAAAATAAAAGAGGGAAATCGATCGATATCCTCCTGCAGCATTCTGCGGCGCTCCTGCACAGGTCGCGGCACATCAAATTCCTCATTCGGCCACAGATAATGATCGCTCCGCAAAAGCGGGAATCCCATTTCGCTCGCCAAGGCGCTGCCCAATGTACTTTTTCCCGTTCCCGAAGCTCCAAGAATCTGAAGGATCATGGCCGGACCTCCCTTTCCCGCAAGCAAATCCCTGTTCAAAAGCGCCTGGCCGCTTCGCACAGCCGTGCCCATATGCCCTGTTCCAGGAGCCTTTGCCGCTTTTTCTCTTATCCTGCCCGTGCCTTTCAGTCCAGGCAGATCAGCTGACCGGTAGAAAGCGCACGCAGGCGATCTCCCATGGATTGTCGCAAAAAGCGGTACTGCTCTTCGCCGGTACAATGGCCGGTATAGTAGAGCGTCGGAAATTGCAAGAGCACCCGCTCGGCCTTTTGCAGCTGATCGGCTCCCTTTCCACGGGGATCGAGCTTGGAAAAATGAAATCCTCCGATCAGGACATCAGGCTGGAACCAGGTTGCGATGTTGCAGATTCCCTTGTGCGAACAGCCGCTGAACAGTACCGTCTTTTCCCCTTCCCGGATCAAAAGATACTGTTCGTGCCGAAAATCATCGGGACGCAACAGCCCGTTTTCCTGCATCTGCAGGCCGAAGCTGTCCGCAGGATAGGGCCGCTTGTTTCGGTTGCAGGAATACAGGGACAATTCCGCATCGATTTTACAGTGATCCTCGACATAGACCCAGCGATCCCACCGTTTGAGCGCC